>DASCOT010000150.1:0-28249 GCA_036012155.1 Acidobacteriota bacterium
ATCCGACGGAGAGCAAGACCAGATTTTCATTCTCCCCATGGGAGGTGGGGAAGCGCGCCAGATCACCCGTGTGGAGCGAGGTATTGGCACGTTTGAATGGAGCAACGACGGAGCACACTTCCTGTACACGACCACCGACGCGCCCGAAGAGCGGCACGGCGAGGAACGCCACAACCGCTCTTTCGAAGTGGGCTACAACAGCTATCTGACCCAACAGGCGCCGACATCGAGTCACCTGTGGCGCATCCCGGTCGGGGGTGGCGATGCCGAGCGTCTCACGGAGGGTGCCGAGAGCGTCGGTAACTTCGTGGTTTCTCCCGACGGGCACACCGTAGCCCTTTCCGTGCAGCCGCGACCCCATACCGGCGAGCGGAATAGGTCGATCATCCGACTCTTGGATCTGGGTCTTGGCGAGTTCCGCAACCTGCCGCTCGACGCACCGGTGTATCCAGGCAGCTTCTCGCCCGACGGCGGCGCCCTGAGCTTCGTCCGCTCGCGTGGCCCCGAGCCCGGCTTCAATCCTTCGGGTGTATTCGTCCAGTCGCTCGATGGTGGTAACCCCGTGGACGTTACCGCCGAGATCGATCGGAGTCTGGGAGGCGCCGCCTGGCTCTCCAACAGCCAATCGCTTCTGGTGCGGGGCACGGATCTGACCTGGCAGGCGATGTGGCACCAGCCTCTCGACGGGCCCCCTGAGCGGCTCGACCTGGGGGAAATCCACGCCGGATCTCCGGTTGTAGGCGCCGACGGCACCGTCGTATTCGTCGGCCGGGAGGCGCAGCGCCCTTCGGAGCTGTATGTGATGCAGGCGGGCGAATGGAGGCCCCGGCGCCTGACCGACTTCAACGACGCGCTTGCCTCCATGAAGCTAGGCGAGGTGGCCACGGTCGATTGGGACGGGCCCGACGATTTCGCGCAGAACGGCGTGCTCGTCTACCCGCCCGACTTCGAGCCAGGACATCGCTACCCGTTGGTTCTCTCCATCCACGGCGGCCCGATGGGAGCCTCCATCGAAGCGTTCTCGACCTTCAACCAGATCATGGCGGCGCAGGGATGGCTGGTGTTCAGCCCCAATTACCGTGGCAGCAGCACGCAAGGGAAGGCTTTCCAGAGCGCCGTGATCAACGATGCCGGGGAGGGGCCGGGGCGGGATGTCATGTCGGGTGTCGCGGCAGTAAAGGCTCTCGGGATCGTCGACGACAGCCGCATCGCCGTCTCCGGATGGTCGTACGGCGGCTACATGACCGCCTGGCTCACGGCTCACTACGACGGCTGGGCAGTAGCCATGGCCGGTGCCGCCGTGACCGACTGGTTCGACTGGTACAGCATGGCGGACATGAATATCTGGGCGGGCTTCGGCCTCGGTGGATCGCCGTGGTTGAACGACAACGCGATGAACTACTGGCGGCAGTCGCCCATGGCCTACGCGCACCAAATTCGCACGCCGACCCTCGTCATCTCCAATACCGGTGACGAGCGGGTGACAGTGAGCCAGTCGTACAAGCTCTATCACGCGCTCAAGGACAACGGTGTGGAGGTGAAGTTCGTGGTGTATCCGGTGAGCGGGCACTTCCCGGCCGACCCGGTGCATCGGCGCGACCTGCGGCGACGCTGGGTGGAGTGGATCGAGCAGCACTTCGAGCGCGTCGAGGCCGCGACGCGCTGATCGCAGCTCCCTCCCATTCTGGATTTCATTCGAACGCCCGAGGAGGTCGATGAGCGGGCTTTCCGAGGAGCCAAGGTGACAAGCCTCAGGCCTGCCCCCCAATCAGAGATCGACGTGGTTCGGGCTCGCCAGGAGACACCCGGCGCGGAGCGCGTACTGCATTTCAACAATGCCGGCTCCGCACTCACCCCGACGCCGGTGCTCGACGCTCTGTATGGTCACCTGCGCGCCGAGGCAGAGATGGGGGGATACGAGGCTGCGGACGCGGCGGCGCAGCAGCATCGCCGAACCTACCAGGCGATTGCAGAGCTCCTCGGGTGTGGGACGGAGGAGATCGCCCTCGTCGAGAACGCCACGCGTGCCTGGGACATGGCGTTTTACTCCATGTCTTTCAAGCCGGGCGATCGCATCCTCACCTGCGAAGCGGAATACGTCAGCAACTACATCGCCTATATGCAGGTTGCCGGACAGACAGGGGCGGTAGTCGAGGTCGTGCCCAGCGACGCCGACGGGCAGATCTCGCTGGACGCGCTCCGAACCGAGCTCCGGCGCGGCGGGGTCGCACTGGTGGGGCTGACGCACGTGCCGACCAACGGCGGTCTGGTGAACCCAGCGGAAGAGGTGGGTAAGCTCACCCGAGAGGCCGGCGTCCCTTTCCTGCTCGACGCGTGTCAGTCAGCTGGACAGTGGCCGCTCAATGTGGACGCGCTCGGCTGCGACATGCTCTCGGTCACGGGGAGGAAGTACCTGCGAGGGCCGCGCGGTACCGGCTTCCTCTATGTTCGAAGAGAGATGATCGAACGGCTGGATCCGCCCTTCCTCGATATGCGAGCCGCTTCCTGGACGGCGCGGAATGAGTACGAGATCCACCCCACCGCAAGACGCTTCGAGAACTGGGAGTCTTACGTGGCGGGGCAAATCGCGCTCGGTGCCGCGGTTGAGTATGTCCTGGAGTGGGGCATCGACTCCATTCAGGCGCGCGTAGTTCACTTGGCGGCGACGCTGCGCAGCGCCCTGTCGGCGATGGCTGGCGTTCAGGTTCGTGACATCGGTCGCCACAAATGCGGCATCGTCACGTTCACTGTCGACGATCGAGAGCCGGAGGACCTGAGGAGCCAGTTGAACGCGCGAGGCGTGAACGTCAGCGTGACCGACCGCGCCTCGAGCCGGATCGATATGGAGGCACGCGGCCTACAGTCCATGGTGCGCGCCTCGGTGCACTACTACAACACCGAGGACGAGGTGGAGCGTTTCGCGAGCGAGGTGGCGGCGCTTTCTCGTTGACCTCAGGGCATCGGAAGCGCCGTCGCGCGCCGCCTAGCTCCCGATCGCGAACAGGCTGCCGGAGGTCCGTACGTACATCACGCCCTCCGACAACGCCGGGGTTGCCATGAGCAGCTCCCCCATCGTGTTGGTGGCGATGTGCTCGAACTTCGGCCCGGCCCGGACGATCACCACGTCGCCGTCCTCGTTCGACAGGTAGATCTTGCCATCGGCAGCAACCGGCGAGGCGCTGAAGCCGCTGCCGCGGTGCGGCACGCGAGCTCGATACAGCTCCTCGCCGGCTACCAGGTCATAGGCGTCGAGCACGCCGTTGTTGCCCAGCACGTAAAGGATGCCGCGGTAGATCAACGGCGTCGGCATGTAGGGACCCCTCCCTTGCCTACTCCAAACGACCGACTCGTTGCTCTCCAGACCGTCCTGCAGCGTAATGTTGCCGCGTGCCCCGGCGCGCACCACGAAGATCGGCCGCTCCGGGTGTCGGCCGCTGGCTACCACGATGAGCTCGTCGACGAACACCGGAGTCGGGGCGGTGATCTTGGAGCTGCCACCGAGGCGCCACAGTTCCTGGCCGGTTCGCGGATCGTAGGCGCGAATGAAGTTGGCGGCGTTGGTGATGAGCTCCGGCCCGGTGGAGCCCTCATAGACCGTCGGAGTGCTCCACGACGGCAGCTCGTCGCGGTCGGCCTTCCAGACAGTCTCGCCAGTCCGCGCATCGAGCGCCACGATGAAAGAATCCTGCTGCGTATCGCACTGCACGAAGACCAGATCATTCCAGAGGATCGGTGAGCTGGCCGGGCCCCACTCATAGGTGGGCACGTCGTAGGCGCCGAGATCGAGGTGCCCAAAATCGACCTTCCACAAGAAGGCGCCGTCGACGTCGAACGCGTGCACCCCCTGCGAGCCGAAGGCCGCCACGACGATGCGGCCATCCGTTGCCGGCGTGGCGCTGTCGTAGGTCGACTTGATGTGGCGCTTGTCCACCGGGTGGCCCTCATGCGCCGTGCGTTCCCAGAGCAAGCGGCCGCTCGACTTGTCGTACGCATAGACCATCCAACGGTGCAGCGAACGGTCCTCGGACGCGTCCCCGTCGCCATACAGACCGGGGCGGAACGTCGCATCCGGGAGGCTCCCCAGGGCGCTGGTGACGAACACGCGATCGCCCCAGACCACCGGGCTCGAGTGGGCGAGTCCAGGGAGAGGAGTACGCCAGAGCACCCCGTCGCCGGCGTCCACATCCCACTGATCGGGTAGGTTCTGGCCGTCGGAGCTACCCGATGCGGCTGCGCCGCGGAAAGAAGGCCAGCTTCCAGAGCTGTCAGCAACGCCGGGGAGCGATGCCAATGTGTCCGATGCCGTGCGAATGATCTGCCGCAGCGCGATGGATGGGACAGATCCTTGTGGGTGCCACGTACTGCGGTCGAGAATCATCCGTCGGGGGTTGCAGTCGTCCGAGGTCACGCTCAGGGTCAAGCTCCCGGACCGTGCCTGGAAAGCGTAGAGTCCGACGTCACTGCAGCCGTCCGGGGCATCCGGCGAGATCAGTCGGAGCTCAGTGCCATGAACCTCCCAGGTGCCGGCCATCGGAGGCCAGCCTTCGCCGTCGATCCGGAAGCCACCGTCCGGGTCGAACTCGGCAATGAAGGCACCGAAGGTCAGGCGACCCTCAGGCAAGGCAGCCGCGGGCTGCGCCTGCCCGATCGCGCCGATCTGGATCGCTGTCGATGGCAACCCCAAAGCGCTGCCGCACAACAGACCGCCGCACAACGCGACGGCGATTCCCGGTACCTGTCGAGGTCTCGGCATCGTCGGCCCGTGATAACTATTCCTCGTCCGGTGCGATGTTCCAGATCTCCCGCGCGATCCGCCACACGCCGTCGTCGCCGCGGCGCACGATCATCAGATACTGATCATTGCCGTCGTAGGTGCCACGGGCATAGCCCCAGTCCCCGGTCACCACCACCTCGTCGTTGTGCATTACGAGGTCATAGGCGCCTACCGGGTCATTGGCGGCGCGAAAGTCCGCAGCGCCCTGCACCAGCGGCGCTCCGGCGCCCATGTATACGAGGTCGTCGGTGTAGACGTCCATCAACTGGTCGATGTCGGTGTTCGCGTAGGCGGCCGAGAGGCGATCCATCAGCCCGTCGATGGCGGCGCGGTCATCGTCAACGCTCGGCGTTGGCGCCGGCTCGGGTGCCGGCGGCTCCGGCGTCGGGCCGCAAGCGAGAACTGAGATCGTGGCCAACGATATGAGCATCCTGATCGTGCGGTCATGCCGCTTCATCGGCTTTCCTCCGGGGCGCCGTTCGAGTTGACAAACTCGTGCGAGATCTTCCAGGAGCCATCGTCCTGGCGCGCGAACATATAGATCGCCTTGCCGCTGCGATCACCGGACGTCCAGTCGCCGATGATGTGCCCCCAGTCGCCGTTCACCATGACCCCGACGTAGGTCTCGACCCATTCCCTCGATTGGCCACCGAAGTTGGTCTGTTCGGTGTACGCAGCCTTGCCGATCACCGGGGTGCTGTTTTCGGACATGAAGAACAGGTCGTCGGTGTACCCGGCGAGGAACGTCTCTTCGTCGCCGGCGCGCAGCGCATTCGTGATGGTAGTCATGGCGGCGAGCAGGGCACCCACCTCGGTGCCGCTGGTCTGTTGGCTGGCCACGACAGGGCTGCCCGGGGCCAGCCAGAGGAGCACCAGCGACCAAGCGACGGCGGTGCGAAGGATTCTCATAGGCTGCCTCGTGGAGATTGGGTTTCGGATGGCCTTGGATCGGCAGACCACCATACACTGCCAGCGCTCGACAGCGAGCAAGTCAGCCGCACGAAGGCCAGGCGATCAAGGGTCGTGATTCGATCAGCACGTTCGTGAGCCTCGATGCTCGCCCGGTACCGGCGCCGCGCGAGCCGAGCTCGTCGCGGCCACGGACAATTCGATGAAACCCGGACGACCCGTCGCCGTCTATATAGCGTGGGCCTACATAGGACCATACGACAAAGCTTGAGGATCAAGAAGTTACGCCGGAATTCGAGGGATTTTCGTGAGCGTTCTGCCACCCGTGACCCATCTGCAGTTCCTGATCCTCGAGTCGCTCGTCGGCGGCGAGCATGCCGGCCGTGACGTTCGGGCGGCGCTGGCCGATCACGGCGCCGGGCGTACGCTTCCGGCCTTCTACGAGCTCATGGCACGGCTCGAAAAGGCTGGCCTGGTGTGCGGTTCGTACGCGCCAAAGAAGGTGAATGGCCAAGTCGTGCGCGAGCGACGCTATGCGATCACCGAAGCGGGGCGCGAGGCCCACGCGGCCACCTGTCGATTCTACGGCGAGAGGCTCTCTACCCGTTCGCAGGAAGCATGACGATCGACGGCCGCTGCATTCGACTTCTGCGAGCCGCGCTGCCGCGCAGGTGGCGCCGCTGGCTTTTCGACCCGAGCTTTGCCGAGTTGACCGAGTCGGCGCAGGCGGCCGGCGAGCTCGGATCGGTGGCGTTGAGCCTGCGCGCGCTGCGCCTGTGGGTTCAGTGTTGGCTCGTCGGAGTCACCAGCCTGTTGCGGCGTCCCTTCGAACGGGTTCGAGCTTGCCGCTCCGACTCGCCATTGACGCTTCCTCCACTTTCGGATCATCCGGAGACCTTCATGCAAACGTTCCTTCAAGATCTGCGCTATGCCGTCCGTTCCTTGTGCCGCGTTCCCGGCTTCACCACCGTGGCGATCCTTACGCTGGCGTTGGGTACTGGGGTCAATACGGCCATCTTCGGCGTTGTGGACCTGCTCATGCTGCGCCCGCTGGCGGGCGTGCAGGACTCCGACGAGCTGGTCTTCGTGATGGGCACCAGAGCGGACAATCCGTTCTTGCGGAACGTGTCGTACCCGAACTACGAGGATCTTCGCGACAATCTCGAGGGCTTCGACGATTTGCTGGCGTACTCATTCACGACCGTCAGCCTGACCACTGCCGACGGCCTGGCGGAGCGCATCTACGCCTATACCGTGAGCGCCAACTACTTCGACCTGCTCGGTGTGCAGATGCGTCACGGCCGCGGCTTTGACGACGCCGAGGGGCTGGTCGACACTCCCGCCGCCGTCGTGGTGCTCGATCACAGCTACTGGCAGTCACGGCTCGGCGGCAACCCGGACGTGGTGGGATCGAACGTCGAGATCAACGGCGTACCGTTCACCGTGGTCGGAGTGGCTCCGGAGGACTACCTCGGGGTCGAGTCAATGCTGGCCCCGCAGCTCTATCTGCCGGTGGGGGCGCTGGTGGCGATTGATGAGACAGACGTGGCCTGGCTGCAATCACGGCGTGCCGGCGCCTTCCGGTTGATGGGCCGGCTGGCCGACGGCTTCGGGCCGGCGCAGGCGGGCACCAGCGCAGAGGCGGCCTGGGAACGGCTGCGCGAGACCTACCCCGACGACAACGCCGAGCGCGGGCTGAAGGTGATCCCCGAGCGTGCCGGCCGCCCGGATCCGTCTGCGGGCGGCCAGTTTGCCTCCATCGCCGTAGTCTTCCTGGTGCTGGTGGCCTTGGTTCTGACGATCGCCTGCACCAACGTTGCCAATCTGATGCTTGCTCGTGCCACCGGTCGAGCGCGTGAGATCGCCATTCGCTCGGCGCTGGGCGCTGGCCGCGGGCGGGTGGTGCGACAGCTGGCCACCGAGAGCGCGCTGCTCGGCCTGGCCGGTGGCGTAGCCGGGGTCATCATCGCTATCTGGTCGGCAGCCACCCTGCGGTCGGTGGTTTCTAGCTGGCAGCTCGAGATGCCTCTGCGCCTTCCGTTGCACATCGATCTGCGAGTCATCGTGTTCGGGCTGATGATTGCCGTCGGCGCCGGGTTGGTCGCCGGGTTGCTACCGGCGCTGCGGGCATCGAGCGGAGATCTCGGGCTCGGCCTCAACGATGGAGCTCGGGGGGCGTCGGCGGGCCGTCAACGTCAGCGCACCCGCAGCGCGTTAGTGGTGGCGCAGGTAGCCGTATCGGTGGTCCTGCTGATAGTCGCCGGGCTATTCGTTCGCAGCCTGCAGAACGCGCATGGGGCGCAACTCGGCTTCGCGACCGAGGACCGACTGTTGTTTTCGTTCGACCCGTCAGTAGTCGACGTGGATGCGACCGAGGGTCAGGAGCTGTTCCGCCAGCTGCTGGCGCGCGCTCGTGCTCTTCCCGGCGTGATCTCGGCCGGCATTACCAATGCCCCGCCGTTTAGTCCGCGGAGCAGATTCACCGATACCCTCGACGAGGAGCGTGCGGCGTTGGGCGAGGAGCAAGGCGTCCTGACGCCTTACTTCACCGTCTCCACCGGATACCTGGAGGCCGCGGGTGTACGGCTGCTGCGGGGCCGCGAGCTCAGCGACAGCGATACTGCCGATAGCGGCAATGTGGCGCTGGTGAACGAGTTCATGGCCGAACACCTGTGGCCGGGAGAGGATCCGATCGGTAGGCGCCTCGTGGATGGCGTGGGTCTGGACTGGGAGGTCGTGGGCGTGGTTGAGCAAGGCAAGTACGCGCTCATCTGGGAAGATCCCATGCCTGCTTTCTTCATCCCTGTGGCGCAGGAATACCCGGAAGCCGCCACCGTGGTTGTCCACGCTGCCGGCGACCCGCTCGATCTAGTGGATCCGCTCCGTCGGGCGCTGGCGGAGCTGGCCCCAACGGTGCCGGCGTTCGGCGTCGTGACGATGGAGGCTCACCTGCGCGACGGTCGCGCGCTGATGCTCGTGCGGCTGGCCAGTGGTCTGGTGACGGCCTTCGGGCTTCTCGGCATCGCCTTGGCCACCGTGGGGCTGTACGGCGTGATCGCCTACTCAGTAACCCAGCGGCTGCGTGAGTTCGGAGTGCGCATTGCGCTCGGTGCTGCGCCCAGACGCTTGCTGTCGATGGTGCTTCGGCAAGGGTTCGTACTGGCCGCGATCGGCTCGATGCTGGGGTCGCTGCTCGCCATCGCCGCCGCTCGGCTGGTCGTCCCCCTGCTGATCGGGGTGAGCGCAACCGACCTACGGGTTTTCAGCATCGGGGTGGCGTTCGCCTTGACGACCGCCACCGTCGCCAGCCTCGTGCCAGCCTGGCGAGCCACGCGAGTGGACCCGATCGAGGCGCTGCGCGTTGAGTAAACGACTGATGCGTACGCGAAAGCACAATTGCCGTTCTCCCGGGCCCGACGACGAGGATCCAAGATCTACCGATTGAGGCATCCACGTCGCCCGGCTTTGTCGCTTGGCACAAGAGACCTCCGGACACCATCGGTCTCAGAGGAGCCAGAGTTCCGTGATCCCGTCTGTCCTCGGCTCGGCCCTGCGGGACAGCGACGCGCGGGTGCTACCATCCGTGGCTGGTCGGCGATGTACAGGGCATCAGGCGATGCCCGAAGGAGTTTGTCCGAACGAGACCTCGGCCACCGATCACGCAGCTCCAAAGGACCCATGCCAACGAACCGGAACGCCCCGTCGGGTTCGCGAGTCACGCTGCCGAATCTCCTGCCGATGTTTCTATTGATCGGCCTTTCTTCTCAGCTCGGGGTCTTCGCGCAAACCCGCGCAGAGCTCAGCTTGAACGAAGCGAACAATCAGATTCGTCGGGACAAGTTCGATCTTGTGCTGCCTCGAGCAATGCGCGACAACAGTGTCGACATGTGGATCCATGTCATGCGAGAGGCGATTCCCGACTCCTTCGGTGCTGAGGAGCTCGGCAGTCCCTCCGGCGTGTTCGTTTTCACCGACCGGGGTGGTGACCGAATCGAGCGGGCGATTCTCGGGCGCCGCTGGGGCGCGTCACATCGAGACTGGGGGGACCCCTCGGACTACGAGGATCCGATTGAAGTGCTCGGAGCCTACGACATCATTGGCGACCCAGTGCTCGTTCGGCAGCCGGTAGGAGGCCCGATGACCGAGTACGACTACCGGTTCAAGGGTCTCAGAGCATTCGTGGCGGCGCGGGATCCCCAACGGATCGCCGTGAACTTCAAGCGGGATCTGGCGCAGTGGGCTACGTACCGAGGACACGACGACGGCATCTCCCATACCGACTACACGCTCCTGGCCGAAGAGCTCGGCGAGAGGTACGCCGAGAGGCTGGTGTCGTCAGAGTACGTCCTGATGGACTACATCACGCAAAAGGTGCCGCGCGAAGTCGAGCTGCTCAAGAGAATGCGCGAGGACGAGATCGAGCGCGTACACCGAGCTTTCGATGAAGTAGAGCCGGGCGTGACCAGGACCACAGAGTTCGGTCGAGAGCTTTACTACGCGGGAGCCACGGTCCTTCGTCGGATGAGCGCCGGACTCTCACAGAGAGGAAGGAGCGCCGGTTGGGAGAACAGTGTGATCCAGGGAGGCGACATTCTCGCGGCTGAGGGCGTGGGAATGTACGCCTACGTGCTGCGCGACGGCGAGGTCGAGCCGCCGCCTGAGGTTCAGAGGCTCTGGGCGGAGTATCTGAAGATCGACGAGATCCTCTCGGAGACCATCCGGTCGGGCCGCACTCCTCGACAGATCGCCAAGGACTACACGCGTATGTTCGAAGAAGAGGGGATCATTGTCAGGGATGATCAGCTGCACATGGTCATTCCGAAGAACAACTTCCCCGTGTACTCCGCGGGATTCGATCCATCCAAGACCCACCTGACGATCGACGCGCACGGCGAGATGAAAGGCGCACGAGAGCGGGTGGCCGAGACGTACTTTGCTCCCCGGATAGGTTCGTACGGTCCGGAGTGGTCGAAGACCATACCTCTGGCGCCCAACCACCACTTTGTCCTAGAGTATTTCTTCTACATGCCGTCGCCGGCTGGCGAGGGTGAAGATCAGTACTTGCTCTGGTGGGACCATGAAGGGGCGATTGTGACGGAAGATGGGGTCGAGTACCTATTTGCGCCGCAAGAGGAGCTCTACCTGATTCATTGAACGTCGAGCGACCGGCTCACTCGGGTGAACGGCGTGCGGTTCCTGCAACGAGACCCCACGGCGTCACGGCCGCGTGGAGCCCAGCATACGTGTGCCTGCTAGAATTCCACGGACACCAATGGAAATTGTGAATGGCGCCGAATGTGATTTCGGCTCGCGACGCCTGAAATCGGGTGTGGCGCTGCTTTCGTTGACGCTGGGCAAGGCGGCAACGACGCCTTCGATTCCAGACAACGATTGCAGGGGTTTATGGCCAGACGAAGTAGAACATCGGTACTGAAGCGGCAGCGAGAGGCGGCCAAGCGACAACGCGAGCGTCGCAAGGCGGAGAAACAAGCGCTCAAGCGCGAGCGTCGTCATGGCAAGAAGCCGGGAACGCAGATGGCGTCTCATGACGACCTCGTCGGCCTCGGCATTGTTACCGAGCCCGAGGAGACCCAGGAGTCCGAGGAGTCCGGAGAGACCCAGGAGTCCGAGGGAGCCGGCACGAGCAGCTAGCGCGGGAAGTCTCGCTTGCTCGTTGGAACGGCCGACCGCTGACGTCGATTGCGTACACTAGGTGCTGGTTCCCTCGCGAGGCACCCGTATTGCGCGAAACCTGGGCCAGTCGTTTCGGGTTCATCATGGCGACGGCGGGGTTCGCCATCGGCCTGGGGAATATCTGGCGGTTCCCTTACCTGACCGGGACCAACGGCGGCGGGGCCTTCCTGCTCGTCTACGTCCTGTTCAGCATCCTCATCGGCATCCCGCTGATGACCGCCGAGATCAGCCTCGGCCGCAAGGCGCAGCTGACCCCAGCAGCGGGGATGATCAGGCTCACCGGGTCGGTGTGGAGCCCGTGGAACCTCATCGCCTGGCTGGGCCTGCTGGCTGCGCTGCTGATGCAGTCGTACTACTTGATGCTGATCGGGTGGATTCTCGGCTACTTCCACATGATTGTTACCGGGCAACTGGCTGCGGTGCCGCCGGATCAACTCGCCGCCACCTATGAGACGTTCATCGGCACCCCTGGCCCGGTGATCGTCTACACCATGCTGGTGATCGTGCTGCTGGGTTTGATCGCTAGTCGTGGGCTGCGGCGAGGTCTCGAACGTGTCGGTGTGTACGCCATGCCGATGCTCTTCGTGCTGCTGGTCGTGCTGGCGGTCCGATCGCTGACCTATCCGGGTGCCTGGCAGGGCCTCGTCTGGTACCTGACGCCCAACTTCGCAGCGATCAACGGCGGCAGCCTGTTGGAGGCACTGGGTTAGGCGTTTTACTCGATCGGCATCGGCATGGCAGCGGCGTTCGGGCTGGGCAGCTATCTGCACCGAGACAATACCGATGTTCCTGGCAACGCCGCTTTGGTGGTCGCCTGCGACACATTCGTTGCTTTTCTCGCCGGCCTCGTGATCTTCCCGGCGCTGTTCGCTTTCGGACTCGAGCCCGATAGCGGCTCCGGCCTGTTGTTCGTGACGATGACGAACATGTTCGCGCGCATGCCCGCCGGAATGGCGTTCGGCAGCGCGTTCTTCTTCCTGTTGATCCTGGCCGCTATTACCTCCTCGGCCGCCGTGTTCGAGGTGTTGGCCACGACGCTCACCGACTTGAGCAGGCTGCGTCGAGCCAGCGCCACGTGGTTGCTGGCAGGCTTCTTTGCCCTGATATCGGTTCCGGTGATCTTGTCCTTGGCGCTCGGCTCGGGTCTGCGTCTATTCGGGATGGACCTATTCGCTTTCGCGGACGCGGCCTCGGGTCGCTACCTGCTGCCGATCGGCGGTCTCACGCTGGCTTTGTATGTCGCCTTTGTCTGGGGCTTCGATCGCTTTCGCGACGAGACCAACGCCGGCGCCGGCAGGGTGTACGTCACCGCAGCATGGATGCCGCTGATGACCTTTGTCATTCCGGTTGCGGTGGCTTTCCTGCTGCTAGTGGGTGCCGGGATCCTGTAGTCGGCTGGGCTCTGCCGACCGAGGCCGGTGTCGGGCCGTTTCGGTGGCCGCTCCCGCGCCGCTCGCCGTGTGGTGCCGGGCGCGACGGTCCAGCTGTATCCGCCGGGCCGGTGCCAGCGCCACGGCGCCGATGATCGTGCCGGCGCCGAGCCATTGCGTCGGCGACAGTCGCTCACCAAGCAACAGGGCCACCCAGCCGAGGCTCATGACCGCCTCGATCGGCATGAGCAGGGCGGTCTGGCCGCCGCCGAGAAGACGTACCCCCTGGATCGTAGCTACGCGGGCGATGGCGGTGCCGATGATCGCTGACCACAGCACGACCCCCCAACCGACGCTCGAGAGCGCCTCGCGAGGTGCCTCGAGCGGAAGTAGCACATAGGCCAGGATCCCCATCGTGCCGGTTACCCAGAACGCCGCGCTGGTCGCCGGATACGCCACCAGGCGCGCATGGATGACGAACATGTAAAGGGCATAGAAGATGGCACAAGTCGCAGCGAGCAGGATTCCCAGTAGGTCCACGTCACCGGTCAGGTCCGACACCAGCGCAATGCCCAGCAGCGCCATTCCCAGTCGTATCCAATCGAGCCGCGCGATGGTCTCGCCGCACAGCGCCAGCACTCCGAGCAGGAGCGCTGGATAGGTGGCGAACACCAGCATGCCGATGCCGGCGTCGATTCGCCCCAGGGACCAGTAGAAGAACAGCAGGCTCATGAGGTTCAGAGCGCCCGCCAACGCCGCGCTGCTGCGGCCGCGTCGATCGATCAGGATGACTCCGGATCGACGTAGCAACAGATACAGTCCGATCAAGCCGCTGCCGAGGATCATCCGGGGCGCCAACAGCTGTAGCGGCCCAGCAGAGCCTACGGTGAGCCCGATCTTGACGGCCGCCGGCAGGGTGCTGAGGCACGCGCTGGCCAGGAACACGACAAGGAAGCCGCGGTTGTGCGCCCGCACGGAGGCCCTCTGTGTTGCGGGAGAGATATCGTCGGCCGACGGGGGGAGCCCCGAATGGCACGCATGGTATCTCGCCCCGGCCGTCGCCGGCGCCTGGTGACCGGCACGGCGCTCGTGCAACTGCGGTCTCTTGCGGCTATCGTTCGCCCATGACCCTCGATCCCCGTGTTGTGCAACGCGAGCTTCGGCAAGTGATCCGCGGCGAAGTGCTCACCGACGAGGTCTCGCTGGGTCTCTATGCCACCGACGCGAGCAACTACCAGATTCTGCCCGTCGTGGTGGTGCTGCCTCGCGACGCCGGCGATGTGGAGAGTGCCGTGGCGATCGCCGCGCGGCATCGGCTACCCATCCTCCCACGGGGGGGTGGCACGAGCTTGGCCGGGCAGACGGTGGCGGCGGCGATGGTGCTGGATCTTTCGAAGCACATGAACCGTATCCTCGAGCTGGACGTCGCAGCGCGCACCGTACGGGTCGAGCCGGGCCTGGTGCGCGACGAGCTCAACGCCGTGGTTGCCGAGCACGGCCTGCATTTCGCACCCGACCCGGCTACCGCCAACCGCGCCAATGTCGGCGGCATGATCGGCAACAACTCGTCGGGAACCAAGAGCATTCTCTTCGGCAAGACCATCGACCACGTCGAGGAGTTGAAGGTGTTGTTGGTCGACGGCACGATCCTGAATCTGCGGCAACAGTCGTCGGATGAGCTTGCCGCCCGTGTACAGGGGGGCGGCCGCGAGGCGGAGATTTACCGTGGGCTGCGGCAGATCGTCGCCGATAACGGCAACGAGATCGCCACACGCTACCCGAAGGTCATGCGCCGAGTTGGCGGCTACCCGCTCGACGAGTTGGTCTCGGACGATGGCTGGAACCCGGCCAAGGTTCTCGTCGGCAGCGAGGGCACGCTGGCCGTCACGCTTGAGGCCAGGCTCCGGTTGGAGCCCCTGCCAGGCCACACGTCCGTTTGCGTGGCGCACTTCACCGAGCTGATGGAGGCGATCGGTGCCGTTGAGCACATTCTGCCGTTCGACCCTTCGGCGGTCGAGATCCTCGATCACACGGTATTGCGACTGGCGCGTGACAACCGCCAGGCGGCACAGATCTACGATTTCCTCGAGGGTGAGCCCGCGGCGGTGCTGATCGTCGAGTTCTATGGTGACACCGCGGCTGAGGTTGCCGATCGGGCGCGGCGGGTGGCGGCCGACCTTGCGGCGCGCGGCCTCGGATACGCCTGTCCGGTTCTGCTCGATGCCGCCGGGCAGGAGCGTGTCTGGGAGGTTCGCAAGAACGGACTCGGTCTGATGCTGGGGATGAAGGGCGACCGTAAGCCGTTGCCCTTCATCGAGGATGCTGCCGTGCCGATTCCGGTGCTCCCCGAGTACATCCAAAAGGTGCTCGACATCTGCCGCAGCCTTGGTGTCGAGGCGGCGATGTATGCGCACGCCAGCGTCGGTGTGATCCACGTGCGACCGATCCTCGACCTGCGGCGCGGCGAGGACATCGAGAAGATGCGGCAGATCGCCGAGCGTACGTTCGAGCTCGTCGTCCAGTACGGCGGTGCGTGGTCAGGGGAGCACGGCGACGGTCTCGTGCGCAGCCCGTTTAACGAACGCTACTTCGGCACTCGGCTCTACCGCGCCTTCGGCGAGGTCAAGGCGCTCTTCGATCCGCAGAATCTGATGAATCCCGGCAAGATCGTCGATGCGCCACCGATGCACCACAACCTGCGGTACGGCGAGACCTATCGTGTGGACGCGGGCGACTCAATCTTCCAGTATCGCGCCGACGGCAGCTTCGCGGCCGCGGTCGAGATGTGCAGTGGCGTGGGTGCGTGTCGCAAGACGCTAGGCGGCACGATGTGTCCCAGCTACATGGCAACCCGCGACGAGGAGCACTCGACGCGTGGACGTGCCAACGCACTGCGTCTGGCGATGTCAGGCCAGCTCGGTGCTAATGGACTCGCTGCCCTCCGCCTCCGCGAGGCGCTTGATCTCTGCCTTTCCTGCAAGGCGTGCAAGACGGAGTGCCCTTCGAACGTCGATATGGCGACGCTCAAGAGCGAGGTCATGCAGAAGGTCCATGACCGGCACGGCGTGACGTTGCGCGATCGGCTGATTCGCGACTCCGCCATGGTGGCGCGTCAGCTGGTTGGCCGCTGGGCGCCGGCAATGAACGCGGTGCAATCGAGCCCCGTCTTCCGCTATCTGCTGGAGCGTCTAGGCGGCGTCGATCGTCGCCGCACGCTGCCGACGCTCGCCGCGCAGCCGTTGCGGCGCTGGATGGGTGAGCAGGCGGCGACCGGCGGCGATCGCGAAGTCGCGCTGTTTGCCGATACGTACCTCGATTGCCATGAGCCTGGTAGCGGCAAGGCGGCCGTCGAGCTGCTGACGGCGTGCGGCTACAAGGTGGAGCTGGTATCTGGCGGCTGCTGCCAACGTCCGCGCATCTCGCACGGCTTCCTGCGCCTGGCCCGTCGGCACGGTGAAGCCACGCTCCGACACCTCGATACCTATGTTCGACGCGGTGTTCCGGTGCTGGTTTGCGAACCCAGCTGTGCGTCCGCCTTGACCGACGACCTGCCCGATCTGGTGGCCGATCGTGAGCTGGCCGATCGTGTGGCGGCCGGAGTGACGATGATCGACGTATTCCTCGACGCCGAGATCGCTGCGGGAAGACTCCAGCCCGAGTTCAAGCCGAGCACCGACCGTGTGTTGATCCACGGACACTGTCACCAAAAGGCCCTGTACGGCACCGATGCCATGAAGCGTGTGCTCGGCCAGGTGCCCGGGCTCGTGGTCGACGAGGTCGACTCCGGGTGTTGTGGAATGGCCGGCTCCTTCGGCTACGAGAAGGAGCACTACGAGATCTCGCAGAAGATCGGTGAGGATCGGTTGTTCCCGGCGATTCGGGCACTCGACGGGGCCACGGAGATCGTCGCCTGCGGATTCAGCTGCCGCCACCAGATCGAGCACTTCACCGGTCGCCGGGCGCGGCACTGGGTCGAGGCGGTGCGCGACCAGCTGGCGCCGCCAGCGATGGCGCGTCGTTAAGGGCGCCGTTGTGCCTCTGGGCCGCTGGCGCTAGAGTCTCCGCTACCTATCGTCCCCGATCCGGCAACAGCCAGGGAGCCGTGCCATGCGATTTATGATGACCTACGCGGTTCCCTCCGACGCCTGGGAGACCGCTGTCGAGCGTTTTCTCGACAGCGGTGGTCTTCCACCCGAAGGAGTCACGATGGTGGATCGCTGGCATGCCGCCGCCGGTCGACACGGCTTCATTCTGCTGGAGACCGACGATCCGACGGCAATCTATCAGTTCGCCGTTGAATGGAGTGACGTGGTAGACCACACGATCACACCGGTGCTCGATGACGACGAAGTGGCCGCGGTACTCTCGGCGCGTGCCGAGGACTAGAGCGACGTCGGTCGACGGTGTGGACCTGGAGTGGTCCGGCGGCGGGCAACGCGTCACCGGTGCTGGCGACGATCGACGGCGTCCGATAGATCGTCACGATGACCGATGAGGCGGCCGTGGCGTTCGACGCGGACGACGGCACGTTTCTCTGGAGCCACCCCTTGCAGGGAGTGCCGGGCTCGTGCTCGACGAACATTCCGTCGCCCATCGTCGCTGGGCAGGTGGTGATCATCGCAGGAGTCCGACACGGGACGGAGGCCGTCGCACCGATGAGGGGTGCCGAGGGCTGGACGGTCGATTCTGTGTGGAGGAACGACGAGATCAAGCCTTTCTGGAGCAACCTCGTGCTCGAGGGTACCGAGTTGTTCGGTATCTCCGGTCAGCGGAAGGGTCAGCTGTTCGCCCTCGACCCGGCCACCGGCGAAGCCGCCTGGATGACCGACGGTCGATCGGGGGGGAACGGAGCGGTGCTGGCGGCCGGCGACTATGTGCTCTTTGTCATGAACGAGGGAGATCTCCACGTGGCGCGAAGAACGAGGCCCGGTCTCGAGTTGATCGCCGAGTACACGGTTGCCGACGCTGCGGTCTGGGCGTACCCGATCATCCACGACGACGATCTGCTGGTGAAGGCTGGCGACGACTTGATGCGCTGGTCGTTCGACTAGCCCGTCGTCGTCCCGATCTCGCCTTCGGTGTGTCGGATGGATTCCGCCAGCCAATCGGATCCGGCCCGCGATGCCATGGCGCGAGCGAGGAATCCGGTCGCGTTGGCCACAGCGAAGCTGATGCCGCGCACGTTACGCTCCGGTGGCACCCCGGGGATGGGCCGAGGTAGAGGCGACGCTCGCAACGTCAACCCGTCGCCGGGCGCCGCGTCGTCGACGATGATCTCGTCACGGGGGCACTCCACGTCGGCCACCACGCCGATTACGTCAGGCAGGCTTCCAGGCCACCAGCGCATAGCACGGTGACTTCGGGCCGAGACCACCAGTAGGCCGGCTTCGAGCGCCCGAAGCACGGAGTCGCGTAGCAACTCGGTGTGCTCGCGGCGGGGCGTGCCGAGGCTGAGGTTGGCGAGGCGGAGCCCCTGTTTGGCCGCCCAGTCGATCGCTCGTGCCAGGTTCGCGGCGCTTGTCGACAACGAGGTCTCGAACACCCGCACAACGTGCAGCTCCGCACCCGGTGCCTTCTCCTGGATCGCCGCCGCCACCGCGGTACCGTGGCCCAGCCGGTCGAGCATGTCGTTGTGCTCGTTCCCGTCGCGGTCAATTGCCACGCCGGACGCGTACGCCGTGACATGTGGGTTGTCGGTGTTGATGCCGCTGTCGACGATCGCGATCCCGACGCCGCAACCATTGCCGTCAAACGGCGGCTCGTCGAGGCGATACCTCATGTGAGGGAGGGGTCCTTCGTCGCCTCCGCACCGTGGGCCGGGTGGATCGCGGGCCGCTCGACGTCGGTTGCGAACAGCGCCGAGAACGCTCCGCCACTCGCCGCCAGGGTCGCCGGGGCTCCTTGTTCGACGATACGCGCGCCGTCCACCACCACCACCCGGTCAGCCCGCCGGGCCATCTCGTAGCGGTGCGAGATCAGCAGCGTGGTGCGGCCGCGCATGATCGCCTCGTAGCTCTCGATGACGTGCCGCTCGGAGACTGGATCGAGCGATGCTGTGGCCTCGTCGAGCACCAACACCGCCGGGTCGGCGAGAAACGCCCGCGCGATCGCGATCCGCTGCCGCTCGCCGGCCGATATGGCCATGCCGCGCTCGCCGACCACGGTGTCGTAGCCGTTGGGCAGTCCGTCGATAAACCCTGCAACGCCTGCTGATCGGGCGGCGGTGCGCACCTGCTCGTCGCTGGCGCCAGGCTGCGCGTAGCGAATGTTCTCGGCAACGGTGGTGTTGAAGACGAACGGCTCCTGCTCCACCGCCACGATGTGGCGGCGCACGTCATCGAGACGTAGATCGCGCAGTCGATGACCATCGAGGCGCACGTCTCCTTCGTCGGGGTCGAGATGGCGAAGTAGGAGATCGACGACGGTCGACTTGCCGCCGCCGCTCGGTCCGACAATGGCGACCACCTCGCCCGGTTGTACCGCCAGCGTGACGTCATCGAGAACCGCGCCGCCGCGGTCGAACGTGAAGCTCACCCCCTGTAGCTCCACGTCGCCGCGAGCTTCGCCGAGAGCCACGGCATCGTCCCGCTCGGTCACTTCGATCGGCGTGTCGAGGATCTCGTGCACGCGGCCCAACGAGACCCGGGCCGTCGCCAGGTTGGTGTACAGGCCCATCAAGCCCTGTACCGGCGAGAGCAGCCGTGTTTGGTACGCCATGAACGCGACCAGATCTCCCATCGTGATGGCGCCGGAAATGACCCGGCTGCCGCCATATAGGAAGACCACGGCAGTACCGGCAGAGAGGATCAGCCCGGGTAGGCCGCCGGCCAGATAACTCAGCCGGCGCATGCCCATGAGTGCCTCGATGAAGGCATCGTTCTTGCCACGGAACCGCCCCTCCTCCCGCGACTGGGCGTTGGACGAGACGATGAGCTTCATGCCCTGCAGTGTCTCGATCAGAAAGCTGCCGATGTCGGCGCTACGCTCGCGCATCGTCTGCACCCTGGTCTCGAGCCGCCGTCGGTAGTAGACCAAGGCCACCATGCTGATCGGCATCAGGACCACGCTCACCGCGAACAGCCGGGCGTCGAGCCAGATCATCACCGCCACCGTTCCGACCAGGAACAGGATGTTGCCCACCCAGGCGAGTGCGGTCTCGGCGGCGATGCGCTGGATCTCGCCGATGTCGTTGTTGATGCGCGACACGATGTCGCCGAGCTTCGCGTGGGCGTAGAACCGCGGTGATAGCCGCTGCATGTGCCGGTACAGATCGAGTCGCATGTCGAAGAGGATCTCGGCTGACACGCGCGTGTAGCGCAGCCCGCTGACCACGTTGATCGCAAAGCCCAGCAGCGTGGCGACGCCGAACAGCACGATGATGCGCACCAGCGCGCCCATGTTCTGTCCCAACAAGGCATTGTCGACGAGGTCTTTGGACAGATACGGGACGTAGAGAGACAGCAGCGTGCTGGCGAAGCTGAGCACGATCACCAGCGCCAGGCGATGCCAGTACGGCACCACGTAGGCCATCGCCCAACGGAGCTCGCCGCCGCGCGGCACCCGGGCGGTCATGTCGAGAACCCTGCTCTCAGGGGCGCCCGGAATCCGTTGCTGGAACCACGATCAGTGTGGTCGTGGTATCGGCGTCCAGGGCCAGCGTACGCTGGTAGCTGTAGTCGGCGGCGGTATAGATGTCGATCGTGTTGCCGGCGTTGAAGACGTAGAGCAGCTCGCCGTTCGAGCTCGGCTTGACGCTCATTCGAGGGCGCCCTGGGAAGGCCTGGCGATTCTCTATTCGCCGCCCTTCCAGGTCGAAGGTCCAGAACTCGTAGTGGCCGATGCTCTGGTACAGGCCGTAGGCTTTCTTGCCGTCCGGGGCGAGCGAGAAGCTGACGCCCATGGACGGGCCCAGGGTGTAGTAGTCGACGCTCTTGTCCGGCAGGTTGACGCGCGCCACGCCCATCAGACGCCTGCCGTTGATCGGGTCGGTAGTGCGGAACAGCCCTGTAAAAAACCCCGGCTCGTCGTAGATGTTGGGGCTGATGCCGAAGTTCAGCGGCCCCATCCCGCCTTCCATCGGGCGCGAGATCTCCCATGAGTCGACCTCCTCGAAGTTCTCGGTCTCGAGGATGGTCACTTCCTCCGTCATGATGTACAGCAGTTCGCCGTCGGGCGAGAACATCATCTGGCTGAACTCGCGTTCCACACCGCCCGGCCATGGGATGTCACGTGTGACCTGGCGTGTCTCGAGGTCGTACTGCTGCAACACCGGCGGTCCGATCTCGAAGCGGTCGATGTGCTTCGTGTCGGTGCTGGTGTGGAGAATCAGGTACTCCTCGCTCGGATGAACGGCGACCTGCCAGATGCGCACCTTCGAGTTGTCGTGGCTCAGCGAGTGGACATCGATCGACTCACGGCTGGCAACGTCGAGGATCTCGACGTACTCGAAGTCGACGCTCGTGGAGTAAAGCCGCTCCTGATCGGGCGTCAGCTGCAGATTGCGAGGGATCCCGGCGGTGGTTTCGATGCGTCCGGCGACCGTCATCGTGGCTTCGTCGATGATGGTCACCGCGTGATCGTAGGTGCCGACGTACAGCGTGGCGTTACCGCCGCTTGGCTGCTGTTGCGCTGCTGCGCTGCCGAGAAGAACGCCGAGCGCCAGGAGCATGGAGCAACCCAACACAATCAGGCCCCGTCGGTTGGATCCGGCTCTGACCACGGTTGACGAGCTCACGGGAAGATCAGGTCGATCTTGCGCCAGTCTTTCTGTGCGGCGGCGCAGGTCTTCGTCCAGTCGGGCGTGTAGTTGAGCTGGTCGGGCACGTGCGCCGGCCAGAAGCAGCCCAGGTAGCAATCGAACAGATCGCGCTCCACTGGCGAGCAAAGGCCGGCGGTCCCACCGCTGCTGTCGACCTCCCAGCCGGGCTGGAACACCAGCGAGCAGCCGAGCGGAATGTGCGGCTCTTCGGGTTGCTGCGGTGCCGCCTGCCCCGATTGCGGGTCGCTCAGCGCCACCACGTCGCTTGCCAGATGGCGCTCGATGCGCCCGGCCTTCTGGTTGACTGGTTTCAGGTGTTTCATTGGTCCCTACCTTCGAAGATGGCGAGGTAGCCGGGATTGTGCTCAGCTATTTCACCATAGACGCGCAAACAGGTGTCGGTCCAGGCGCGGATCCACTCACAATAGTGGAGGTTCGGGCCGCGGGTGGTTCCGTAGCGGGTGTGGGCCTCGTGATAGCAGCCCCCCGCGCAGAGGGGTCGTGCCCAGCATTTCTGGCAGTCGGTCTTGTCGTTGACGTGGTGGGTCTCGAGGAAATGCAGCTGGCCGCTTTGATCGATGCCGCCGTCGACGGTGCCGATCTTGTGCTCATCGGATCCGGCGAAGCGGTGGCAGAGCGAGACGTCGCCGCCAGTAGCCACGCCGAGCAGCCCGAGGCCGGCGCCGCACGGATAGGCCTTGCTCACGCCCTTGTGGATTTCCTCGATGGTGTCCTTGACGTTCGAGAAGCCGTGGTGGCGGTTGTCGAGAGCGGCCTCGAGAAACTCGTCGGCGAGCTCGTTGAACCCCGCGAGCATGGTGTCGAAGCCGTCGTCACCGATCGCCCAGTCCTGACCCCAAGAGGTGGTGACGGGAGCGAATCCGACCTCCCAGAAGCCGACCTCGTCGTGCAGGTGGCGATAGATGCGCTTTACGTCGAGGATGTTCTTGGTCAGCGTGACCCTGGCGCCGATCGGTCGTGTGGTGTGGCGCTTCAGCAGCTCACGCACCTTGGGAACGACGATGTCGTAGGTGCCGCCGCCGCCTTTGAAGACGCGGAGCTCGTCCTGCATCTCCTTGGGGCCATCGATCGACACGGTGACGCCGATCTCGTTGTCGGCGAGCCACTCGATAATGTCGGGACGCAACAGCGTGGCGTTGGTGGTGAGGTTGAACTCGATGCCCTTGCCGAGTTGCCCGGCACGCTGGCGCGCATAGCCGACCGTCTCCTTCAAGACGGGGAAGTTCATCAGCGTCTCGCCGCCGAAGAACGTCAGGTGAACGGTTTCGATCTCGGCCGACTTCCCCAGCATGAAGTCGACGCTCTGCTTTGCCGTTTCCTCGCTCATGAACTTGGGCTGACGGCCGTTCTCGGTGTCGACGATCTTGTCCTCGCTGTACTCGTAGCAGTAGCCGCAGCTGAGGTTGCACTGGTTGGTGACGTTCAACACCAGCGTGGTCAGCGGGAACGGCGTCGGCGGCATCTGCCTGGGTAGTGGCTGCGGTGCCACGTCAGCCTCCCCGAGGGCGCGTACCTGCATGAGCTCGTTGACGCTGTGGTAGACGGCCTCCGGCGCATAGCGATCGGCGAGCTGCTCGACGAGCTCGGATGCCGCCATCGGTTGCCCGTCGAGGTGCTCGATGACCGCTGCCGCCGTCTCGTCGAGACCAAATACCGCGGCGCTGGGAACCATGTAGAGGTACTGCCGGCCGGCCGCCTCGAAAGCGTGGTACTCGCCGATCGACAGAGCGACCTCGGAGCGCACGCTCATTCGCCAGGCTCCCATCCTCTCCAGTTGAGATAAAGAGGCACGGTTACCACGAGGTGGGACCGGCCGCGTAGCGGGCGATCCTTCCCGACCTCGTTGTACGTGGCCACTACCCAGACGTCGCCGATATTGTTGCGGTTGCCGGCGCGTTCCGGGTTCGGCCCGTCCACCGCGGGGGTGAACAGGCCATTGTCGTCGAGGGTACCGACGTACTGGAGATCCTCATCGTTGTAGGTCGCGGAGTATTCCTCGAGGCTCCAGTCAACCTCGACGACCCCCAGGTCGATGTCGTCTGCCGTTCCAGGCTCACCGTCGGCTCCGTTGGAGGACCCGTAGGCCTCGAACTGCGCCAGTTGCTTGTCCGCGACCTCGCCGCCGAGCCTCGCCATGCTCCAATCGGGCGACACACGGATGGAGTCGACCTGTTCGAATACCACCAGTCCTTCCGGTTGGCCGATGTCGCCCACGAACACGTCGCGCTTGCCGATCGCGGCGTCGTCGGCGGCGGCAGCAAGAACACGAATCGCGCTGTCGCTTGCCTCGCGTACCTCGGTAACCTCTATCCCTGGGCCGAGATCGATATCCGCTGCGGTCACGTCGGCCGGCAGATTGGCGCCGAAGATCGTCAACTCGTTGACCAGGCCATCGCTGCGCAACGCCTCCGGGTAGACGCCCGCGATCAACGGAACGTCGGCACGATGCAAGGTCACGTCGATGCCGATCTCGTTGTACGCGCCGGTGAACCAGCGGCCCGCCATCGTGCGCCAGTCGCGCTCGACGAACATCACCTCGCGTAGGGACCCTACGGGGTTGCCTTCGGCGCCCGAGCGGCCGCGCCACTGGAAACCGGTGTAAACGATGGCTCGGCCGCTGCGTCGCGTGGTGTTCCCAGTGCGCGGATTGCTGAGCGTTGCCGCGGTGCGGAACTCGCCGTCACTGTCGTTTACCGCGCTGACCTCGACCGTGCCATAGACCGGGCCACGACCGGGCGAGTGGCCCGCAACCGCCCAGCTGCCGGCGAGACGCGCCGGTCGACGGTTGGCCGACCATGCCGACCACTCGGGAGTGTCGAACGGGAAGGCCTCGGACAGATGCTCGATCGCGTGGTCCATCGGATGCCCGGGTGCATCGCCGCTCGGCCCACGTCGCTGTGTCCTCCGGAACGCTTGAAAGTCAACGTAGGGGAAGTAGCCGCGGTGCATGGCGATGAGAAGTCCCCACTCCTCTTCGGTGCGGCGCTGGGTGATCACCCGGCCCATCGAGTGGCACTGGATACAGGTTGTCTCGGTGGTGTCGTCGGCGGTGTAGTCGTGGTCGATCAGCCGTTGCTCGGCCTCGAAGGCGCCCGGCTTGGCCTCCTCGGGGGCCAGTCCGTGATTGTCGGACAGGTAGCGCACGATGTCGCGGGCCATGGGCGGGTCGAGGTCGACGCCATTGAGCATCACCATGCGCCGCAGCGTCCATTGCCATCCTTCCGGGGATTTGCGGACGTACGAGATCCGCGTCATGTTGCCGTCGTCGTCGACGGCGTGACACGAGCCGCAGTTGGATACGACAGCGCGGTCGGTCACCGGGATTCCGGCGGCCGTCGCTTCGTCACCGGCGTCGCTCGCGGTGCCGTCGGATTGTTGGATGGGTGCGACGCGCGAGAAGGGTATGGCGGCGATCCCGAGGCTCATGACGACGACAAGCGAAACCAAGAGCGGGATTCGTGCCGGCGGAGATGCGTTCCCTCTGATCATCGGATCCCTCAGTCAGGCGGCGAAAGGTCATGCGGGAGCGGGCTGCCCAGAGGGTTCTATCATGCAGCGCCGTTTCTGAGGAACCCCTTGGCTAAGAGCACCGACAACGCTCCAACAAAGTCGGGCAGCGAAACTGCCGCGTGGCGCTCGTTGTAGGCCTCGAAGAGGTCGGGTACCTGCTCGTAGTCTGGCGCCAGCGCCATCAGACGCGGCACGTCGACGCCGCGGAGGTGTCGGAGTCCACCGGGAAGGGCCGGGGTTGCCAGGCGAGGCTGCATGACCACGAGTCGCTCGCTGATCGCGGCCTCCTCGATCACGTTGACCGTAGGCTCGGCTGTCAGCTGTATCGACGATCCTGCTTTGAGTGTTTCGAACGCCGATAGAACCTCGTGATCGTTACGCAGCGCGTCGACGTTGTCGGCTACCGTCGGCTGATCTTCGCTGGAAGAGCGGCCTGTCCAGAACGGGTGGTGGTGATCTTCCGCCACCGCTTGGAAGAACTGCGAGGCCTGTGAGCGGAAGCTGTCGTACATGCGTCGCTCACGATTGGCAAAGAGCATGGCGGCGGCACTCCGCATCCCTGGATCTTGTACCCACGTGTTGGTCACGATTGCCGCCAGCCAGCCCGATGCCAGGGCCTTCTTGACCCCGAACGACGACAGGGGATCGATGCGCGAGGCGGCGTCGCCGAGCAGCAGGAAGCGTTCGCCACATACTCGCTCGGCGCGATACCAAGTGGCGTCGCAGCCCCAGGGCTGGCCTTCGAGGTCGGCGCCGTCGAGCAGGCGCTTGAACGCCTCGGTACGCCCCAGCGCATCCAGGTAGCGCTGTCTCATCGACCCTCCCGACAGCTCCGACACCTGTGGGTCGAGCATGCACGTGAAATAGCGGTGGCCGGACTCGACGGGAATCGACCATGCCCAGCCTTCGGCGAACGATTCCACCAGGGTGTGGGTATCATCGCCGAGGTCCCAGGGGTCGTCCCGCCGCCAGATTCCGATCAATGCCACTGTGCGCGACGGCTCGGGTTCGGGATGCCACCCGAGGGCCCGAGAGATCACCCCGTCTCGCCCCGATGCGTCAAGCAGGGTGTGCGCCGACACCTCACCCACACCGCCATCCGTGGCGTAGTGGGCTCGTGTGGGCTCGGCCTCCACCGCGACGTCGACCACGGTGGCGTCGCGAATCACCGTGGCGCCAGCGGTCTCCGCCGCGGCGAGCAGCAAGCCGTCGAACTTCGCGTGCTGCACCTGGTAGCCGGTCTCGCCATCGGCGTAGCGCTCAGAGCGCGGCGTGCCGCCGCCCCACCAGACGGTGTTGCCAGTAGAACGCACGAACCCCGCGACATCGACGGCGTCGAGCACGGCGATCTCACGCAGGAGCTTCCGAGTGCTCGGCGGCAGCGTGACAGCCAGGCTCTGTTCCGGGTCTTCCCGGCGTGTGATCACCACCACGTCGTAGCCCCAGAGCGCCAACAGTCGCGCTGCGGCGGCCCCCGCCGGTCCACCGCCAACGATGGCCACGTCGTGCACACGCCCGCTGTCGGCTACCATCGGATGGCACGCGGGGCGCCGAGCCAGGCTGGCGAACAAACGACCGGCTCAGTCACTTCAGATGGTCTCGAGATTGCGAGGGGTGAGGCGCCGCTGGCTCTCAGGATGATGAAGGCACCGGCGGCGAGCAGGGCGGCGAACACAAACGAGATTCCAGGGTAGTTTACCGCGGCGTCGGCCGCCGTGAAGCGGCGAAACAGTTGGGTCATCAAGGGAGGCCCGATGATCGCCGAGACGCTGAACAGGCTCGCCACTGCTCCTTGCAGCTCGCCCTGGGCATCTGGTGGAACTCGCTGCGACAGGAGCGACTGGGTCGAGGGCATCACCAGGGCGCCGAGCAGCCAGGTGAGCTGTAGCGCGAACATCATCCAGCCGTGTGACGCGAAGGCATAGCCGATGAATCCCGCACCGCCGACGATCAGGCCGAGCGACGCGGTTCGATGCTCGCCCAGCCTCGGCACTACGACGCGCGGCAGCGTGCTTTGGCCGAGAACCATGAGGGTGCCGAAAGACGCCAGTGAGGCGCCGATCATTGCCTCCGACCAGCCGAACTTGAGCATCGTGTAGTAGGTCCAGATGCTCGGCATTACCTGGTGTGCTACTTGCCATAGAAACAATGCCGACAGCATGCCGAGCACCGCCGGGTAGCGTCGGATCTGTAGCAAGGTGCCGATCGGGTTGGCGCGCCGCCAGTTGAGCTCGCGGCGCTTGTCACTCGCCAACGTCTCCGGCAGCACAAAGAAGCCGTAGACGAAGTTGGCCAGGCTCAGGCCTGCGGCGACGAAGAACGGAACCCGCGGACCAAACCCGCCTAGTAGCCCACCGATCGCTGGGCCGACGATGAACCCGGCGCCGAAGGCGGCACCGATCAGGCCGAAATTCTGTGCCCGCTTCTCGGGCGGGCTGATGTCGGTGATGTACGCATACGCGGTGGTGAACGAGGCTCCGGCGATCCCGGCGAGCGAGCGCCCGACGAACAACCAGGCAATCGTCGGCGCCAGGGCCATCAACAGGTAGTCGATGCCCAGCGAGGCCACCGAGTACAGCAAGACGGGTCGCCGTCCGAATCGATCGCTGAGGTTGCCCAGGATCGGTGCGCACACGAACTGCATCATGGCGTAGGAGAACGCCAACCAGCCGCCGAAGATGGCTGCACGGCTCAGCCCTTCGCCGGTCAGCTCCATGATGAGCTCCGGGGTGACCGGGATGATGATCCCGAGCCCGACCGTATCCAGCAGTACGGTCAGCAGCACGAAGACCAGTGCCAGCTTACCCGGGGCCTGGACGGACATTGCCGACTTTCTCGTAGAGCGATGGAGAGGGTTGCCCGCGGCCCGTGCGATCAGCACCAGCCGTGTCGGCATACTCTGCCACGGGGTCACTCCCGATGCTTCGACCCGCAGGCAAAGGGAGCGCCAGCGCGTGCCAGGGCTGCGAAGCGCCCGCGCCCCCCCCCCCAGATCCGTCGAGGTCGAATGGCCCGAGGTCGGATCCGACGGTACTCCCCGGACGGCGTCGCCAATCAGTCGCAGTTATCCACGGGAGCTGGCAACGCGGCCTCTCCCAAACTACCCGGAGTCGAGTATCGGGTTACGTGCGCGCGGCGCGGGTCAGCGGCCCGATGGGCAGGCGCTCTCGAAAACGGTGGCGAAATGTTGCCCTTGGATCTTTCGGTTGCCCA
>DASCOT010000151.1:0-50934 GCA_036012155.1 Acidobacteriota bacterium
AGGTGGGGTACAGCAGGCCGGTCAGCATTTTCAGCGTCGTCGTCTTGCCCGCGCCGTTGGGCCCCAGGAAGCCGACGCGCTCACCCGGCTCCACCGTCAGCTCGATCTCGTCGACGGCCCGCACGTCGCGGTACTCTCGATTGAATAACGATCGCACCGAGTTCCACAGGCCCGGTTCTTTGAGCGGCACCTGATAGGTCTTGGTGAGCGCGTGGGTGCGAATCACCGAGTCACTCCATCATCGGGTCTGTAGGCCAAGATCGAACAGCGAATCTATCAGGCGTCGCCCCCACGGCTCACCAACGTCATGGCGCACGTTGGGCAGAGATCTCCTCCATCGTGTAGCGGGGGGTGATGTGCTGGGGGCAGTTCGCGTCCCACGCCTCGACATGAAATACCAGCGCTCGCTCGACCTTCCCGCCGTACGCCGGGTCGACGAGGCGCTCCAGGAGCTCCGGCGAATCCTCCACGAACTCCGCGCGACCCCAGATCTTGATGCGCCGGCGATTCGGGTAGTCCATCAGAAAGATGAACGCGCGGTCGTTCTCATCGAGGTTGCCGAGCGAGATGTACTGGCGGTTGCCGGAGAAGTCGGCGAGCGCCAGGGTCCGGGTATCTACCACCTTGAGGAAGCCCTTCGGCCCACCGCGATGCTGGATGTAGGGTTGGCCGTCGGCGCTCGCCGTACCGAGATAGAGCGAGTCGCGCTCGCCGATGAAGTTGGCGAGATCGGCAGTAACCTCGTTGCTCCAGCCGCCCTTGCGCTCCATGGTCGCGTATCCGCCGCGGGATCCGCGTTGTTGCTGTGCAGCCTTGACCGACGATGTGAAGGCTATGTCGCTGACCGGCTGTGTCATCTGTTGGATTCTCCTTTGAGGGAAGCCTGAGGCCGGTTCAATATCAATGCTGCCGCCTGACTACCGCTTGGCGAGGCTATGCCCGGAAGCCTCGACGATCGTCGACCGATCGCCGGGGTCGATCGTACGGAACTCGTAGGCAAGGTCCTTGGCCCCCAACGCCACCCGAACCTTGTAGTTGTTCGAGGTCTCGAACCCGTAGACGATCATGGCTACGCTGCTTGTCCTTTGTGAGTCCTACAGCGAGCGCAGGAATTCCTGCAGCGCCTGGCGACTGCTCTTGTCCAGTCGCCGATACGCTTTGCGTGCCGCGGCAGCTTCCACCCCATGCCGTTGGATTGCCTCCCCAGTCGAGCCGGCGGAGCCATCGTGCAGCAGAATGCGGCGAAAACGCAGCCCCCACAGCGCCGGGGTGCGAATCTCGCTCGGTGCCGCGTCCGCTTGGCCGATGCCGTCGCCCGTTCCGATATCGTGCAGCAAGAGGTCCGAGAACAGCGGTACGGGCTGCCGGTCGAAGAGCGGATTGTTCGATGGGCCGGTGCGCAGCGTCGGCACGTGACAGGCCGAGCAACCGATCGAGCGAAATACGTCCTCGCCGCGTTGCTCTGCACCGCTGCTCGCGTCGCGTGATGGCGGCGCGAGAAACTGCATGAACGCGGTGAAATTGTCGACGCCGCTCAGGCCGGTGACCGGATCGGTGACGTCCTCGGGATCCGGGATGGGATCGCAGAGGGCCATCTTCTCGGGTGGAATACCGAAAGCGAGTTCCTGCGGGAAGATCTCATTGGTGATGCCCATCTCGTTGCGGTACGCGTCGCCAGCGAAGTCCGGCAAGGTGGCGAGCTGCGCCTTCCAGCCGAATCGCCCCACACGCAGCTCCCCGGTTACGAGGTCTTGTACCAAGGCCGCTCGGCCGCTGATGCCGTCGGCGTCGAGGTCGTCGGGATCAGCCCACGCCGCGATCTCGGCATCGGGGATGGCTTCCACTAGGCCGGCTCCGAACAGCGGAATCGGTATGCGCCGTGCGACGACCTTGGCATCGGCCGGCGGAACAGGCTGGCAGGCGTGGTCGGGTATGGAAAACACCTGAAAGAGAGTGTCACCCGGAGTGCCATCCGGAAGCAGGGGGGGGCCGAAGACCCCAGCGGCGTCGCGCACGCCGAAGCGCACCTCGGTGGTGAGCCCACTGCCGCCGACTGCCGGAATGCTGTGGCAAACGCCGCAGCTGGTCCCGTTGTAGGCGGGGCCGAGCCCCTCCTCCGACGTTTCCACCTCGAGAAAGTCCTCGAGCCCGAGACGGAAACGCTCGAACTCGTGCGGTGTGATGCCGCGCATAGGCTGGCCCACGGCCACCGCCGCTGACTGGCCGCTGGCTTGCCAGGAGATCGCTGCCAGCGCGACGAGCGCCGTCCCCCCGACAACCAGTAGTGCGCTCCTCATGGGGCCGCTCCCTCTGGCTCTGTTGCAGCAGCCGTCACGTGAATGACGCCGCTCATGTACAGGTGACCGGCGCCGCAGATGCGCGAGCACTCGAAGCGGTAGTCGCCGGGCTCGGTAGGTGTGAAGAATACGCTTGCCGTGCCGCGGTTGCGCTTCGGAATATCGCTGTCGATGTCGGTGTCCCCGGGCCCCACGATGCGGAACCCGTGATCGGTATCCTCGCTGGTGAGCTGGAACTCCACCGTTGTGCCAGCCTCCATCGTGACCTCGGAGGGGGTGAACAGGAACCGTTCAGCGACGATCTCGATGACCCGGTCGGGCTGGGGTCGTTCGTCTGCCTCCTGAACCGGAGCGGGCGGGAACGCGGCGCCGGCCAGGACGCCACACAGAATCACGAAACAAACAGTCGCAGCGTGCCTCTTCATCAGAACCACCATCCGATTCCGAGGTTTAGCGAACGCGGTCCGGCGATGATGTCGCTTTGCGAGCGCACGTGGGAGTAGTCGACCTTCAGGACCACATCGGGATCCAGCCAGTAGTTGGCGCCGATAACCCATGCATCGCGGTCGAACTGCGGTAGCCCGACGTTGCCCTCGTCCATGCGGAATTGGGTGTCGAAGTTCTCGTAGCGGACGAACAGCCCGAGCTCGTGCGGGAAGTCGCGGGGCAGCACGCTGTATGCCCCCTCCACGTAGAACCCACGGATCTGACTCCCGACGTTCGGATCGACTCCCGTCAAACGAAATACGGCATCGTTCAATTCGGCCGCATTCTCGACGAAGCCGTGGGCGTACTGGGCGCGGCCTTCGAAGCGCCCGCGGCGATAGCGAGCGTCCGCAGCAATCATCGAGGTGGGGGTTTCGAGGCGCACCAGGGTGACGCTGCTGTCGCCCCGCCAGAAGCTCGTGCCGAGCGTCAGACCACGGAAGCCCACATACTCGAGGCGCCCGGTTACCGCCATGTTGCGGGCGTGCGCGTTGCTGCCGTTCTGCGCTGCTCCACGGAAGCCCTCCTCGGCGGAAAACTCGACCGAATCGAGGGGTGCCATGACGTACACGCGATAGCGAAGCTTGCCGCCGAGCGTCCCGTGGATGCCGCCGCCGACGTCGAACCAGGTCGTCGGAATGACGAACGTGTCGACGAACGGACGCTCGACGCCATAGAACGTCGGCGGCTCGTGACGCTCGTTGATGATGCCCATGGGCGCCAGCATCATCCCGGCGCGAAAGTTCAGCTCCGGCGTCACCAGGAAGTCGACGTACGCCTGCTCCAGCTCGAGCTCGCCCTTCTCCTCCAACCCTTCAACGATGCTGTGCTCGAGCTCGATCTCGCCGAAGAAGTGGATGCGGTCGCTGAAACGGTGCGACACCAGCAGAACGAAGCGGTGAAAATCCAGAATCGGCGGGGCGAGCGGGTCGTTGATCGGCCGGTTGTAGTGCATCTCCATATAGCCGGAGATGGGTCCCGTTTGGGACGTGTTCTGGCTGGACGTGTCTTGGGCGTTGGCCGTGCCAGCCGACAGCGACGTGCCGGCCAGCAGAAGAGACGTCAGAAAGACGCCGATCCGCGGGAGGCTCATTAGGTTCCCTCACCAGAGTTGGAGTTTCACAGCTTACGCGGGATTCTCGAGCGGTAGTTAGCCTAGACTAAACCGAAAGTTAGCGTCGGCTAAGTCTCCTGCGGGGAAGGGCACGGGTATCGGGCGCCCGCCGCGCTAAACTAATGGTCGTCGCCCGTGTTCAACGGAGGCCTTCGCAGGTGAAGATGGCGGGACTAAAGCGTGTGCGCGAAGACAGTCAACAGCGGGAGCCTTCTCGACTGCTCGCCCCATCAGCGTCCCGCCCGTGTCGTTGATCGAGAATCTGAAGCGACACTTCGTGCTCTATCTAGCGGCGCTCATGCTGGGTATCGCCACCGCTGTCGGTGTGAACCTTGCCGCCGCCCACTTCGGCGTTTCGGTGAAGATCCTCACCCGAGATCCCTACCGCGCGGCCGTGGTTCCTCCCTACTATGCTTACGCGTCGCTCGTCGGTTCGGCGGCCTGGCTGATATCCGGAGCCTCCACGGTGGCTACCGCGATTGTCGGCCGTAGGGCGCTCGGCGCGCGCTTCTCTGACGACAGCACCTACAGGATCCTGGTTCTTGGCGGGGCGATCGGCCTGGTCATGGCCTTGGACGACATCCTGCTCTTCCACGATGCCTTCGCGGAAAAAGTGGGGATTCCGGAGATCCTGTTCCACGTCGTCTACACGGCCGCTTTCGTCGCCTTGTTCGGACTCTCGCGCACCGTCTTGGCGCGCACCCCGTGGCTGCTCCTACTGGGGGCTCTAGGAGGCTTCGGCTTGTCGAGCGTGATCGACAACGTATTCACGCTCGATCCCGGCTTGAGAGACAACGAAGACGTCTTCAAGCTCTGCGCGATCGCCCTGTGGGCTCTCTACTTCGTCCAGGTCTGCTGGCAATTCGCCGGAGATGCTCGCCGCGAGCGTGTTCACTCAGCGGCAAAGCAGTAGAAGAGCCCGTTTCCCCCGGTCCCCACGAGATCCTCCTGGCTGCAGCCCGCCGACGGATGCGCCATGTTCCATGGGCTGCCCGGTGTGGTGAACCGGAAGCGGTCGTGGTGCCCCACCATGGCGGTGCCCTCGCCGCTGTTCGTCCAGTTGCCGCAGGTCCGATCCTCGCCGGGCGGGAAGGCGGTGCCGTCGAGCCGCGACCCCGTCAAGACGTCGTGCATGCTCGGCGAGTCGCCCGACGCACCGGAGTTCACCCGCTCGCCGCGCTCGTTGAGTGCGTACTCGTATCGGATGTTGGCATTGTTGTAGTGCAGCTCGTCGACATCGGTGGCGATCCCGAGCCCCTCGGCGTTGGCCCACGGTCCGTCGCCGATGCGGTCGCGCGCGTTGACGGCGGGCTGCCCGCCGGTTGCCTGGGTGTTCAGGTATGCCCTCCAGGTACGGCCGCCGGCGCCCGCTGCTGCGGCCAGCGACTGGCAGTGAGCATCCGCTCCCGCCAGGCCCCCGAGATCAGCGCCGTTTCCCGGACCGCGGCTGGTAATGAAGAAGCCCATTGGCTCGGGCTCCTGATCTTGCTGGGCCGTGACCTGGACGGCGATCGCCAGGATCACCAGGCCGACGATCGCGAACATTGCATTGCGCTTGTAGCTCATTGGTTTCCTTCCGTCAGTTGGCGCGCCGATAGCAGCATTGCCTGAGCGCCCGCGAGGGCCAGAGACTCACCTTCAGCCCTTTACGTCAACCCTGTGCTGGCACCGCGACGATGAACTCCTCGAGTGCGGCGATCGCCTGCGCGAAGGTCTCGGACTCAGTGGAACCGAAGGCGAGGCGGAAGTGCTCGGGGTGTCCGAAGCAATCGCCGGGCGACAGGAGGATTCCCGCCGCCGCCAGCTGCTCACAGAGCGGCCTTGCCGAGGGTTCGCCGACAACCCAGGGAAACGCGATCAGCCCGCCCTGGGGCGCGACCCAACGGAATCGGTCCGAATGGCGGTTGAAGAACGTGCTCAGGACTTTGAGATTCTGGGTGCCGATCGACTGGGCGCGGCCGAGGACTCGCTGCCGTTGCCGCAGGGCGATCGCCGCTAGTCGCTCCGACAGCGGCGAGGTCGATAGTGTGAAGAAGCCGCGAAGGTCGAAGTAGCGCTGCCGACGCTCCGGGTCGGCGTCGATGACCCAGCCGAGCCGCAGCCCGGCCAGCGACATGGCCTTGGACATGTCCCCGACCAGCGCCGTGCCTTCGATCTCGGCGCCCGAGGGCGAAGCCCCACCGTGCGTGATCGGGTGCTGTACCTGGTCGATTGCCACCGTTGCTCCGCGGAGGTCTGCGGCTTTCTGGATGGCGCGCATGTCGGCCGTCGCGACGGTGGCGCCCGTGGGGTTGTGAGGCGTGTTGATAATCACCAGGCCGGTACGATCGTCGATCAGTTCGATGACCCCTTGCACGTCCAGTTGGAAGCCGACGGCACGGTCCAGTAGGTAGGGGCGAGGCTCCTGGTCGAAGATCTTCGCCAGGGCACCGAAGCTCGGGTATCCGGGATCCGGGAACACGACGTTGCCGTCGGGCGTGGCTCCGGCCGCGACCAACATCGCGAGACCCTCAGCGGCGCCGGAGGTGATTTGAATGTGCTCCGGAGCGGAGCTCGTGTGCTCCGCCACCGCCTCGCGAAGCTCCTCCGAGCCGGTGATCGGCGCGTAGGTGAGGAGCTCGCCGCCTAGCGCCCCCGGCGTCAAATCCTCGAGAGCACACAGCTCGGCCACGGTCCACACGGGACCGGTGCTGCCGGATAGGTCGTAGCGCAGCGGGCGTGTCCCGTGCTCGTGCATCCAGACTTCGAGCTCGAAGGTCGGGACGGCCATTCGGGTCACCCTCGCAGTCGTCGTGTCGCGGTCTAGTGAACGCGCAACCGTGCGTCCGTGGCTCGCAGTATAGTCGGCGAACCGGGAGGCCACGTTGGCGAGGAAAGACTGCCGTTGTTACTGAATTGCATGCGCTCGCACGCCGCCGTCTGCCTGCTTATGATCGCCGCGCCGCTGCCAGCGCTGGCGCAGTCTCCGGCGGCGGCGCCTAGCCTGGCGGCTTCCCTGGCCGTCGGCGACCCTCCGATCGTCGACGGTATTGTTGGTGCGGAGGAGTGGGAGAATGCCTCGGCGGCGGGGGACTTCATCCAGTACGAGCCTCGACGCGGCGATCCGGCCACCCGCGCCACCGAGGTGCTGGTCCTGAACACTCCGTCTCACCTATACGTCGCTTTCCGGGTGCACGACGAAGAGGCGCCGACAGCGCAGCTCACCCGGCGCGATGACGACGTGATGGCCGACGACTCGGTGGTCGTGCTGCTGGACACCTACCGCGACCGCCAGTCTGCCTATCTGTTCGGGCTGAACCTGCTGGGAACCCAGGCCGACGCCAGAATCGTCGCCGATGGTCGGACGATCGATCGTGACTGGGACGGGGCGTGGGAGGCGGCGGCGGCTCGCACCGACTACGGCTGGTCGGCCGAGTTTGCCATCCCGTTGTCGACCCTGAAGTATCGCTCCGGAGAGAGCGTCACCTGGGGCGCCAACTTCGGTCGCACGCGAAGACGGAATCTCGAGATCGATTTCTGGACGGGGCCGCTCGATGCGCAGTTCCGGGTGTCGCAGGCTGGCGATCTGACCGGTCTGAACGCGCCGCCGGCGCCACAACGGCACCGGATCGTGCCCTACGCATTGGGACAGGCGCAGACGGGCAACAGAAGCGATGGCCAGGTCGGGATCGACGCCCGCTACGAGGTCACGCCGTCGTCGTCGCTCATCGGCACGATCAACCCCGACTTCGCTACCATCGAGGCCGACCAGGAGCGCATCAACCTGACCCGCTTCGAGCTCAGCCAGACCGAGAAACGGCAGTTTTTCATGGAAGGCAACGAGCTCTTCCGGCAGCGTATCCGCACGTTCTATTCGCGCCGCATCGCCGACGTTGCCGTCGGCGGCAAACTGCAGAGCAGGCACGGACCGTGGACAATCGGCGCGCTGTACGCTCGCGCCGAGTCGCCCGAGGAGTCGGATCTGGCTGACTACTCGGTGTTGCGCGTGCAGCGTGACCTCGGCCGCTCGAGCGTTGCCGTCACCGCTGCCGACCGCGGTCTCAGGGGCGCGCACCAGGGATCAGTCGGCCTCGATGCGACCCTGTTCTTCACCCCTACGTTCGGCATGACCGCACAGCTCATTCAGAGCTATGGCCCGACCGAGGGCGGTGCGCTCGCGTATTTCATTCGGCCGTCGTTTGACTCGCCCACAGCCCACTTCCACGTCCGCTACACCCACCTGGGCGACAACTTCGGGGACAATGTCAACGCCATCGGTTTCATCCGCGACGACGATCGCCGGGAGCTCGACTCAGCCTTCTCCAAGACCTTCTGGGTGCCAGCAGGGCCCATCGAGCGCATCCAGTACAACTCGAACTACAACATTTACTGGAGCCAGAAAGGCGTGCTGCGGAGCTGGCAGATTGACCAGTCGTTCAAGTTCGAGCTCCGCAACCGGCTGTCGTTCGATGTCGAGCACACCGAGGAGTTCAAGCGCTTCGAGAAGGACTTCCGCAACCGTCAGACGGGCTTCAAGGTTGGCTTCAACACCCGCGAGTTCGCTTCGGTGGCGGCGGGCTACGCGTTCGGCCGCAACTTCGACGCCGACTTCCAACTCTGGTCAGCGCAGGGTGGGTACAAGCTCACCGACGGTCTGTCGGTGGAGTATGAGTTGCAACGCCTCGAGCTCAACCCCGATCCGGACAAGGAGAGCACCTGGATCCACGTCGTCCGCGCCAGTCAGTTCTTCACCCCCGACCTCTTCCTTAGGGCCTTCCTGCAGACCAACTCGGTGATCGACCGCCGCAACGTCCAGGCGGTCTTCGTCTATCGTTACCTGCCCCCGTTCGGCACCTTGCAGCTCGCCTACCAGCGTGGCACCGCCGAGTTCGGCGAGCGCTCCGACCAGGGCGACACCCTCTTCGTCAAGGCGACGGCGGTCTTCTGAGATCGTGGTTCGGGCGTTTCTCCGACTCCGACAGGCATGTTGATGTGGCTGGGAGGTCGACTTCAGTAAGCGTCAGCTCCATGTAGCCCGTTCCGACTGGAAGGGGCACGTCACATCGCCGAAGGGTGGCCGACCGCGCCGTGTTCCGATGACGGCCAGGTTGCAGGGGACGTTACAGACGCTGCGTCACCTGCGTGGGCGGCGAGTGCTGTGTGAAACAGATGGCAGTCCGCTGACCCAGAAGGTTGTGCAGAACCTCGTCCGCAGGGCGTCGCGTCGCGCCAACCTTGCGCGGCAGGGCGTGCACATCCTCAGGCACAGTTTCTGCTCGCATCTTGCGATGCAGGGAGGGCCGGTGCGCGCCATCCAGGTGCTCGCCGGGCACGCCAACCTGGCCACGACACAGCGCTACATGCACCTGTCTCCAGCAGCCATAGACGCGACAATCCGGCTGCTCGAAGGGCAGAAAAATGCCCCTCGTTTTGGAGACATTGTGGAGACGGGAGGGGGAGGATCCCGTAACTCCAATCAATAGAACAACATAGAAGTGGAGGCGGCGGGAATTGAACCCGCGTCCGAAAACCATCCACACGAAGCGTCTACATGCTTATCCCGCCGAAAAGGTTCGCGCCGCGCCGACCCGGCGGGCCAGCTGGCGTTGCGCTAGTCCGGGTAGTGTCTCGCCGCCGCGCCCCCGAACGGGACTAGGCGGCCAGCCTGCTGAATGGCGTTCGCTCCGACCCTTGCAGGCCCGGGTCGGGGAACGCTGACGGGTGTTTAAGCCGCCAGAGCTACCGGTGTATTGGCAGTTGTGTTGGTTTCCACGTGGGATTAGCGAGCATACGTGGAACGCTCGGCATGCAGCCTCGGCTTCAGTGCTCCCGTCGAACCCTGACGCCCCCGAATCTACGGCTCTTCCCGGCACTACCCGGATCCGCAGTCGAGTCTTCAGAATAGCATCGAGCGGCGTGTGAGGACTAGCAAAACCTGGCTCGTGGCAGCTGCGGCGCGACCGCCGCTACTGCTGCTCGGCTCCGATCTCTAGCTCGGTACCCAGGCGATCGTGGATCTCGACGCGCTCGCGGAACTTGTCCATATCAATCTTTTCGTTGCCGTAGTCGCGGATGTCCTTGTAACGAATCGAGATCACATACTCGGCCTGGTCCACGCCGACGCCATTGCGCCGCGCCAGCATCCAGGGGTTGGGTGGCAGCACCATGATCGAGACCTGGTCGTCGGAGTCGAGCCCACGCAGCACGGTGCCAAACTGTGCCAAGGCCTCGATCGCCGCATCGTTGACGGCATCGGCGATCTGCTGATGGTCGCGCTCGAGGATCTGCTTGAGGGTGCGCTGTTGCTCGATGGCGCCGCGGAAGTACGCGTGGCTGTCGCGCAGGCGCGGACGCACCCATGCTCCTTCGTATTGGCGTCGAGCCTGTTCGGTTGCGGTTGTCTCTCGGTCGGTCGCCGCGTCCTCGGTGCCTTCGGTACCCGGGGCGACCGAACGCCGAATCTCCTCGAGCACGGCCTCGAACTTGGATAGCTCGTGCACGGCCTCGGCGTCGACCGCTTCGGCGTCGCGCTCCATCAGCACGCGCAGATCGCCGACGGAGCGCATCAGCAGGTCGGCACGCATGTCGATCAAGCCGGGGTCGAGTGGATGCTCCTCGAACCCCGGGTCGATGTTGGCCCGCAGGGCCGCCATCGGGGCAGCCATGCGCGCGTCGAAGCTGCGTGGTAGCACAGCTACCTGGGGTGTCTGGATCGAGAACATCACGCCGTAGCCGTCGAGATAGAAGCCGTGGGCGGCAAGCGGCCGGCCCACCTTGACGACCACCGGCTCGAGGTTCAGGCGGTTGGTCTGGCCATCAGCGTCGGAGTCGCCGTTGCGCTCCAGGTCGATGGTCGTGTTGACTCGACCCGAGACGCGCTCTTGAACGAGGTCGGTGAGGAGCCCCTCGAAGACCGCGAGCTGTCGCAGACGCTGTGCTTCCTGACCCTTCGGCGCTGTACCCTCCGGCGCTGGGACCGTTGGCACCGGAGCTGCCGCCGATGCCGATCGACTGTGCGGCACGGCCCAGGAGCTGCCAGCGGCGAGCAGCAGCGCTACCCCCGCCCCCATCGCGAGCCGCCCGATTCGCGGCGTGATCGTCGCCCTACTCATCGCGCTGCTCCGGTACCTGTGCCTCGATTCCACCACCCATCCGGGTAACCAGAAAGTCGATGACCTCGTTGGTGCGCTGCAGCTCCAGCCCGGTGGAAGAGCGCAACAATCCGAGCTCGTCGAAGACGACGCTCAGATCGCTGGTGCGCTGCGTATCGAACGTCTGGTAAAGATCGGACAGCAGCGAATCCATCTGCTGTTGCTGCCGTTGCTCGGCGGCAGCAACCATCTCGCGCACCAGAGTGCGGAGCTGTTGCTCGCGATCGCCGGGCATCTCGAACCGCATGGGGTCGATGCCGAGCCCGCTCGTACTCATTCGGAACGGCTGCACCTGACCTACGGGTGGTTGCCGCACGGCTGCCCGCCCCACGCCAGGGCTGCCGATCGGAGTGGCGGTGCTCGTCGACGACAACGCTGCCGACGATGACTGGCTCGGCGATGGCCTCGTTGTAGCTGGCCCGGTTGAAGACGGCGCTGTTGAAGACGGCGCTGTTGGCGATGGCGCCGCAGCCCGCGACAGGCCGGTATTGAACATCCAGCCATTCTCGGTCTGGGTGAGGGTCGTGTTGGCGAAAGCGGCGGCCAGCAGAATGCCGAGCACGAAGCTCGCCGCCATTGCCACTCCCTTCATCCAACCGAATGCCGAAGCGGACCTGGCCTGGCCGCTGTCCGGCATGGTGACGAAGGCGATCCGGGCGGGCTGGCCTTCGACTTCATCCCAGGCAGTCAGGTCGTCGCGAACCGCCCGAAAAGCCTGCTGCATGCGGAGGAGATCCGGATGCTCGTCGATGCGTGCCTGCGCGGCATCGCGGGCCGCCGCATCGAGCTCGCCGTACTCGAGCTCGATCAGTAGCTCCCGTAGGTCGTCGCGGTCGCCGCTCATATCTCCAACCCCTCGGTCTTCAGGTGTCCCAGACTCTTGGCCAGCGTTTCGAAGCCATGATAGAGCCGGGATTTGACTGTGCTTTCAGGTATGCCGAGCACTTCCGCTATCTCGCGGAACTTCAGCCCGTGGTACTGCTTCAAGATAATCACTTCGCGTTGCGCTTCCGGCAACTCGGCGATGGCAGCCTTCAGTACTCGTGACCGCTGGTTCCCCATTGCCGAGCGATCCGGGGCCTCGGCCTCGTCTTGGACGAGCCGCAGCTGGTGCTGGTGGTCGTCGTCCTCCAACGGCACCGTGGGCCGCGATTGTTTGCGGCGAAACTGACTCCGGCACTGGTTGAGCGCGATCTGATACAGCCACGATGAGAACTTCGCCTCGCTCCGAAAACGACTGAGGTTCGAGTAGGCGCGCAGGAAGGCCTCTTGGCAGATGTCGCGCGCCTCCTCAGGGTCGCCGAGGTAACGGTAGACGAACTTGTACAGAGGCCCCTCCCAGCGGACCACAAGCTCGTTGAACGCACTCACGTCACCCCCGACGGATCGGGCTACGAGCTGCTTGTCGCTGGGAGCTACGGGCGCTTCTGCCATTGAAGTTCCAGAGGCCCTTGCCATTCTCGTGTCTCCAAAGAATGGGACGCTTCGCAGTCCGAAAAAGTCGATGTGGCCTACGTCTACGCCGGATCGCCAGCCAGCGTGGCCGTCTAGTGGGCGGTAGCGGCTCACCCCGCGAACTCGCTGTCAGGTTGCACGGTAGGGCAAGCTGCTTGCACCAAAAAGTCTATCAAAGGTAGCGTTGGCGGCGCCGGGCACCAGCGATCGCCCACGTGAGCGGCTCGCGCAGCTCGGGGCGGCGCGCTTGGCAGCGTTGTTCGAGGTTGCTCGTCGGCTCGCCGCTCCAGCGCCGGCGCGCGGTCACGCCATCCGTCGTCCACGCGACCTCGGACGGCATCTGATGTCGCGCTACGGCGCTGAGCGTGCCGAGTGTTTCGGCGTGGTGCTGCTGGATGGCCGCAATCGCTTCCTGAGCGAACGGGTGCTTTCCCGCGGCGGCTGGAGCGCCAGCGTTGTGCGACCGCGTGAGGTGTTCCGGCAAAGCCTGCTGGCGGCTGCACCGGCGCTCGTGTTGTTCCACAATCACCCCTCGGGCGATCCGACGCCGAGTCGAGAGGATGTCGGAATCACCCGGCAGATTCTGCAAGCCGGTGAGATGCTGGGCATTCGCGTGCTCGATCACCTGGTAGTTGGTGCCGAGGGGTTCGTGAGCTTCAAAGAGCGCGGGCTCCTCTAACGTGCCGCACGGGATCTAGAGGACGTGACCGAGCCTGCTCCACTCCGATTAGCGAACAAACAGGAATGCCGATGATCTCGATCAAGGATTTCATGGAGATTGAACTGCGCACCGCTCGCATCGAGACGGCCGAGCGGGTCGAGGGTACCGACAAGCTGTTGAAGCTCACCGTGGATCTGGGCGACGAGGTGCGTACTCTCGTTGCCGGCGTCGCCGCGGTCTACGATGCCGCCGAGCTGCCGGGAATGAAGATTATCGTCGTCGCCAACCTCGAGCCGGCGACGATTCGCGGCGTTGAATCGCAGGGCATGGTGCTCGCTGCCGATGTTGACGGCAGCCCGATGCTGGCTACGTTCGATCGCTGGATGCCCCCGGGGCAGCGAGTGCGTTGAGGCTCGTCGACTCACACGCCCATCTCACCGACGAGCGGTTCGACGTCGACCGCAGCGAGTTGCTGGCGCGTGCGGCGGCCGCCGGCGTCGAGGCGGTGGTGGTAATCGGCTACAACGTGGAGTCCAGTCACCAGGTGGTTGAATTGGTGGGGGCGCACGATAACGGCGGTGATTTGCCGGCGTTGTATGGCACGGTCGGATTCGCGCCGCACAACGTTGCCGAGGCGGACGCGAGCGCGCGTGCCGAAGTCCGGGAGCTGCTGTCGCGGCCACGCATTGTAGGGGTGGGCGAGATCGGGCTCGACTACCACTACGACATGCCGCCCGACGAGCAGCGGGAGCTCTTCGGCGACCAGCTGCAGTGGGCGGTGGAGCGCCGGCTCCCAGTGGTAGTGCACAGCCGCGAGGCTGAGGATGATGTGGTGGCGATGATCCGCGACGCCGGCGCCGAGGCCAGCCCCGAGCGGGCGCGGCTGCGCGGTGTCATCCATTGCTTTACCGAGAGCGAGCGCATGGCGGCGGCGGCCGTCGACGCGGGGTTCTACGTGTCGTTCTCGGGCATTCTGACGTTTGGCAACGCCGAGGATCTCCGACGCAGTGCCGCCACCGTGCCGCTCGAGCGTACGTTGATCGAGACCGATGCTCCCTACCTGGCGCCGGTGCCGCACCGTGGCAAGCGCAACGAGCCGGCGTTCGTCGAAGCCGTGGCGGAGACCTTGGCAGCGATTCACGGAGTCGATGTCGAGGAGGTGGCGACGGTCACGGCCGCCAACTGTCGGACGCTCTTTGGCCTCGATCCACAACTCGGCGTCGCTCCGCAGCCTGATTGCGGGGTACGACCCTGACCCTCGGTGTTGCCGGTAGCGCCGCCGTTAGCTACCGAGAATCGCTTCGATTCGGTGGGCGATCTGTAACAGCCGCGACTCGGTCAACCGGGGTCCGACGAGCTGGATTCCCATCGGCAGGCTGTCGTCGCCGTGGCGGGCGGGTAGCGAGATCGCCGGCAGGCCTGCCAGGTTGGCGGGCACGGTGTAGATGTCGCTCAGGTACATAGCCAGCGGATCTGCCGTGCGTGCCCCGAGCTCGAACGCCACAGTGGGGCTGGTGGGTCCGATGATCGCGTCGACGCCCGCAAACGCGGCGTCGAAATCGCGGCACACCAGGGTGCGCACACGTTGGGCACGCCCATAGTACTGGTCGTGGTAGCCGGCGGAGAGGACGAAGGTTCCTAGCAAGATGCGTCGCTTGACCTCGGCTCCGAAGCCCTCGTTGCGGCTGCGTCGTAGCATCTCCACGGGGCTCTCGGCGTCGGTGGCGCGATGCCCGTAACGAACGCCGTCGTAGCGGGCCAGGTTGGAGCTCGCCTCGGCAGTGGCGATGACGTAGTAGGTGGCCACCGCGTACCTGGCGTGCGGCAGCTCGATGGTACGGATCTCGATGCCCCGCTCGGCCAGCCCCTCGAGGGTGCGGTCGAAGCGGTCGGCCACGGCGCTGTCGATGCCCTCGCCCTTCCAGTCGGAAGCGACGCCGAGGCGGAGGGGTGCGTCGGAGTCAGCGAGCAGCCCCGGATAGTCCTCCACCGGCTCGTCCAAGCTGGTGGCGTCACGGCGATCGTGCCCGGCGATTGCCTTCAAGACATGGGCGCTGTCGGCGACGTCACCGCACAGCGGGCCGATCTGGTCGAGCGACGAGGCGAAGGCGATCAACCCATAGCGCGACACGCGCCCGTACGTCGGCTTGAGCCCGACGATGCCACAGAACGAAGCCGGCTGGCGCACCGAGCCACCGGTGTCGGAGCCCAACGCACACGGCACCATGCCCGCTGCCACTGCCGCCGCCGGGCCGCCGCTGCTGCCGCCCGGCACGCGACCGGGGGCCACCGGGTTGTCGGTGGGGCCCAGGGAGGAGTTCTCGGTCGACGATCCCATGGCGAATTCGTCCATGTTGGCGCGGCCAACCGGAATGGCGCCGGCGTCGAGAAGCCGTCGCACGGCCGTCGCCGAGTAGGGCGAAACCCAGTCCCGGAGAATCCTCGAGCCCGCCGCGGCGACGTGGCCCTCGAAACACAGGTTGTCCTTGAGCGCTACCGGAACGCCGGCGAGCGGCAGCTGCTGCTTGTCGCGATCGGCGTCGAGTTGGCGGGCCGCGGCGCGGGCCTCTTCCGCCCATACTTCGATGAACGCGTGCACGGTGGGATTGCGCTTCTCGATGCGCTGCAGCGCCGAGTCGATGCGCTCCGATGCGTTCAGCTGTCCGGAGTGGATTCCCTCGACCGTTGCCGCTACCGAGAGATCACCGAGAGCGTCGCTCATGTGTGTGTCACCGACTAGCCTGGAATCACGCGGGGTAGCGCGAAGTGCTCGTCGACAATCTCCGGCGCGCCCTCGAAGGTCCGTTCACGCGGCAACGACGGCTGCGGCTTGTCGGCGCGTCGCACGTCTTCGTCCTCGCGCAGGTTGCGGGTTCGTTCGACGTCCGTCACGTCGACCTCCCGCAGCTGATCTACATAGGCGAGGATTCGTTCGATCTGCGGCGCCATCTCGGCGCACTCGTCCGCGGAAAGCTCGAGCCGCGCGAGCTCGGCAACCTGTTCGATACGTTCTCGTCCAGACATGGCCGGGAGTGTACTAGAACGCTACGGCGAGCCCCTGACAGCTCGTGGCGCTCGCTGGTAACGAGGCGTCTAGCTCCGTCCGGCCCAACTGTTCCAGCCGTATATCGACTTGAGAGCGTATAGCCAATCAAACCCGCCGTGGCGCTCGTTCAACAGCGCGCGGCTCGAAGCCGCTGGCATCAGCGCGTGTCCCTCGAACTCCTCATTCCACGACCCGGCGATGACCAGCGGTGCGGGCAGCACCGCAGTGCCGACGCTCTCGGCGTGCAGGCGGCTCACGTGGTCATCGGTCAGCTCCTGCATGGCGGCCAGCAACGCGGCATAGTCGTCGCGGCTGGCGACCAGCGTTGGCAAGCGAGCCTTGGCGAATCCGGCGGCGCTCGAGGGGATCACCAGCAGCGGCCGACCAGTGTAGCGATTTCGGACTGCGTGGTAGGCGGCCATCGTGCGCGCTTCGTTGGCTACCAATCGGCGCAAATGCGCGGTGTCGAGTCGAACCGAGCGACCTTTCCCGAGCGCCGTGATCTGTCGAGTGTCGTAGTGGTGATAGCGCGATACGGCATCGAAGTATGCGGCGCGAAACAAGCGGTCGTGTCCGGCCTCGGGGTCGGCCGGAAACAGCGCCTCGTCGCCGATCATCCACGGGGGAGTGCCGAAGCTCTCGGTGAACGCGCTGCGGGCCCGTTCGAGTGCCCTGCCGACGTGTGGGAGATCGGCGCGCGTCGGGCCGAAGGTGTGGGATCCGAAGACGAAGACCACGGGGCGGCCGTCGAACCGGAGAAGCCGGGCACTGTCTGCTGCCGCCAACCAACTTCCCATGCGGCGAAAGTCGCGTACCAACCTCTCGGCCGCCGCCCCTTCCGGGGCGAGATCGATTCGGTTGGTCGTGCCAAGGCTGATGTTGCTCTCGTAGAGCAATCCGAACTTTCGTCGATCGTGGTTGGAAGCGTTCAGGTAGGCGCGTTCGTAGGCTTGCAAGAGCGAGCGCTCGTCGGTCCACGACAGCAGCTCGGCGCTGATGCCGAACTCTTCCTTGAGCGCGTTGAACTCCTCCTCGGTACGCCGATCGCGCGACATGTAGTTACGGCCCAGATAGCGAACCGTGGTCGGTTCGCGGCGGCGGCGCCCCGGCCCATACCAGCCGTAGTGCCAACACACCACGATTGGTCTCGGTGGCAAATGGGTACCGAGTGCGGGCCGCGCTGCATCGTAACGTTGCAGCTGATCGGCAGCCAGGCGGCCGCGCGCCAGGAAATCGAGCCGCGGGTCCCAGCCCTCGCGCGGGCGTAGACGGCTGCCGCGCGACGGGTCGCGCGCGATCGATAACCTGGTCAGCAAGGCGCGATCGGCCGACGAGATCAGGCCGTCACCGTCGAGGTCGAGCGGCCAGGGCCATCGGGAGATCCGGCCGACTTGCCGCGGCCTCCGCATGCCGAGCAGAGAGGCGGCTGCGAGCGCTCCCAGCACGAACCGACGCCGATCGGTCGGCGTCGCCACGCTCACTGATCGAGATCGATCAATCGCGAGCGTGGTCGGACCAGGCCGTCCCGATCGATGTCGTTCTCAGTGTCCTCTGCTTCGATTATCCGCTTCCACAAGGGGGCTATGGCGCGGAACCATGTCGCCGCGATGAGGTCGTAGCCGCGCTGATTCGGGTGAACGAAGTCGGAGTAGAGCTCGTACTTGTTAAACAGTATCGAGTGCAGATCGACGAGCAGTGCCCCTTCGGCGGCGGCCATGGCCGGCAGGCGGGCGTTGACCTCGTTTATGCGCGGGTTGATTCCCCCGATGAACGCGGCCTCGCGTCGGGGCGTCAGCTTCCCTAGAAGCGGTAGGCATCCGGCTCCGGTAACCAATCGAACCATGGCGGTGAGGTTCGTCACGATGGTGGCGGTATCGACGAGAACCCCGACGTCGTTGGCGCCCATCAGGAGCGTCACGTACCGGCGCGGGTCGATGGCCATCAGCGCCGCGAGGCGTGCTAACCCCTCGACAGTCTCCTCGCCGCCGACGCCATTGTTGGCTACCACGACGAGCCTATCGCTGAAGCTCGACAGATAGTTCCCGAGGGGAACGGTAAAGCCGTCCGTCGGCGTGATGACCATGTTCTCGTCCACCAAGACGCCTTCCGTGATGCTGTCGCCGAGGGAGCGCCACGTTCCCGGGATCGAGAGGCCGCCGGGCACAGTGCTGTGGGCACTCACCGGCGCAACGGTCTCCAGCGACGGAACATCAAGCCGTAGGCGCCCGGCGTCGTCGGTCGAGCCTGGTATTCGCGCCGGGCCGGTCGGCGATTGCCAGATCGCCAGCGCCGCTCCGTCAGGTCCCAGGGAAGCGTCGAAACGACCGTTGTAGAGCGTCGCGAGATCGATGGCGCGGCGCCCGCGCCGGCCGCCGAAGGTGGCGCTTCGCAGCCGTGACTCGCCGGTAACCATTGGAATCGACCAGAGCACTTCCTCGCGCCCCCCCTCGACTACCTTGGGGCTATTGGCGGGCGCCGGCGCCAGGCTACGGGGTCTCGTGAATCTGCCGCCGCGCTCGATGCTGGCGCGGATCTCGTAGCCGATCGGTGTGAAGGTCGACCAAGCCGCTAGCAGGCGCCCGGTGGCAGTACGCGCGATCGAAGGTTGGATGTCCGGAACGTCGTTGTCGGTCAGAGCCCGGGGCTCGCTCCAGCGCCCTGCACCGGTACGCCGCGACAGCCACACCTCGGCGTCGTTGCCGTCACCCGCTGCCCACACCACCGTCGGTCGACCGAGCTTGTCGAGCGCTATGGCAGGCGCCATGGGCTCTCCAGGAGCCGTTGGCAGGCGCTCGGGGGAAGACCACTGAAGGCCGTCCCACCGCGCCGCAACCAAGGGATCGCCCGGCCGCGGAGCGGCTGTTTGGCCCGCCACCCAGACCACCCATGCCACCTCGTTATTGGCGGCGGCTGCAGGGTGATGATTCTCAGGTCCGGTGCCGGGTACTCGTTCCACCCGACTCCAGGATCCAGATCCCCAGCGTCGACTCCATAGATGACTACCCTCGTCGTCTCGGCGGGCCGCCACCAGCAACAGGCCCCGTTGCGTCGATACCAGGGCCGGGGCTCCGTCGTTGCCGGCATAGGTGGGACCGACGACGCGCGGTGCGTCCCCCGCTGGTACCGCGGCTACTACACGATGGCCGGCTTCGTGGCGCACCGTCCAGGCCATCGCCGGCAGCGGATCCATGACCACGGCGGGCCGCAATCCCAGCACGGGTGAGTCCATGCCCGACTGTTGCTGCGGGCGTATCGCGGCGGTATGAGCCAAACCGTTGGTGTGCGAGCTCAAGAGGCCACCGACGGCGAGCGCAAGGGCGACTACGAAGCGAAGCCTGTTCACAGTCGGTTGCTCGGACCCGTGGGAGGATGGAACGCTGGCAGATGGCAAGCCGGCTACCATGAGATCGTTGTCGACCGACCGAGCGCGCCTCAGCCGAGTCTGGTTATGCTAACGATCGCCGCCCGCGTAGGCAAGAAATCGTCGCCCGCGTAGGGGCAAGAACAGGGTGGGATGCCGTGCCGCTGCCCATCAGCCACAGCCTGGCTGCGGGTGTCATCTATACGACGCTCGACGAGGATGGGGATCTGCGTGGTTGGCGACGATTGCTGATCGCGATCGGGTTGGCGAACGCGCCGGATCTCGACCTGTTGCCGGGTCTGTTGTTGGGCGATCCGAACCGATTCCATCGCGGCGCCAGCCACTCGCTGGTCATAGCTCTGGGCCTCGGCTTGCTCGTCGGGATCGTCGCCTGGCGGACGCATCGCTGGCATTGGCGCCTACGCGGGGAGCTCGTCAGCGGCCTTTATCAAACGGCGTTGATCGTTTCCCTGTTGCTGGGATCGCATGTGGTGCTCGATGCGCTGACCGCGGATCCCACCCCGCCGGTGGGCGAGCAGATGATGTGGCCCATCACCGACGCCTGGGTCCAGTTCTACCCGCTGTTCGAGCGTGCCGACCGGGTGGCGGGCCCAGCGTCCGCCAGCGAGTTCCTGCGCAGTCTGGTCTCGAAGCACAACGCCCGCGCCATGGCCCTCGAGGTGGTGCTCGTCGGGCCGCTCCTGCTGTGGGCGCGGTGGTGGCGCTGGAGACGGGCCGACAATCCGGTGACCCGCTGATCCGATAGCGCCTCGAGTCCTGTCAGGAGACTAGAAGCCGGCTGCCACCTGTGGCTTCAGCTCCATGAGGTCGGCTGCTTGCGGTACCAAGCCTAGCGATTGTTGTACCTGCCCGTCGTGTCGCAGTAGCGCGATACGCCCGGCCTCGAGGCCCCAGATGTTGGCGGCAATGTGGGCCTGCAGATACATGCGGATGTCCTCGCGGGCACCGTCGAGCGTCTCATCGTCCAGCGGTACCTGGGCCGCCTCGAGCTGCTCGCGCAGCGACGGCCAGCGCAGGAACTCGATGAACTCGTCGACCACGGCATCCTCGATCTCGAACCGGTCGAGATAGGTTTCGAGATCGGTGGGTAGCGTGGCGGCGTGTTCGGCCACATAGCGTGTAGCGAACTGGAAGGTAAGTCGGCGGTTGTAGAGCCACATCGCCAGGCTCGACACCTTGGTCGGGTCGACGCCGACGTCGGGAACGATGCCACCGCCGCCGTACACGGGACGGCCGGCGTCGGTGTGGAACATCGGGCGCTCGATCGGCGGCACTTCGGTGTCCAATGACGCCACAGTGTCGTCAGGCGACTCTTCGATCGCCTCCCAATCCGGGTTGAAGTAGTCTTCGTCGGCTCCGTCGACGTACGGGCGCTGGATGAGCCGCCCGCTCGGCGTGTAGTACCTCGCAATGGTCAGGAACAGCGCTGAGCCGTCGCTGAAGGGGAACTGGTTCTGTACCAGCGCCTTCCCGAAGGTAACCTGTCCCACCACCAGGGCGCGGTCCCAATCCTGCAGCGCGCCGGCGACGATCTCGGAGGCGCTCGCCGATTGGTGGTCTACGAGAACGATCATCGGCGTGCTGGGATGGGTGTCGCGATCGGTCGACAGATTCTCGCCGCTGGCGTTGGCCGTGCGGCCCTTGGTCACGAGGATCTTCTTGCCGCCAGACAGAAATTTGTCGGTAATGCGGACCGCCTGGCTCATGAGGCCACCGCGATTGCCGCGCAGGTCGAGAATCAAGGCCCGCATGCCACGCTTCTCGAAGTCGCGCAGATGCTCCTCGAGCTGTGCGGCGCCTTTTTGCGAGAAGGTACTGAGCCATACGTAGCCGACATCGGGCTCGAGCATCGTCGCCGCCAGGATCGACGAAACCTCGACTTGGTCGCGCGTGATGTTCACGTCCCACTCCTCGTCGAGGGCAGGTCGCCGAACGGTTACGGTGACTCGCGTGCCCTTGGGACCACGCAATCGAGCGAAGATTTGCTCGTTGTCGAGCCCCACCGCTTCCTCGCCTTCGATTTGCACGATCTGGTCGCCTGGCCGCAGGCCGAGGCGCTGCGAGGGCCCCCCCTCGAGGGCGTCCAGTACGGTCAGCACCCCGTCGAAGATGTCGAACTGGATGCCGATTCCGAAGTAGTCGCCCCGATAGCGCTCCTGCAGGTTCCGGTACTCCTCGGCGGTGTAATAGTGGGAGTGTGGGTCGAGGTTCTCGAGCACGCCACCGACCGCGTACTCGAACATGTCGTCCGCTTCCACCTCCTCGACGTAGTACATCTCGATGATCTCGAACATACGACCGAGAACCTCGAGCCGCTTGTAGAATCCCTGCGCGTTGCCGATCGCCGCCGGCGCCGCCATCGCGATCGCCACCGCGGTGAGTAACGCCGTTGCAAGGAGGGTCTTGCGCTTGACTGTCATGACGTACCGCAGGTTGCGACGGCAGGATGGCCCGTCGGTTGCAGGAGCGACGATGTCGGTAGCTTGTTCACGTGCGCCCGAATGCACTTAAGATAGCGGATAGCGACGGACCGTGACCAAATGAATCGACATCGAGATCGAATTCGACAGTCCAACTCGGGCTCTCGTTCCAGACTAACAGCGTCGGCCGCGCGCCGCATGGATCGGGTCGCCAGGACGCTCGGGGAGGCGGTAGGGTGACCGACGGCAGCGAGGGGCTTCCGCCGCCCGAGCACGACATTCCCGTTGGACGCGTCGGTGTATCGGAGCGCCCGGGCTTGCCCTGGGAAGCGGACGACCCGGGTCGATCAGCCCACGGCGTGTTCGACACCATCCGCGTCGTGCTGTTTTCGCCGACCGAGGCCTTCCGCAGCATGCGACAGGGCGGCGACGTTCCTGGTGCGATCGCTTTCCTGCTCATCGTCGGCACGTTCGGTAGCTTCTTCGGACTGCTTTGGCAGGCCGCGACCCGCACCATGGTCGGTTCTTTCGGCGGTCTCAACTTCGGCGAGATCGCCGTTGCCAACACCATCGGCGTGTTCTGGTTCATCGCCGCGCCGATCGCAGTGCTCTTGTTCGCCGTCGTGGTTACAGGCATTTATCATCTGCTGCTGCTGCTGTTCGGCGGGGCTCCGCATCCGCCTGAGACCACCCTGAAGACGGTGTGCTACGCAGCGGGGGCCAACTACATATGGCTCGCCATGCCGCTTTGTGGCGGCCTTGTCGCGACCCTGTGGGGAATCGTCAGCACCACGATCGGCTTGCGCGAGGCTCAGGAGGTGCCGACGGGCCGTGCGGCTGCTGCCGTGCTGGTGCCGTATCTGTTGGTGTGCTGCTGTCTCATGCTCTCCTTGCTGATCTTCGGTGCCGCGGTCGGCGCTCTTGCCGGGGTTGCAGGGGGTTGAGCGTCACGGAATCGCCAGCCGCACGGCTGACGAAGCTCGAGGTGGCCCTGGTGGCGCTTTGTGCGGCGAGCGCTCTCGCCGCCGCCTGGCTACAGCCGCTGTGGCAGGGCCATCTGGATGTTCGATGCCCATTGCTGGCGCTCTTCGGGATCCCCTGTGTCACCTGCGGGGGGACGCGCGCAATGGTCGCACTCGTAACCGGTCATGGGGTCGAAGCACTGGCCTGGAACCCGATGGTGGCGCTCGGCGGGATTGCGGCGGTCGCCTGCCTACCGCTGGCCGCGTTGATGCTTGTCGGGAGGCTCGACCTGCCCCGCATCCCGACGGTTCTGCCGGCGGCTGTGCGCCGGGCGGCCATCGCCGGGTTGGCGCTAAACTGGGGGTACCTACTACTCTGGTTTCGGGGGTGACATGAGCACGCAGGAGAGTTCGGTGCACCTGGCTGACGCGGTCGTCGCGCCGGAGGACCGGTATGCCGGCGCGCTCGGGAGGGTCCGCTCGGCGCTCGATATCCTGCGGTTCCGCGCTGCCGCAGTCGATGACGCGATCCAGGACGAGGGCGCGTTCCCGGCCGCAGCAGCGATCGCGTCGCTCGCTGGAATCGCTACAGCCGCGGCCTTCGGCCTCTCGTTCGCCGGCCACGTCGGAACCAGCCTTGCGTACCTGGCAGGCAGTTTTCTGTTTGCCGGGTTGATTCATCTGGTTGCGGTGATCGGGTTCGATGCGAAGCGTGACTTCTTGGCATTCTATCGGCCCTTCGGCCACACTTACCTGGCGTTCTGGATCATCGGGATTCCGGTGATTCAGGCCTTCTTCGGCTGGGCGATTTGGTTGTGGCAACTGGCCGCGGTGGTGTTCGTTGCCGAGCGCGTATACGGCCTCGATCGCGTCCGCGCGGTGGCGCTGATTGCCGGGCCGGCGGTGGGTGCGCTTGTCGCGGTCGCGGTGTTCAACGGGGCGCTGGCCATGATAGCGCCGGTCGTGGGTTGGTTGCTCTGACGCCTGGCGCCGCTCGCGACGATCCGGAAGCCTACTGCTCGAGCCCGAAGATCCGATTGGCCAGCGTGCGAATCGCGTCGGGGGCCATGCCCTCTCCCAGGTAGCGATCGTCGATGCGCATCTCGAAGTGGAGGTGGGCTCCGCCACGGGTTCCGGCGGCACCGGCCTCCATGCCCGAGTTGCCGACGAATCCGATGACCGCTCGCGCGTCGATCGCGGCACCTGATTCGACCCCGGGAGCGATGCCCGACAGATGAGCGTACCGAGTTACAACGCCGTGGCCGTGATCGATCCAGATCTGACGTCCCCTCAGCAAGTCGAGCTCGGCCGGGGGCGTGGTCCCGGCGGCACGCGACGTGGCAATGGCTTCGGCGTACCGGTCCGGTGTCATCTCCACATAGTTGATGTCGGCCCGTCGCACTACGCCGGCCTTGGCCGCCACGACCGGGGCGCCATATCCAGTGGGCACGCCGACGTAGCCACCGTACATGTCGAAGCCCTGATGCACGCCGAAGCGATAGGCGCGGGCAGCGCCCGGCAGCAGTCGATCAGCGTCGGGTAGCTGCGATCCCAGTACCGGTAGCTGGAAGTCCGAAAGGCGCCAGTCGTCGTATCGTCGGGCCAGCTCGCCGACAAACTCGCGCACCCGCATGTCGACGAGCTCGACGTTGCCGGGCCCGCTGGCGGCCAGCGCTACGGCGTAGGGCTCGGAGCGCATCAGTTCCTGCAGGGCTCCGGGCACCGCGCCCTCGTCGAGGATCGAATCGCCGCCGAAGTCCCATGCGGTAATGTCGCCCGACGGCTGCAGCTGTTGCTCCGGGCCGATCGCGGCATCGTAGGCGACTACGTCGGGCACGCCATCGTCATCGCGGTCCCAGTACCACAGGCGTGCGGTGGACACGATGTCCTGCAGGCGAAGATCAGCGGTGCCGCTGGCATCGGTGTCATACAGCGTGGTGGTCACGCTGTAGGTAGGACCCGACGACGGAATCAGGTCGAAATAGAACGCCGCCGCTCCGGCGGCCACCAGGAGGAGCGCGATGAAGATGAGCACTATTCGATTCATGCGTTCTCCAAGGTGGCCCCAACAAGCTGCTCAGAGCAGCGTAACACGGGGTAAGCTTGTGCTTGAGCGGTTCTTCGAGTGCTAGACCATCAACGCTAAAGGGAGGGTCATGGTGCGCAGCCGAAGTGCGTCGGCCATTGCGGTCGCGCTGGCGATTGCCCTCTGTCTTGGCAGTCTGCCCGGCGCAGCAGCTCAGGGGCTCGATTGGGACGCGCTGGGCGACGAGGCCTTGGCGTTGCTGCGCCACTATGTGCGGATTCGCACCGTGAACCCACCCGGAAACGAGTCGCTGGCAGCGGATTTCTTTGCCGCGCTGTTTACCGCCGTGGGCATCGGGCACGAGATCATCGAGAGCGAGCCCGGCCGCGGCAACGTCGTGGCCCGCTTGCCCGGCAACGGTGAGCTCGGCGGCCATGTGGTGCTCCTCAACCACACCGACGTGGTACCGGCCGACGAGCGGTTCTGGAACGTTGACCCGTTCGGCGGCGACGTCGTTGACGGCCACGTCTACGGTCGTGGGGTGGCGGATATGAAGGCCGACGCCATCGTGCAGTTTCTGGCTATGGCGGCGCTCCATCGTGCCGGTATCGAGCTCGGCCGCGACGTGATCTTCATGGCCACGGCGGCTGAGGAGACGGGCGGGTTCGAGGGCACCGGCTACCTGGTACGCGAACGCCCCGACTTGCTCGAAGACGTCGAGTTCGTTCTCACCGAAGGCGGTAACGTACGCATGGTTGGGGATCGTCCCATCCACAGCATCGAGACAACACAGAAGACGCCGCTCTGGCTGCGTCTAACGGCGCGCGGCCCGGCTGGCCATGGCTCGCGCGCCATCACCATGTCGGCCGCCAACCGACTCGTTCGGGCACTGGACCGCATCCGCACGTACCGGCCTGCCATTCGCCTGGTACCGGCCGTCGCCGAGACCATTCGTGCCGCGGCCGCAGTCGAGACCGACGCCGCTCTGGCTGCCGAGATGCGCATCATCGAGCGCACCATCGCCCGGCCCCGCATGCTCGATGCGCTAGAGGCGCCTTTCGGCAACCTGCTGCGCAACACCATCGCGATCACCGTTCTCGAGGCCAGCTCGAAGACCAATGTGATCTCCGCCGCGGCGGTCGCGGAGCTCGACTGTCGGCTTCTCCCTGGCGAGCGGCCGGAGCTGTTCATTGCTTCGTTGCACGATGTGATCGACGACGAGGAGATCGAGATCGAGACCCTGTTGAGCTTCGAACCGTCGGCCTCGCCCCGCGACACCGTGTTGTGGGCGGCGATCGAGGAGGCGGCCCGGCGCGATGACGCCCGCGCTGCCGTGATTCCTACCGTGCTCGCCGGCTTTACCGACAGCCACTTCTTCCGCGAGCGCGGCATCGTCGCTTACGGCTGGTCACCGATCCGGCTCGGCCCCGGTGATGGCCAAGGGCACTCCGTCGACGAGCGGCTCGCCGTGGACTCGATCCGCAGGGCGCCGCGCATGCTGTTCGACGTGCTGACGCTGCTGGCTAGCTTGCCTAGTAGCTAGGGCGTTTGGTGGCGTCAGGTCGCCTGGGACAGCGTCATCGTCTGGTGCTCAATGAACCTGGTTGCTCGCGCGTCACGGGCGCAAGGTGATGGGCGTCAGGTGTGGCGAGGCTGTCTACGGCGACATGACGCCACCAAACGCCCTAGGCGAACGCTGGTAGGTGAGAGCGACTCCGTTCGACGCAGCAGCTCGTTGCTCGCTCGTAGCCAGATGTTGCAGTGAATCTCAAGGTGCGGGCGGAGTCTCCCCTACAAGCAAGCCACGGCGCGCGAGGAGTTGCGCAAGCCTGGAAAATTGCAGGGCGGATACGACACGTACCCCCCTCTGGCAACGTGGGCCGTCCATAGTCGATGGGTAGTCGTGCTCGCGCGTCGTGGGCGTCGGTATCCGAGCGCCGGGCTTGGCGAGGTTGCCAGAGGGGGGTACGTGTCGTATCCGCCTCCCTACTACTCCCCAGGCTCCCCCATCGACTCCTCGAACGTCGTGCGCGCATAGTTGCTCAACGTTTCGAGATCGGCGATCGATAGGTTGGCGCGCAGCGTCACGTCGCGGCCGCTGCTTCCGGCGGTGATGCCTCGGTCGAGGATAGCGAACACGTCGGGATCGCTGCCTTGGATCATCATCTTGCCGAAGGCGAGCATGCCGTTGAGTGAGTCGCCGAGCAGCTTGGCATCGGAGGATTCCCCCGTGCGGCCACGCAGGTTTACCTGAATGCCGTCTGTCAGTCGCAGCGACATGATCATCGCGTCGATTCGGTCGATGGGAATCTGCTGCATGGGGCCGTCGCTGTCGGGTGCGATGTCCTTGAACAAGGCGTCCTGAGCCGAGACGAACCAGGTCTCGCTGTCGGGATCAACATCCTCGAGGAGACCCATGAGGCGCGTGTTGGTGCGTGCCGAGGCCGCGCCATTGGCGACGTCGATGATGGCGCGAATGGTGCGGCTGCCACCGAACGCCACGGTGTTGTCGTCGAGGATTGTCAGATAGCCATCGTCTCGGTCACCGTCGTCACCTTCACCGTCACCCTCGTCGTCGCCCTCGTCCTCGCCCCGGTGCCAGCCGTCGGAGGAATAGAGCGTGTAGCCGCCGTACTCCTCGGTCGGTTGTTCGGCGATCGATTCCAGGACCTTGTCTCGGTCGAAGGTCGCCACCACCACGGCGCCGGAAGCGTCGCCCATGTCCTCCGAGAACCATTGGCTGGACATGAATGCGATGCGATGCAGGTCCGTGTCGGGATCGATACCGGTCTCCGCGATGAGGTCTTCGAACTCCCCGGGGTCGCCGACGGCGGCACCCTCGTTGCGCAAGAACTCATAGGCAGGAGTGTTGCGCAGGGCGGCGAAGTCGATCATGCCAACGGTCGTGGCGTCGGCCGGGAGCCGCGCGATCAGGTCGCCCTGCGCTGCCGCCGATATTGCTTCGTCACCGCCGCTGCCGCCTGCGGATGGCGCGGCGCTGCCGGAACACGCGATGGGTGGCAGGAGCAGCAGCGCCATGGCCCAGACGACGGCAGTCAACGGAAAAGCCCGATCGTAGGCTAGCTTGATGCGCATGCTCGTTCCTCCACTGGATGTTCTCTCGGTCGTTTGATAGCTCAGTAATCCTGACGCGCGAACCACCAACATGCCAGTGCGAGGCAGATCAGCGGGAACGGCAGCGACGCCCACACCGGGGCTAGCGAGACGGGCTCGAGACGGGTGGCCTGACTGGCGCCATCGGTCAGCTCCAGTGTTTTGGGTAGCACCCAGTAGAGCGATTCCGCGATTCCGCTCGCCAACGACCGCGGCCAGCCGACGCGGAAGGCGGTTGTCCACTCGGAGTACGTGTGGAGCGGGTACAGGATCAAGCCCATGAACCAAATGCCGATGCCGGCAAGGATGCTCACCGGACTGTTCCCGGTGAGGATCCCCACGAGCACCATGCCGGCGTAGCAGCATACGAAGGTGAACAGTACGAGCACCCCGGCTAGTAGGAAGCCTGCGTTGCCGAAGCCGGTCTTCCAGGTGAGCAGCGACCAGCTGCCGCCGAACAGGTAGGCGACGGCCAACGTGACCACTGCCAGGGCGCCCAGCGTGCGGCCGAGCACCAACGTCGTACGCGCCACTGGTTGCGACGCCAACAGGTCGACCCACCCGGTGTTCAGCGTCCGCGGGATGATGTTGCCGGTCACGAACAGCGACAACACCACGCCGAAGGTGCTCAACAGGCTGACGATTGCCACCTGGATCACCGTGACGGCGTCGGCGATAGAGATTTCATTGCCGCCGATCTCGAGCGGGATGGTACCGAACAATCGTGCCGATGCGATCGTTCCCTCGACCACGTCAACCGAGATCACCGTCGCCAGTCCGATGAGGAACAGCGTGGTGAGCACGAACAGCGCCACCAAGGTCCATTTGTTGCGCGCCTCGCGCACCGTGTAAGCCACCAGCGCCCCGAGTTGCAGCGCCGTCAGGCGGTGCCCGCTGGCAGCCGTCGAGCCGGTGGCGGCGATGGCAGCGTCGGTCATGACTCGGCCTCCGGGTTGGTCTGCGCTGGGGTGGGCTTCGAGTGGGACACCGGGGTGGGCTCCGCGCCACTCGTCGGCGTAGGCCCATCGGCCATGTTCGGAGCATCGGTGTCGGGTTCCTGATCAAGCCTCGCTCCACCGGGGAGGCCGGCCTCCGAGTCCTCCGAAGAGGCATCGCTGATGGTCTGTACGAACACGTCTTCGAGGCTGGCGCGGACGCGCTGAACCTCTTCGATCTCGATACCAACCTGACGTACTCGATCGAGCGCCGCGTTGAGCTCGCTTCGATCGTTGACGCTCAGACGCCAAGCACTGCGTCCGGGCGGAGCGGGCAGCGCCTCGTGCTCATCGCCGCTGGCCGCCAGCGCACTGCGCGCCTCCTCGTCCGATGCCGCGAGCACCAGACGGTACTCGGGGTTGGGTGCTTGCAATGAGCTCAGCGGCCCCTCGCGGCGAACCTGACCCTTGACCAGGATGGCCACGCGGTCGCAGAGCAGCTCGACCTCGCCGAGCATGTGAGAGTTCACGAACAATGTCTTGCCCTTCTCGAGGTTGCGCCGCAGGATGCCGCGGATCGACACACGGCCGAGTGGGTCGATACCCTCGGTGGGCTCGTCCAGAAATAGAACTTGCGGGTCCGGCAGCAGCGCTTGTGCCAGCGCCAGCCGCTGTTGCATTCCTTTGGAGAAGCCGCCGACGCGATGGTTGCGCCAGCTCGACATCTCCACCTCCTCGAGAACGATGTCGATGCGCCGCGATCGCGCCCCTTTGTCCATGCCGAGCAGGCGTCCGAACAGCTCCAGAACCTGGGCCGCGGTGAGAAAGTCAGGATACTCGCGGCGCTCCGGCATGTAGCCGACATGCGAGCGTGAGGTGGGGCTGCCAGCGGGCTCACCCAGGAGCATCGCGCTTCCGTCGGAAGGGTGAACCAACCCCAGGAGTATCTTGACGAGGGTGGTCTTCCCGGCCCCGTTCGGCCCCAGCAGGCCGAAGGCTTCGCCGGCCCCGACGTCGATGCTGACGCCGCGCAGCGCATCGACTCGTGATCCGAACGTACCTCCACCGTACGTCTTCGACAGGCCAAGGGTCTGAATGACGTTCATCAACCTGAATCACCTTGGGTGAGTGGAGGTGTCACCACACTAAGACGGCCTCGTCGCGAGCAGGTTTCACAGCCGAACCGGAGAGCGGCCCCACTTGACCGTGCCATCGGTGCCTCCCTAGGCTTGCCCAGATCCACCCTTTCGATTTCACGCAGCGAGTCACATGACGGATCCCGCCGGTCTCGCAGATCACTACCACAACCCTCGCAATCTCGGCGATCTCGCCGAGCCTGACGCCATAGCGTTGGTGCACAATCCCGTGTGCGGCGACATGTTGCGGTTGGTGGCGAGCTGTCGGGACGGTGTCATTGTGGAGGCACGATTCAAAGCTTACGGATGCGCCGCCGCCATCGCCGCCGGTTCAGTTGCCGCGGAGTTGATTTCCGGAACAACCGTCGATGAAGCCGCGTCTATCAAGGACGAGGATATTCGTTCGGTACTCGGATCGCTGCCGCCGATGAAGGTGCACGCCATCGTGTTAGCCCGCGAGGGGATTCAAACCTTGGTCGAGCAGCTACGCCAAGCGGACAACGACTGAGGTGGAGCGCCGGTGCTACTGAGGCTTGCCGACCTGACCTACAAGACAGCGCGGCGCGTGGTCGTGACCCTGGTCGGAGTGACGGTGCTGCTGATCGGCCTCGTGCTGCTCGTCACGCCGGGACCGGCGCTGGTGGTAATCCCGGTGGGCCTGGCGATTCTCGGCCTGGAGTGGGCCTGGGCTCGGCAGCTGCTACGCGCCGTGAAGGACAAGAGCGGCGCGGCATTGAAACGTGTCGGCCTGGGAGAATTCCTGCGCGACCTGTTCGGCAGCCGATCCGCCGACGGCTAGTTTCTTTGCTCTCCGGAGGCTCCCAAGCCGCGCTCGAGCAGGGCGGTGATGTCGCTCAGCGTCGCGTTGCCGGCGTCTTCGGCGTACCACGCGTACTTGCGGTCGTAGAGCTCGGCACGCGGTAGCTCGCCCTCGCTGTCCAGGAACCACTCCTGCAGCACACCGGGACGTTCGATCCAACTGCCGATCTCGTTGTAGTCGGTGTCGAGGGCGATGACGGTCGGCGTGGCGGCGCGGCTGTCGGGAGTCGGGCGCCGCTCCATCACCTCCGCGCCGACGTGGGAGTTGACGATGCGCATCTCCAGTCCCGCTACCGCTTCCACCAGGCGCGCCAGGTAGGGGATCGTATTCACCGAGTCACCGCACCAGTCTTCGGCCACTACGAGAAGCCTGGCCGGCGCGCCGATGCGGCGCGCCCGATCGAGTGCGGCCTGTGCCGGGACACCTTCCTCGTAGTTGCGAAGCCAGCCCTCGCGGCGCTGATCGGCCAACTCGAGGAACTGATCAAACGCAATGCCGCGGCGGTAGAGTGCTTCCAGGTCCTCAGCGGACTCCTGCCATGCGGGAGTCGCCGAGACACCGGTGGCAAGCAGCAGCGCAGCCGCGAGCACGCCGACCGGTCGGCGCAAGCGCAGCATCAGTAGCTGGCGAAGACCGCGGTGTTCCCCTCGTGGTCGATGCTCAGCACGTCATAGTGGTCCGTTCGGCCACCCTCCATCCCCGGCGAGCCCATCGGCATTCCGGGCACGGCGATGCCCTTGACGTCGGGCCGATCGGTGATCAGCCGCGCGATCTCGCGCGCCGGAACATGCCCCTCGACGAGATAGCCATCCACCATCGACGTATGGCAACCGGCGGTTTCGGGAGTGATGCCCTCACGCTGCTTGATGCTGTTGAGCTGGTCGGTCTTGTGAATCTCGACGGTGAAACCGGTGGCTTCCATGTGGGCCGCCCACTTGCTGCAGCATCCGCACGCCGGGTTCTGGTACATCACCACCTTGGTGCCATCGACTAGCGGTGTCCGCCCCGCATACAGCCAGCCACCGGCGAAGGCGACCAAGACTACGGCGATCACGGCGATTCGCTTGGTGTTCATGTCCGAGACTCCAGCTGTTGTGCGATAGGGCCCGATCCCCGCAGCGCTGCGCGCCGCTGGCCCGAAGCCAATGCGAACATCATGCTGATTCTACCGCCTGTCGGTGTATGTAACGGCATCGCGGTTGCGAGGCACGTCTCAGTCAGCCTCGGCCAGCTCAGCGGCATGCGCCGCCGGGCTCGCCGGTGCGACGTGCGGGGTGTTGTACGCCACCAGAACGATGCCTACGCCGACGACCACAATACCGAGCCACAGCCATGGGCTGACTTGGTCCGCTCGAGGCAGGGTAACGAGGGCGGAGATGGTCACCGCACCGCCAAACACGATCGGCATGACCAGATGGGGAAGGGCAGCTCCTCCGGTAAACATGGCGAGCGTCAGATTCAACGCGCCCCAGGCACCCAGCGTTCCGGCGGCGAACCCCCAGAACGCACCCGTGCTGCTGATCGACAACTCGTCGCCGTTGACCCGCATACCTACCAGGCCACCGACGATTGCCCACACGATGTACGCGAGGCCAATCAGGAAGTACGGCTTGAACGGGCTCGACAGCGACGAGCGCGCCTGCGCCAGAGTCGGGCCGTACAGTCCCCAGCACATGGCGGTGAGTAGAGCGAAGAGGATCGGATTGCGCATCTCGGACCTCGGAGGGCGGTTGGCAGAATCTTCCCAGAGCCTACCGCAGAACCGTGGTGCTCCCAGTCGGGATCGCCGCGTGGCGCCAATCGTCAGCCGCCGACCTCGGCGCCTCCCGAGTCGCCGTCGTCGATGGCGTCGAGGTGGGCGCTATCGATGAGCAGCGCCGTCGCCTCGCCGATCAGCGCCGTCGCCATGATGCTCTCGGCGCCGGAGGAGCTGGTGGAGTGCTCCATCGGTGACGGCTTCTCGAAGCCCGACCACCACTCGTCGGCATCCGTGGCGAGCCAACTACCGGCGGCCTCGCAATCAAGCAGCTGAGCCCGCATGGTGACGGCGTTCTTGGCGCGCATGCCGGGATCCTTGGAGAGCCCCCTGAGGATCGCCTGCTCGAGGTCGTGCGGGATTGCGGGGTTGCGTGATCGCGGCGGCTCCGGCTGCTTGGTCTGGTGGAGACGGATGTACTCCCGGACATCGGTCGCTACAAACAGAGGCGTGCCGGTGAGCAGGTAATAGCCAACCGCAGACAGCGAGTACAGGTCGGCACGCGGGCCCATCATCTCGGGGTACACCGCTTCCGGAGCCATGGTCTCGGGCGTTCCCATGATCACGCCGTCGAGCTCCGGCGCCTCCTGACGAAGGCTCTTAACGAGACCGAAGTCGAGGATCTTGACGACATCGTTCTCACCCCCCTGCCGGCACAGCATGATGTTGGCAGGCTTGATGTCGCGATGGACCATGCCCTCCGAGTGGGCCTCGGCAAGTGCGCCGCAGGCGGCCGACAACACGTGCACCACCCGTCCCGGCGGCATCGGGCCCGTGCTCTCGACGATCTCCCGTAAGTTGGCGCCGTCAAGTAGCTCCATGGCGTAGTAGAAGACCCCGTCTGCGGTGTGCCCGTAGTCATAGATGCCGACCGAGTTGGGATGAGTCAGACGGCTTGTCTGCTTGACCTCACGCTCGAATCGGCGCAGCGAGCTTTCGCCGGCGATTTCCGGTCGCAACAACTTGATCGCCGTGGGGCGGTTCAGCAACGAATGGGTGGCGCCATAGACCTCGCCCATGGCCCCGGCGCCGAGCTTGCCGTGGATCTCGTACTGGCCCAGGTGTCCGGCCTCGTAGCTGCGTCGGCGGAGGCCGAGGTTCACGCGAGACGCGACACAGGCTACGCCGATCGCGCCGGCCAGCAGTATCTGGTTCTGTATCAGAATGTCGACGTAGTGGGTCCGAGGGTAGACCTGGTCGGGAAAGGCGTACGACGCTCCCTGCCACAGCTGAATCGACAACACCCCGAGGGGGGCCGGAATCGACAACCAGAACGTGCGCGCCGCTGAGCTTGGCACCAGCGTCGCGCGCGTCAGGATGAAGAGCGTCAGGAACGGAAGTACGAGGGCGAACCCGGAGAAGGAAAACGTGTGCGAGCTCGCATACAGCAGCAGACACGGTGCAAAGAGTACTTGTAGTAGCAGGCCGTCCACCACCGCCAGGCCGCGCTCCGAGAGCCGGCGACGTTGAAGGCCGCGCCGGATGACCGAGGCTCCGACGACGAGCCAGAAGAGCGCCGCGTTCGGCAGCGTGGTAACGAACGCCACGAGCACCGCCAGCAGGCCATCGTCACCTCGCCGCCAGGTCGCGGCGATGAACGCAGCGGCGAGCACGCCAGTGATGACCGTGACGGCACCGGCGAGCAACCGCAGGCGCTGCTGCAGGTAGGTGCGGATCTCCTCGTCGAACCCTGGGCTCGAGAGCTTGCGTGCGCTGCTTACGGCGACTCGTGTGCGGGAATCGGGTCGGCGGCCTGGATGCAACCGATCACGGTCACACTACTCCCTCACCTGTCTTAGACGCACGGCGCGCCGCTTGGTTGCGCTCAGGCATCACGCATGACGCCTGGTTGACCAGTGGCCTCGAGCACTCGCTGCCACACCGCGCCTTCCACATCGAGTTGCCGTCGTTCGCTGATTGCCAGCGGCAGCGGGACGTGCGTATAGCGTCCGCCCCAGGTGCCCACCAGCATGTCGGTTCGGCCACTCAGCCCGGCATGTACGGCATGCTGTCCGAGGGTCAAGCAAAGCGCCGAGTCGAAGGCGTTGGCCGGTAGGCTGCGGATCAGATAGCTCGGGTCGATGTACTTCGACGATGCGACGACGCCACGCGAGCCGAAGTGCTCCAAGATGCGCTCCTTCAGAAAGAGACCGATATCGGCGAGCCTGGGGTTGCCCGAGGCGTCGACAGCCGGTCCGTCGCGCCGGGTATGCTCCTGCCCGGCGCCTTCAGCGACAACGATGACCGCGTGGCCGCGTGTTTCGACTCGTCGCTCGAGCAGGCTCAGAAAGCCTCTCTTTCCGTCGAGCGAAAAGGGCGACTCGGGTATCAAGCAGAAGTTGACCTGGTTGTGAGCCAGGGTCGCGTGGGCTGCGATGAAGCCGGAGTATCGGCCCATCAGCTTCACCAAGCCGATACCGTTCCGCACGGCGTGTGCCTCCGTGTGGGCCGCAACGATCGATCGCGCCGCCTCGTTGACCGCGGTGGCGAACCCGAAGCTGCGCTCCAACCAAAGAATGTCGTTGTCGATGGTCTTCGGAATGCCGATCACCGCGATCGGCAAGTTCCGCCGCGTGATCTCCCCGGCCAACTCTGACGCGCCGGTCAGCGTTCCGTCGCCGCCGATGGCGAAGAGAACGTCGATCTGAAGTCGCTGCAGCTCATCGACCATGTCGCCGAGTTGCTGGGGTCCGCGGCTGGAGCCCAGGATGGTCCCGCCCAGACCGTGGATCTCGTGCACTGCCGAGGGATCGAGTGTCACCGGCGGCGCACCGGAGGACGTAGCCAGGCCGGCATAGCCGTAGCGGAACCCGAGGACGCGCCGCACGCCGTACTCGTGCCACGCGGTGAGGACGATGGCGCGAATGACGTCGTTGGTCCCGGGGCACAGCCCGCCGCAGGTGACGATGCCGATGCTTGCCTTCTTCGGATCGAGAAAGAGCTCAGAGCGTGGCCCCGCAGCTTCGAACGCCGGGACCGGGCCATCGACGCCGCTCAGTTCCTCGGTGTCCGATGGGATCAGGACGCCGAGCTCGTCGGCCACCAGGACGACGCCGCGAGATGCCAGCGGCGAGGCAACCCGAGGCGCGCCGAGGCGCCGAATACGGAGTTGGTCTGGCGACGGCAGCATTCGCAACGGTGGTTCGCCTCGTGATTGACGGGACGCCATGACTGTAGCCGCGCGCCACCTCGGCTGCTACCGCCCTGAGCACGGCCGGCGGTCGCTCCCCAAGATCTGGGCCGTCGATCAGGGTCCTGTCGCGACTCGTGCAGATGCTATTGCACAGAAGTGAACAATTATTCAAGAAGTGAATGAACAGCCACTCAGAACGAGGATGCAGAATGGAAGAAGGTGAGCTCAAGATGCCCGAAAGCGTGTCGCCGTCAGCCGGGTCAACGGGCGGCCGTCTCTCGCCGCGCCGCGCCGATCGGGCTCGCCGGCGTCGCGAGCGAATACTCGATGCGGCCACCGAGGAGATCGCCGCAGTCGGCTACCAACGCGCCACCGTCCGGGCGATCGCCCGGCGCGCCGGGGTCGCCGATGGCACGATCTACAACTACTTCAGCGACAAGAGCGACCTATTGCTTGGTCTTCTCGGGCGCCTCACGGAGGCCGAGCGTCGCAAGATCGACTTGGGCCGACGTCCGGCGGCCAGCTTTAGCGACCTGCTCAGCGCCTATCTCCGGCACCGGCTCGATACGCTGTGGCAGCGGCTGGAGCTGCTGCGGGCGACGTGGCCTGAGCTGCTGATCGATCCACAGCATCGACAGCGATACTACGAGCAAGTGGTGCTCCCGGCTACCGAGCTGGGCGAGACGCTGCTCGGCGATCTGGCGGCGCGTGGCAGCGTGCAAACGACGGACCCGGCGCTCGCCGCGAGAGTGGTGACTGCAAGTATCCTCGGCCTCGCCCTGCAGCGCCTGCTCGGCGACGTTGCGGTCGATGAGCGGCGGGACGAGTTGCCGGAGATTCTCACGACAGTCTTGCTCGACGGCCTGCGCCCGCGCAGCTGCGCCCGCTGACCGGGCGCAGCATGCCGGCGGCGCACGTCCGCCGGGAGCCGCTACTGCAGGGGTTCGAGATCACCCAGCAGGGTGGGGATCAGCTCCGACACGGTCGGATGGATGTGAACGGCGCGCTTGATGACCGTGAAGGGCGCCTTGGCGTACATCACGTCTATGATGCAATGGATGCTCTCGTCGCCGCCGATTCCCAGGATTGCGGCGCCCAGGATCTGCTCCGTCTCGGCGTCTACGGCGATCTTCATGAAGCCCTGCGTTTCGCCCTTCTCGATGGCGCGCGACACGCGGGTCATCGGCCGCTTGGCGACCAGCGCGGGCCGTCCGGAGCGCCGCACCTCGGTCTCGGTCATGCCGACGCGCGCCAACGGTGGATCGATGAAGAGGCCGTAACACAGGAAGCGGTCTCTGACGCGCCGAGTGTCGCCATCGAGCAGATTGGCGGCGACGATCTCGTAGTCGTTGTAGGAGGTGTGCGTGAAGGCTCCGCGGCCGTTGCAGTCGCCCAGCGCCCAGATGCCGGGCTCAGCGGTGCGCAGCTGCTCGTCCACTACGATCGTGCCGCGCTCGGTCACCTCGACGCCGGTGGTTTCGAGCCCGAGGTCGTCGGTGTTCGGCCGCCGTCCGACCGCCAACAACAGGTGCGAGCCGTCCACCGTCGGTGCGCCGGCGTCGCAATCGAGTCGCACACGCACGCCGTCGCCGTGTCGCTCCGCCGCCGTACATTCGGCGTTCACGCGGATGTCGATGCCCTCGTTGGTGAGGATCTCGCCCACCGCCTCCGACACGTCCTCGTCGTCGCGCGGTATCAACCGCGGACCACGCTGCACGATAGTCACCTGGCTGCCGAATCGACGGTACATCTGGCCGAATTCGAGGCCGATGTAGCTGCCGCCGATCACCACGAGGTGCTCGGGCACGAAGTCGACGTCCATCATTCGCGAGCTGGTCAAGTAATCGACGGCGTCCAAACCCGGCATCGACGGCACCGAAGGACGTGTGCCCACGTTGACGAAGATCTTGTCAGCCTGAAGGCGCGAATCGCCGACCTCGACGGTCGATGGCCCGTCAAAGCGAGCATGCCCCTGGTAGACGGTGCAGTTGGCCAGTGCCCGCAGCCACTTTTCCACGTTGGAGGTCGAGCGCTGAACAATGCGGTCCTTTCTGGCCTTGACGTCCGCCATGTTGACGGCGATCGAGCCGCTGATCTCGACACCGTAGTCTGCCGCGCGCCGGGCTACCCGGGCAGCTCGGGCGCTCGCTACCAGCGCCTTGGTTGGCGTGCATCCCTCGTTTACGCAGGTGCCACCGAACCGATCGCGCTCGATGATTGCCACCTTCCAGCCTTCGGCGGCCAGTCGAGCTGCCAGCGGGGGCCCGGCCTGTCCGGTGCCGATGATCAGGGCGTCGTAGTTCTCGGCCATGGGTCCGTGTCCTCGCGCTGGCGGCTTGGGTTGGCGGCTCTCTACGGTAGCTTCTACGGATCGGTCGTGCGGTACCCGCCGGCAGAACCAGGATGTGTAGGTGTGTGCGGCGACACGCAAGGTAGGTGAATGTGCCGGGTGCGTGTTGCTAGCCAAGGTTCGCTGAGTCTGCGATGCTGCTCGATGGCGCCACTCCGTGTCTCGACCGGGCCGCGCCGCCTGGCGCACTGTTCGCGCCCAGCCGCAGGGGGACGCTTTGGTCGCCGACAGCAGGGCTGACTTGGAACCGGAAGACAGCGGCCGGGAGTCCGGCACCGACTTCGTCCGCACGATCGTGCGGGACGATCTCGCCGCCGGCAAATACGCCAACATCGTGACCCGGTTTCCGCCCGAGCCCAACGGCTTCCTTCATATCGGACACGCCAAGGCGATCTGTGTCGACTTCGGCATCGCCGAGGAGTTCGGCGGGCACTGCAATCTGCGCTTCGACGACACCAACCCGGCCACCGAAGATCCGCGCTACGTCGAGGCGATCAAGGACGATGTGCGGTGGCTCGGCTTCGACTGGGGCGAGCACGAGTACTACGCGTCAGACTATTTCGAGCGCCTGTACGACTGGGCGGTCGATCTGATCCGCAAGGGCAAGGCGTATGTCGATGACCTGACCGAGGAGGAGATCCGCGCTTATCGCGGCACCGTGACCGAGGCCGGACGCGAGAGTCCGCATCGCGATCGTTCCGTAGACGAGAATCTCGACCTTTTCGCGCGCATGCGCGCTGGCGAGTTTCCCGATGGCGCCAAGGTGCTGCGCGCCCGTGCCGACATGGCGCACCCGAACATGAAGATGCGTGACCCGTTGATGTATCGAATCCGTCACGCGCACCACTACCGCCGCGGTGACGAATGGTGCATCTACCCGTTCTATGACTGGGCGCATGGCCAGTCCGATGCCATCGAGGGGGTCACGCACTCGCTGTGCACGCTCGAGTTCGTCAGCAATCGCGAGCTCTATGACTGGTACATCGACAATCTCGAGCTGGGATCGGCGAGGCCCTACCAGTTCGAGTTCTCGCGCCTCAACGTCGACTACACGATCACCAGCAAGCGCAGGCTGCTGCAGCTGGTCGAGGGCGGCCATGTCGACGGTTGGGATGACCCGCGGATGCCGACGATCGCCGGGCTGCGTCGGCGCGGTGTGACTCCGGCGGCGATTCGTAGCTTCTGCGATCTGGTGGGAGTGGCCAAGACCGAAGGTCGCGTCGACATCGCCATGCTCGAGTACGCCATCCGCGATGATTTGAACCGGGAGGCAGCTCGAGTCATGTGCGTGCTGCGACCGCTCAAGGTGGTGATCTCCAACTGGCCGGCCGACCAGGTGGAGCACATCGATGCTCCGTTCTGGCCACACGATGTCCCCCGTGAGGGATCGCGCTCGGTTCCGTTCAGCGGCGAGCTGTATATCGAACGCGACGACTTCATGGAAGAGCCGCCGCCGAAGTTCTTCCGGTTGGCGCCGGGTCGCGAGGTGAGGCTCAGGTATGGCTACGTGATCCGCTGCGACGACGTTGTCAGAGACGATTCCGGCGAGGTCGTGGAGCTTCGCTGCAGCTACGACCCCGAGACCAGCGGCGGATCGACACCGGATGGTCGGCGAGTGAAGGGAACCGTTCACTGGGTTTCGGCGGAGCACGCGATTCCTGTCGCCGTGCGGCTCTATGATCGGCTCTTCAGCGTCGCCGAGCCCGGACGAGATGGCGATCTGATTGCCGACCTGAACCCCGACTCGCTCGACGTGCTCGAGGGGGCTCTGGCCGAGCCGATCGTGGCCGAGACCCCGTCGGGAACCCATTTGCAATTCGAGCGTCAGGGCTACTTCTTCACCGATCCGGCTGATTCCGCGGCCGGCGCGCCGGTCTTCAACCGCGTCGTTACCCTGCGCGACTCTTGGTCCAAGGTGCTCGGCGCCGGCGAGTCTGTGAGGCGCTCGGGTGACGCTGTTGAACCAGCTGTCGGCGAGCAACCTGCGGACGCTGCGAGCGGCACTTCGGGTGCCACCGAGGTGCGTAAGCGTCGCAAGCGCACGGCGGCCGAGGCCAGGGCGAATGCACGAGAATCGGATGCCGATCTGGCGGCGCGTTACGATCGCTATCGCGTTGAGCTGGGCGTGAGCGATGCCGACGCCGACGTGTTGGCAGGCGATCGACTGCTGGCGGAGTTCTTCGAGGCGGCCGTTGCGGCGCCCGCCGAAGCGGAGGCCGTGGCGAAGTGGATCGTCAACGAGGTGCTTCCGGCAACCCGAGAGAGCAGTCTCGACGACCTCCCCTTCGATGGCGGTACGCTGGGCACTCTCGTGTCAATGGTCGAGAGCGGGCAGATCACCTCGCGCGGCGGTCGGCTGGTTTTTGAAGTTCTGGTTGCCGAGGGAGGCGAGCCGCGGGCCATCGCGCGTCAGCGCGGTCTCGACTCAGCCGTCGACGCGGCGGGACTGGCGCAGATCGTCGACCGTGTGGTTGCCGACAACCCCGACAAGGTGCGTGCGTACCGGGCCGGTCGGGAGGCGCTGCTGGGTTTCTTCATGGGGCAGGTGATGGCCGAGGCGGGCGCTGGAGTCGATGGCGGCGCTGTCCAGCGGCTGCTGCGCGAGCGCCTGTCGGGCTAGCCTCCGGCAGAGGCGCTCTGGCCGTACGCGCCGGGCGGCCTGAGAAGGACTCTCACGCTTCGGCTACGATACCAACCCTTTCGCGTCCCCGGCCGGTCAGGGGCCGCCTGAACAGGAGTTGGTGATGGCAAACGAAGTGTCCAAGTTTCGCTGGGACGACATGCCGAAGGAGACGCTGACCGACACGATCGACCGTCGGTTGATCACTTGCCAGCGCATGATGCTGGCGCACGTGTACATCAAGAAAGGCGGCATCGTGCCGATGCACTCACACGACAACGAGCAGCTCACCTATGTCCTCGAGGGAGTCTTGCGGTTCTGGGTCGGTAGCGAGGATGCCGAGCCCATTGACGTGCATGCCGGAGAGGTGTTGACGCTGCCGTCGAACGTTCCCCACAAGGCCGAGGCCTTGGAGGACACTCTCGACGTCGACGTCTTCTCACCCCCGCGACAGGACTGGCTCGACGGCACCGACGCCTATCTGCGCGAGAGCTGAGGTGGATCTCGGCCTACAAGGCAGGGTCGCTCTGGTTGCGGCAGCAAGCAGGGGACTGGGGCGCGCCGTTGCCGAGGAGCTCGCGGCTGAAGGCTGCAAGCTCGTCATCTGTGCGCGTGGTGAGGAGGCGCTCGAAGAGGCGTGTGCTGCGCTCGCCGCTGCCGGTGCCGAAGTGGCAGCAGTGTCTGCCGACGTGAGCCGCGCCACGGATGTCGACGCCGTTGTTGCGGCGGCCCACAACGCCCACGGGCGTGTTGATGTCCTGGTGACCAACTCGGGCGGCCCCCCCGCCGGACCGTTCGAGGCCCACTCACGCCAAGCTTGGGACGACGCCGTTTCGAGCATGCTCGATAGCGTCCTCAACTTCAGCCGCGCCGTCTTGCCCGGCATGAAGTCGAATGGATGGGGGCGCATCATCAACATCACGTCGATCGCGGTGAAACAGCCGGTCGACGGGCTGATCCTGTCAAACTCGATTCGTGCTGCGGTCACCGGGTTCGCGCGGACCCTCGCCAACGAAGTTGCTGCCGCGGGGGTGACGGTGAACACCGTCATGCCTGGATTTACCTGGACAGAACGCGTCGAGGAGCTCGCGAGGCGTCAGGCCGAGACCTTGGGGGGCAGCCGCGACGAGATCGTTGCCGGCTGGGAAGAGGCCATACCCATGGGGCGGTTGGCTGAGCCGCAGGAGTTCGCGGCAATGGTGGCGTTTCTTGCGTCGGAGCGTGCCAGCTACATCACCGGGTCATCGATTGCCGTCGACGGTGGCTGGATCCGCAGCCTCCTGTAACTGCGTGTTGCCGTCGATGGTGCTGCCCACCTAAGGATGCTCAGGCAGGATCGGTGCGGCGAGTTCTCCGCAGCGGCTGGGCGTCCTGGGCGCGCAGAGCTATCAACGCGCCGGCCAGTACGAGCATCCGCGCCGCGCTCTCGGGGCTGCCGATACCCGTGGACAGGTGGGTGTAGATAGCGCCCACCATGACGATCGCCAGCATCCAGGCGCCGTATGCGGCGAGCGAGGGGACCAAGACGATCATCGCTCCGGTGGTCTCGACCACGCCGATGGCCTGCGCAAGCCCACGACTGTAGCCCCACGCATCGAAACGTTCGATCAGCGCCGGCGACGGGTTGAGCTTGCCCGGACCGGTTTGGATGAAGAAGAGGGCCAGCAGCATCGCCACGGCCCAGGCCGCGACCACACGGACACGGATGCCCTGCATAGATACCTCGAGGTTCCGAACGGCCGAGGACCGGCGAAGCGTCAGCGTGCCGTTGGGTTTGATCGAACGTGCGGTGATTGTCCATCGGGACGGGTTGTTCCGATAGGCTCATGCGCCACACCCGGCATCGTCGACATCATGCAGCAGTGGCCTGGCCGGAATCGTTAACCTTCCGCTGCGCCTGGTAACCAGATCGCCGGCCGAGTACAAGTTAGAAGGTAGAATCCCGAATGCCTGAGATTGCCGGTATGGCAGGCTCTCCGACTACGTTCATCTGCCGCGTCGGCTTGGCGACCAAAGGAGAGGGACATGAGAGTTGCAATCGCGACCGCGCTGACCCTGACGCTGATCCTCACTCTACCCATGATGGCGCCAGCCGCCGCCCTCAACCAGCTTCCCAAGACCGGCTCGGAGGCGATGGCGCAGTACGAGGGCGATCTCGACAACTGGATCGACGGTCCGGCGGAGTACCTGATCCTGGATGACGAGCGCGATGAGTGGAAAGAGCTGACGACCTCTGAGCAACGCGCCGCCTTCATCACCCGTTTCTGGGATCGTCGTGACGCCGATCTCCGGACCCAGGGGAATCCATTCAAGGACGCATTCTACGCTCGCGTCGCCTACGCCAACGAAAGGTACCGGGATACTCCATTTCGCGGCTGGAGGTCCGACCGCGGCCGCCTCGCGGTGACGCTCGGGTTGCCGGATGCCGAGCGACCCATCCGGGCTGGTACCGGGCTCGTCTGGACGTACTTCACGTTCGGTGCGCACGCCGAGGGCAAGGGCTTCAGCAGCGCTACCGGCCGAGTGGAGATTGCCTTCGAGTCGCGGGGTAGCGGGCGCAACACCTACATGATCGCCGGCTCGCTGGGTGCCGGGGTCTACCCTGCGTACGTGCTCCATGCGCTGGATTTCAGCCGTCGCGCAGCGGTCGGCGGCTTAATCCGCCCCGTCTCCTGAGGGTTGAGCTCCGGGCGGCGATGGGAAACCGTGGCGCTAGTCGCTGACGCCGCAACTCCAGACAGGAGGGTCCCGATGCGCCGTTCCCGAGCCACGACACTTCTCGCGTTGGTGGTGGCGGCCACCTCGCTGGCGGTAGCCCCAGCCTTCGCCGGGCAGGACAAGTCGAGGGCGCGCGACCTCGGGGTGCCCTTCGAAGGACGCCCGGGACCACTCAACGCCATCACGGACGTCGCGGGCGTCGAGGTGGGGTACACGACACTGGTCTCTGGCGATGGCCCTCTGGTGGTCGGCACGGGACCGGTGAGAACTGGGGTCACGGCTGTGTGGCCGCGTGGCAAGGACGATCCGGCGCCGGTGTTCGCCGGTTGGTTTGCGCTCAACGGTGACGGCGAGCTTACCGGCACGACCTGGGTTGAGGACTCGGGGATCATGGAAGGCCCGTTCATGATTACCAACACGCTCAGCGTCGGCATCGTGCACCACGCCGTCGTTCGCTGGGGCGTCCGCAAGAGCCTCGATTATCGCGGCCCCGGCTACCCTCCATGGCTGGCCTCGCTGCCTGTAGTTGGCGAAACCTGGGACGGCACGCTGAACGACATTCTCGGCCAGCACGTTACCGAGGACGATGCGCTGTCGGCGCTGGCCTCGGCTACCGGAGGCCCTGTCATGGAAGGGAATGTCGGAGGCGGCACCGGGATGATCTGCCACGGGTTCAAGGGCGGCACCGGTACCTCGTCGCGCCGCGTCAGCGCCGCCGATGCCGAGTACACGGTCGGCGTGCTGGTGCAGTGCAACTACGGGTCGCGTCGGTTGCTGCGAGTTGCCGGGGTGCCGGTGGGTCGCGAGATTCCCGATCTCATGCCGGGCGTGGTCGATGAGCCGACCAGCGATGCCGGCGGCTGGCCTGCCGGGCTCGCCCGTGAGGGCCGCCATGGCCCGTCGCGCGATGCCGGCGCGCCGCCCGATGAGCTGGGGTCGATCATCGTGCTCGTCGCCACCGATGCGCCGCTCATGTCCTATCAACTGGAGCGTGTGGCGCGACGCGTCTCGCTCGGACTGGCGCGCAACGGCAGTGTCTCCGGCAACGGCTCCGGAGACATCTTCATGGCCGTCAGCACCGCGAATCGCGAGGCCGCGAACACGCGATCTGGTGCTGCGACCCTGGACATGCTGGCGAACGAAGAGACCGGACAGTTCTTCGCCGCGACGGTGGCCGCGACCGAGGAGGCAGTCATCAACGCCATGGTGGCGGCAGAGACCATGACCGGCGCCGACAACGTCACCGTGCACGCGCTGCCCCATGATCGGTTGCGGCAGATCCTGCGCCGCTACAACCGTCTGGAGGAGTAGCGGAGGCGGCGTTTCGCCTCGCCCCTCTTGTCAATCGCTGACCGCTGATTCGTAGCGGAGCGAACCGAGGAACGTCCCCGGGACGGGGTGTCCCAGGGTGACGTCGCCGTACGTCGCCCTCTGAGATCGTCCAGCCAAAGACGGTCAGACACGGTCAGATTCGCGACACGCAGGTTGGTGGTACGCACCGCCGCCGGCTACAACAAGCGCACGCATCCGCAAGAGGGAGACCCACTCCATGCGTGTAGCCGCGCCCCGGTTGTCCACCGGCGTGATCTGTATTCGAATCCTGGCTGCGCTGTCGACGCTCGCCGTAGCGCTTCTGGCGCCGGCGCCAGCTCTGGCCCAGCATGGCGAGACGCGAGTCAGCGTTCATCTGCCCGATGTGTTGGTGCTGAGCTACCTGACCGAGGTTCAACTGCAGATCTCCGGCTCGGGACAGCTTGCCGGGGTGGGCAACGGCGCAGTGGCCTCATCCGACGGTCAGGGCACGGTCGGGTTGGCTCTGCATGTAGATGCCGACCTGGCAGCGGCGGTATTGAGCGGCACCGTCGACGCCACCCTGACGGGCCAGCTCGGCGGCGTCTTCTCGGTGATTGGTACCTCGGCAAGCGGCCAGCTGCGTGTGTCGGCCACCGTCGAGCGGAGCACAGCAACACACCCCGGCGGTGCGATCCTCCAGGTCACACAGGCGACCGCGAGGATCGGTGGACGGCAGGCCCCCAGCGTTGCGTTCGAGGCGCCGGGCCTGGCGGCTGCGGTTTCTGGCGGCCTCGGGATCGCCGTCGACGTGACCGAGGCGCACCTCGCCGGCTGGTACCAAGGCGTTACGCTGCGGCTACTCGTCGAACAAATCTGACTCAGCGCGTCAGCCCGCCAATTGGCCCTGGTCGTCGGAGCTTGAGCCGATGGCGTCGCGAGTGCCACGATGGGTGATCATGAGCACTCGATTCTCGAAGATCGCCATCCGCCGACTGGTGTTCGTGGGTGCAGTCGCCATCGCATCCGGCGCCGCGGCTGCTGCTGTGCCGCAGTCCGAGGAGATTCTCGGCGAGGCCATCCGACCGGGCGAGGTCGCCGACATCGTTCGGAGCCTGCACGCTCCGGACCAGACGTTCGCCGTCTATCTGCCGAGTGAGTACACACCCGAGCGGACGTGGCCGGCGCTTTTCCTGATGGATCCGCGCGGCAGAGCGCGAGTACCGCTGGAGCTGTTTCGCCCCGCGGCAGAGAGGCTCGGATACGTGCTCGTGAGCTCGTACAACACTGCCTCCGACGTGTCGGAAGACGTCAATTCGCCAGCTCTCGAAGCGATGCTCACCGACGGCACTCGACTGTTTGCGCTGGACAACCGGCGCTTCTATCTCGGCGGGTTCTCAGGCACGGCCAGGTTGGCCTGGGAGTTCGCGGAGCAGCTGCAGGCGTCCGTTGCGGGAATCGTCGCGTTCGGAGGCGGCGTGCCTGGTGGGTTCGTGCTTCCCGACGAGGCCGGATACGCCTACTACGGCGCCGCTGGAACCACGGACTTCAACTACGACGAGATGCGGACGTTGGATCGGCGGCTCGATGGCGGTGGTATTGCCCATCGGTTCGAGTACTTCATCGGCGGCCACTCCTGGGGCCCGGAAGAGGTGTGCACCAGGGCGCTCGAGTGGATGGAGCTGCAGGCAATGAAGGCGCGTCTCCGTGCCCCCGTCAGAACGCTGGCGGCCGATCTCTATACAAGGCGGGTGTTGGAGGCGCAGGCGTGGGAAAGCCGCGCGCGGGCGGCGCCGCCGTCGGCTGGAAACCCCGCGCCGGGTGCCGGTTCGGAGGATCCGGTCGTCGATCAAAGGGCCATCGATACCTACGAGGCTTGGCTACGCTATTCAGCGCTGCTGGTCGACTTCGATGGGGTGATCGGCCGTTCGGAGCTCGATCGGATCGCTGACAGGGTCCGAGCCTTCGGGGAGCTTGTCGCGGTCGCTGACGTCGCTGGCCTCACCGACCGACTCACAGCGCGCCACCGTGCCTTCGTCGAGGAGCTCGGCACCGTCGTTCAGCAGCTCCGCGCCGGCGATCGACAGATCGATGGGGCGGAGTTGATCCAATACCTGGACCTGGAGAGGATCAAGCGCCAGGCCGCTGATTTCGACAGCCCGATGAGGGCGCTGGCGGGGCAGCGGCTCATCGAGAGCGTCTTCGTGCTTTTCGCCTACTACCAACCGCGCGATTACCTGGCGCAAGGCGATCCGGCGGCCGCCCTCGAGTTGCTCGAGGTGGCCGACTTCCTTCGGCCCGACAGCTTCAACGTGCTGCTGTTCCAGGCCCGGGCGTACGCTCAGAACGGCGATAGCGGGCAAGCCGTCGAGACGTTACGGCGGGCTCATGCGATTCGCGAGCTCGACGCAAGCGCACTGGGCGATGATCCCTACTTCGACCCGATCCGCGGTGCTGCCGGGTTTCTGGAGCTGATCGCGCAGCTCAGAGCCCCGGCGCGCCAGCCGCGTTGACTGGCCCTTCAGCGACCGCCGGCGATTGGCTCGGCGGCCTTGTTGAACACTCGGCGAACCGAGACCGGCTCGTCGAGTCTTGGGCTCTCGAACTGGATGATCAGTACCAGACGGTCGGCCTCGGGTAGCACCTCCCAGACTTCCGAGCTCTTGAAGCCACGGTCGGCGACGCTGGTGATGTGGAGCGTGCCCTCGGCCCACTCTACCTTGATCTCGGCACGCGATCCGTCCGGGAGCTTGCGCTCCGCCCATAGCCCGTCGGCGACAACGTAGCGCAGCAGTCCCGAATCGTTCGCCATCATCAGACCCGGGTCCTTGCTGGTGATCTCGACCTCGTTGCTGGCTGCCCATCCCAATCCAGGGCGGCCAGCCTGGCCCGCATCAGGCATGCTCCGACCCGCGCCTCCCGGCGGCCTTCCTCCCGGAGCGCTGCCGCCACCTGGGCGCCCACCTCCTCCGCCTGGGCGCCCGCCGCCGCCACCTGGACGAACGCCGCCGCCCATGCGATTCGGGCCACGGCGCCCGGCCTCGCCGATCGCCTCGCGCAACACTTCGCGAGGATCCTGGCTGAGCTGCTCGTCGAGCAGCCAGGTCCCTTCCATCAGCGATACGGTGGTTGAGAACTGTGGCTGCTCATCCTGCTGCGGGACGCCGCCTTGCTGTGTTGCGGCACCGAGCGTCAGTCCGGCGATCAAGATCAACGTGCTCGTCACAGATCTTCCTGTGCTCTGGGGTAGGGGAACCCACCGTTCTAGTTCTTGGACGCCACGGCTGTTAAGAAAGACGGCGCGTTGCTGTCTTCGTTGTGCAAAGAAGCGTCTGCGGATTGTGTCCGCGCCGGATGTCCGCGCCAGCCGCTCGATCTCGCAGAGACGGGGCGGCCTATTGCCGATACGACCAGGCGGTAGGATGAGCGAGTGGTGCGTGGGCTCACGATCCCGTCGAAGGCTTGCTCATCCCCGTTCCGGTCTCTTTACCGCTATTTGCTGCGATCGATGATCTCTGTCTCCGGTCTTTCGAAGTCATTCGGCGCCCAGATGCTATTCACCGATGTGACGTTTCGGCTCAATCCCGGCGAGCGCTACGGGCTGGTGGGTGCCAACGGCTCCGGCAAGACGACGCTGCTCAATATCCTCATCGGCGTCGAGCAGCCAACCGACGGCTCGGTGTCCATTGCGAAACGCCTCAAGCTGGGAACGCTCCAGCAAGATCAGTTCCTCTATGAGAACGAGGAGATACTCGGCGTTACGATGATGGGCAATCGTGAGCTATGGGACGCGATCGTCGAGAAGGACGAGGTGCTGGCGAACGCCGAATCGGACTTTGACGGTGACCGCTACGCCGAGCTCGAGGACATCATCGTGCGCCACGATGGCTACTCGGCCGAAGCTCGAGCGGCGGAGATTCTCGAAGGGTTGGGGCTGCCGACAGCATGCCATCGTGATCCGCTCTCGACGCTCTCAGGCGGCTTCAAGCTGCGGGTTCTGCTGGCGCAAGTGTTGGCCGGTGCTCCCGACATTCTGCTTCTCGACGAGCCCACCAATCATCTCGATATCGTGTCGATCCGCTGGTTGGAGAAGTTCCTGCAGAACTTCGCTGGGCCGGTGGTGGTGATCTCGCACGATCACCGCTTCCTCGACAACGTCAGCACCAACATTCTCGATGTCGACTACCAAACCGTGACTCTCTACAGCGGCAACTACACGGTCTTCCTCGGTGCCAAGCAGGACGAGCGTGATCGCAAGGAGAAGGAGATCGGCAAGCGCGAAAAGGAGATCGCGCACCATCGGGCATTCGTCGACCGTTTTCGTGCCAAGGCCAGCAAGGCGCGGCAAGCACAGAGCAGGGTGCGGATGATCGAGAAGAAGGCCGAGAGCCTCGAGACCCTGCCGCCGAGCTCGCGACGGTACCCGACGTTTCGCTTTTCACAGGTCCGCCCGAGCGGGCGTGAAACGCTCAAGATCAAGGGTATTGCCAAGGCGTTTGGTGACAATGAGGTGCTGCGCGGAGTGGATCTCACCGTACGTCGCGGCGATCGGCTGGCGATCATGGGGCCCAACGGCATCGGCAAATCGACCCTGCTGAAGATCATCGTCGGTGATCTCGCCGGTGACTCGGGAGAGGTCGAATGGGGCTATGAGACGTATCCGGGGTACTTCGCCCAGGACCACCGAGAACAGCTCGAGCCCGAGGACCAAACCGCCGAGGCCGCCATCCACGATGCCTGCCCGGGTGAGACCACCGGCTCGGTGCGGGCGCAGCTCGGCCTGGTGTTGTTTTCGGGCGACGAGGCCAAGAAGCGCCTAGGCTCGTTGTCGGGCGGCGAAGCGGCGCGACTGGTGTTTTGCCGGCTGGCCGTTCAGCAACCCAACGTGCTCGTGCTCGACGAGCCCACGAATCATCTCGACCTGGAGTCGATTGAAGCCCTGGTCGAGGGTTTGCGGAGCTACGAGGGCACGCTGATCTTCGTCTCGCACGACCGCTGGTTCGTCGCCCAGCTGGCAACGCGGATTGTCGAGATCAAGCCGGACGCGATCCTCGACTATCAGGGCAGCTACGACGAGTATGTTCACTACTGTGGCGACGACCATCTCGACGTCGACACCGTCGTCCTCAAGGCGCGCCGCAAGAAGCGCAAGGGCAAGGGCAAGTCCAAAGGTGGCGAACACAATGACGGCCAGCGCCCGAGCCCCGAGGTCAAGAAGAAGCTACGCCAGTTGACGTCACGCCGCGATCAAATCGCCGCCGCGGTCGATCGAGCCGAGGCGCGTGTCGACGAGATCGACGAGCTCTTCTGCGATCCTGCCTACTTCGATCGCAGCCGCCCGCTGGTGCGCAAGGTCGAGGCCGAGCAGAAGCAGCTCAGGGTGAAGGTCGAGGAGCTCATGGCGGAGTGGGAGACTACCGAAGCCGAGCTCGACAGCCTCGGCTAGGAGCCTCCCGCCGGCGCTGGACCAGGCCGACTCGTCAACCCGCTCCGGCAGGTTTTCGGGCGTGGTGCAGGTCCATTACGACCTCGCCTTGCGACACCGTCGGTGTCTCCCCGACAGCGAAACCGGCCTCGAGCAAGGCCAACCTCACGTCGTTGGCGCCCCAGCCGTGTAGCTCCTGTACATCGTGGTCCTCGGCTACATAGAAGCTCCCGCCCGGTACCAACACGCGCAGTACCTCGGCAAGGCCGCCGGCGATGTCGTCCCAGTGGTGCAAGGAGTTGATAGCCATCGCTATCGTTGCGGTGGCGTCGTCGAGTCGCAGGTCGCCGGCGCCGCACTCGATACGCTCGTGGTCGGGGTGTTCCGCGAGCTTCTGCCTGGCGATGTGCATCATCCCGGGAACGGGATCGCAGCCGATCAGCCTGCCTTCGGTTACGTATTGAGCCGCGTGGCGAAGCGCACAGGCGGTGCCGCAACCGATGTCCACCACCACGTCATCGACCCGTAAGGCGATCGCCTCGACGGTGATGTGGTTGCTGGGCCACTCGCCGTATGCGCTCGCGTACCACTGTGCTGTCTCGTCGGACCAGTCAGCTTCATGGTCGTTGCTCGGCTCGTCTGTCGTGGTCATGGGGTG
>DASCOT010000152.1:0-22813 GCA_036012155.1 Acidobacteriota bacterium
AGTAGCACCCGGTCGTGTTGAGCTCGGCGGCCACCTGCTTGCGCACGTTGCCTCCGGACGTGAACGGTGGGGCATGGCCGATCGTGTGAATACGAATCGCCAAGCCCGCCAGGCTGGCGCTTAACGCCAGCCAATCCCACCATGCGGCGCCGGCATGCCAACCGGGAGTTGCGGGCGGCAACGCCAGCGCTACGAATAGCAGCAGCGTAAGCGGCACCGGCAAGTAGCTACGCCAACGGTAGAGCGTGTCGCCCTGTTGTCGTAGCTCGTTCAGCAGCATGGCGCCCACCGGAAGTCGAGCGCACGGCGCCGCCGCCTTGCTGGGAAGAGGCCTGGGCCGACGGGCATGATCACCTTTGCCGAGCGCGTGGCGCCAAGCAGCGAAGTGCGTCGCTTCGCCGACTATCCCAGCGTTCGGTCCGTGAGGCCTCCCACGACTGTGCATTATAGCGCATCAGGCACTAGTAGCGCTTGTTTCGGGGAGGGGCGCACTTTGCGTAGCGTTTGCCGACGCTTACTCCCCGGCGTACATCTTTCCGAGCACCGGGCGACCAGGGCGAGTGCCTTCGACCGTATTCCCATCGCGCACCACGAACGTGCCGTTTACCAGCACGTGTTCGATGCCCTCAGCGAACGACAGGTCGTCCTCGAAGGTGGCGGTGTCGATGATCCGGCCTGGCGCGAAGACCGTGATGTCGGCGTCGCTGCCGACCTGGATACGCCCCTTGCGGGTCATCGCCGGGGCAATCTGCTCGAGACGCCGTGCCGGCATGAGCGACACCTTGGAGACTGCCTCGATCAGGGGCATGATCTCCAGCTCGCGCACGTAGTACCCGAGGAAGCGCGAGAACGTTCCGGCGCTGCGCGGATGGGCTCCGGGCGCGTAGGGCATGCCGTCCGAGGCCACCATGACGAACGGGGTGCGCATGGCCAGCTCGATCCACTCGGGCTTCATAACGTGGATGATCACCGTGCCGCCCTCGGCGCGGTACTTGATGAAGGTCTCCTCTGTGAGGCGCTCGCCGGTGTCCTCCCACTGGATATCGCCATAGCTGATGCCGAGCTTCTCCTGCCAACCGTCGTCGAAGATGGCCGAGCCGATGCCCGTCGATCCGGCGGTGTATGGGTAGGCCTCTGTCGTGACGTCCATGCCGCGGGCCTGGGCGGCACCGATGATGTCGAGCACCGTAGATATGTTGCCCAGGCTCATGCTGTTGACGTGCACGATGTGCAGCGGTGCCCCGGTGGCGGCGGCATTGGCGATGACTTCCTGGAAGGCGGCCACCTCCATGCTGCGGACGTGTGTATAGATCGGAACGTCCCACTCGGCCGCCATCTGAAAGACACGAAAGATCTCGTCGTGGTCGGCGCCGGGGTAATACTGGTGCGGTACCCCGAGGCCGAGACCGCCGGCGCGCAGTCCGCGCTCGAACCGTTCTTGCAGACGGCCGATCGCCCGGCGATCGATGGGATCGTAGCCGCTGCGTTCCATGCCTCTCGTGAGCTCGCGTACGTGTGCCATGCTCGCTGACCCGGACGCGAACGCCTCGTCGAGCCGCGCTGTCTCCGCGGCTCTCTCGGGCATCGCCCAGACGCGATTGAAGCTGTGCGAGACGGACGCCCCAAAATTCAGGATCGAATCACCGCGCCGTTCGTTGACGAAGGTCTCTATATCATCGGCGCCGCCCTCGAGCTCGAGCGCCGTCGTGACCCCGTCGCGGGCCTGATAGACGTTGGCTTCGTTGCTCTGACCGTGGGCGTGAAGATCGACGAACCCTGGTGCCACCACCAACCCGGAAACGTCAACGACGACATCTCCCTGCAGGGGGCTCTCGGAAACGGCATCGATCCGATCGCCGCGAATGCCGACGTTGCGGATAGCGTCGAGGCCGGTCTCCGGGTCGAGCACGCGGCCCCCGGCCAACACGATGTCGAATCGCTCGCTGGTCTGCGCCTCGACCGCCGAGGCAGCGACCGTCAGGACAATGATGATCAGGCCGAGTATGCAACGTCTCGAGACCAGTGGCATGGGTTCTCCTGCAGGCATTCGGGTGATGGTGGCGCGCCGTGCGCCTGGGTCATCGGGCCGCACCATAGCAGAAAGGTCGAAAGCCACGCACACGCGTATGCGCTACCGGCGGGACTCCAGTAGCGCCCCGCCAGGTCCTGCTAGAATCCCGCCAGATTCAGGTTTCCGGTTGGCACTTGCGAGCGCAAATCGATGCTCGCGACCGGCCAGCCCCACTCCCGCGTCTCGCGTGCCACGAGGAACCCGTATGCCAACCTACCGGTCGGCCGCCGGCCTGGCTGCCCTGTCCGTCCTGTTGATCTCGGCAACCGGCGCCGCTCAGGCCGAGCCATTGCTCACCAAGGAAGATGTGGAGGAAGTGCTCGGTATAGCCGTGGTGGTCGATACCCGCGGTGCCGACGGGTTCTCGTTTACCGCCTCGAAGCCGGTAGGGTCGGTGACCATCGATCCGTTGGATGCGGCGGTCTTCGCGATGATGCCGAAGCGACCCGAGGCAGCGATCGAAGGGGTCGGCGATGAGGCGTTCTTCCAGCTGGACATGGCCAATACGATCGTGCTCCAGGCCGTGAAGGGGAGCAGCGGCTTCGTCCTGTCGGTGATGTTCCCGATGGGCATACCGCCCGCGATCACCGATCTGAAGGCGACTGCGGTGGAGCTTGCCAAGATCGCGGCCGGCAAGCTCTGAACAGATCGTTTGAGCCCGCGCCGGCGGGTGGTAGGCTGCGCGTCGGGCACCGTCGCCGGCGCCGGAACCTGGCGATGGCGAACATGAACCGGTAGGAGGGACGGCGTGGCTAAATCTCGTAGACGCGACCTGGGCATGGACCGCCGCATTACGCGACGTGACTTCGTCAACGGAATGGCAGTTCCGATCGGCGGCGCGCTCACCCTCCCGAACCTGGTCCCGGGCAAGACCGAGCCGACAAGGAGTTCCTTCAGACCGCCGGTACAGGATCCGGCGGACTACCCACCGCTACGGCACGGCCTGCGCGGCAGCCACGCCGGCTCGCTCGAGGTCGGTCACCAGATGCGCGATCAGCGCGGATGGGACTTCTCGGACGCTGTAGATAGCGGCGAACGCTACGACCTGGTGGTGGTTGGCGGCGGCATCAGCGGCCTGGCCGCGGCGCACTTCTTCATCAAGAACGTCGGCCGCGATGCCCGTGTGCTGATCCTCGACAATCACGATGATTTCGGCGGCCACGCCAAGCGCAACGAGTTCGATTACAACGGTCGCACGCTGGCACTCAACGGGGGCACCCTGAACATCGAGTCCCCGGGTCGCTACAACCAGCCTTCCCAGCAGCTGCTGGCGGACATCGGCGTCGACCTCGATCGCTTCCGCGCCGACAATGTCGACAGCCGGCGAATGTACCGGGGCATGGGGCTCGGGGCGGGCTATTTCTTCGATGCCGAGACCTGGGGCGAGGACCGGCTGGTCAAACGGTCCGGCGGGCGTGGCTCTGCCGCCGAGTTCGCCGCTAAGACACCCCTGTCAGCCAGGGCCCAGCGCGACTATGTGGTGCTCTATTCTGACCACCAGCCCGACTACTTTCCCGGCCTGTCATCGGCCGAAAAGAAGGAACGGCTGGCAAAGATGAGCTACACCGATTTCATGCTCGAGGTGGCGAAGGTCGATCCAGAGGTCATGTGGTTCTTGAGTGGCACCGGCAACGGCAGCTTCGCGGTCGGCGCCGATGCGCTGCCAGCGCTGTATGCGTGGGGCATGGGTCAACCGGGTTTCGATGGCATGGGTCTGGAACCGATGCCCGACGGGCTGCTCTCGGACCTGCCCGGTGGGCATCATGGGCGCCAGAAGCCCGGCCCCGGATCTGTCCATTTCCCCGACGGCAACGCCACCGTCACCCGGCTGATGGTCCGGTGGCTGAACCCCGATGCCGTTCCCGGCAACACCCAGGAGGACGTTGCGACCGCTGGCGTGAATTACAAGCTGCTCGACCGCGACGGTCAGACGGCCCGCATTCGGCTCAACAGTACGGTCGTGCGAGCGCGCCACACGGCCTCGGGTGGAAAGGACGAGGTCGAGGTTAGCTACGTCAATGGCGGCAAGACCTATCACGTACGCGGGCGCCACTGTGTGATGGCGTGCTGGAATCGTGTGATTCCCTGTCTCGTGCCTGAGCTGCCGACGGAGCAAAAGGAAGCGCTGGCATTCGCGGTGAAGGGTCCGCTGGTGTACACGAGCGTGGCGATCCGCAACTGGACCGCTTTCGAGAAGCTTGGCGTCAGCTACATCAGCGCGCCGACCATGTACCACGCCGGAGTCGGTCTCGATGAGGCGGTGAGTCTCGGCGATCTCCGACACGCCGAATCGCCCGAGGAGCCCATCGTGCTTTCGCTGTACCGCTACCTGAACTACCCGGGGCGGCCGCGCAAGGAGCAGCACATGATGGGCCGCGAGGAGCTCCTGGTGACGCCGTTCGAGACTTGGGAGGAGAAGATCCGCGATCAGCTCGGGCGGATGCTCGGGGGCGGCGGTTTCGATTCGGCGCGTGACATCATCGCCATCGCGGTCAACCGCTGGCCGCACGGCTACGCATACACCTACAACACCCTCTACGACCCCATGGAATGGGCGTTCACCAGTAGCGACAAGCGTCCTTGCGTGATTGCGCGCCAGCCTTTCGGATCGATCACGATCGCCAACTCTGACGCCGCCGCCAGCCCACACACGGATGCCGCGATGCTGGAGGCGCACCGCGCCGTGCAGGAGGTGCTACAGCGGCGGGCGATGCCGGCGATCGGCAAGCCACCGACTGGCTGACCGAGGTTCCCCGTCCCCGGTCTCGCAGCCAAGTGCGAGGGCATTGCCGGCGCCGGAACTACGGACCGTTGCCGCCAGTGCCATCCGGCGATATCGCCACCGCACCCGCCGTCCACTCTCGGCCGGCCTGCCCACGCACCGCGACGACGATCTTCCCGGCCGCGAGCTCCGCGTCGAACGGTCCGGCATGCCAGGCCAGACGTGGCAGCCCGCACTCGAAGAGCACCGTCGCAACGGTCAGCAGGATGCATCCCATCGCTGCAACCTCGAAGACGATGATCGCGGTCGACATCAGCGGAACGATCGGCATGCCGCCGGTGACCAACGGGTAGGCGCGAGACGTCAGCGCTACCAGCAGATAGGCGGCCACACCGCCCAGTACACCGCCGAGCATTGCCATGAGCGGTACGCGAGAGCGTGGTGCCCGGCCGGCTGGCTCGACGTCGTGCTCGTCGAGCGGTACGGAGCTGCGGACCTCGATGTCGGCGGCCTCGACACCGCTCTGGGACAGTAGTGTCAACGCCTCGCGCACCTGTGCGCCGGTGGTGAACACGGCGTGAGTAACGGTCGCTTCGGCCGCCATCTACGACTCTCCGCCGAGGGGCCGAAGCGACGGCTGCTCGCTGGTGAGCGGCTCGCCGGCGTGCTTCTCGCCCTCGCGCATCTCCCAGATCGACACGATCGGTGCCGACTGTAGGAAGAGGAAGTAGAGGAACCCGAAAAGGCCGAACGAGCCGGCGAAGATTCCCCACTCGACCCAGGTTGCCTGGTAGTGGCCCACGGTGAATTCGAGGCGCGGGACGCTGAGCGAGCCGACGACGATCAGATAGCGCTCCAGCCACATGCCGATGAGTACGCAGATACCGACTGCCGCTGTCCAGGCGGGACGCCGGCCCCAGCGGAACGGCAGCACGGCCAGCGGAATCACCGCGTTCAGCACCAGCATCGTCCAGAAGAAGGGCGCGAAGCTGCCCCAAACTCGCTCGTTGAACACCGCGATCTCGGATGCCTGATCGCCGTACCAGATCGTCAGGTGCTCCGCATAGGTGAAGTAGGTCCAGAGCAGCGTCATGGTGACGAACAACAATCCGAGATTGTTGAACACGCGGTCGTCGAGGTAATGCTGCAGACGCAGGCCGGTGCGCAACAGGAACATCGCTACCATGAGTACGGCGATTCCCGAGTAGATGGCGCCGACCACGAAGTAAGGACCGAAGATCGTGCTGTGCCACATCGGCGTGAGGGACATGGCGAAGTCCCAGGAGACGATCGTGTGCACTGAAACGGCGACCGGAATGATCACCACGGCCATCACACCGATGCCCCGCTCGAGTGAATGCCACTGCTGTGGCGTGCCGCGCCATCCCAGGGCCGCGATCCGAAAGAGGGTGGCGCGGAAAGTCCCGGGTCGCTCGGCCAGCACACGGTCGCGCAGTATCGCCATGTCGGGTATCAAGGGCAGCAGCAGATAGAGCAGGCTGCCGAGAATGTACGCGTTGATCGCCACCATGTCCCACATCAGCGGTGACCTGAAGTTGGGCCACAGCCCCCGGTCATTCGGTAGCGGCAACATGTAGTAGAAGCTCCACACGCGGCCGAGGTGGATCAGTGGGAACAACCCGCCGATGCTGAGAGCGAACAGCGTGATGGCCTCGGCGCACCGCGTCACCGGTCGCCGCCATTCTGCCGCGGTCACCCGCAGGATGGCCGAGATCAGCGTGCCGGCGTGGCTGATGCCGATCCAGAAAACGAAGTTGGTGATGTAGAAGCCCCAGAACACCGGCCGGTTGAGGCCCGTGACGCCGATGTCGTTGAAAACCTGATGGCCCCAGCTATACAGGAACAACGCCACCAGCGCGCCGGTGACCAGGCTACCCGCGACGAGTCCCGGGCGAAGCCCTACCACCGGTCGAAAGATCGCCTCCTCGTGCTGGCGCTCAGGCGTTGTCGCCACCCCAGTCGTCTCCTTTCAGGTAGATCACCGAGGGCTGCGTGTCGAGATCTTCCAGCAGATGGTAGGCGCGGTTGCTGCGAGCGCGTCGGGCGACACGGCTCGACGGGTCCGCCAGGTTGCCAAACACGATGGCCTTGGCGGGACAGGACTGCGCGCAGGCCGGCTGGATCTCACCGTCGGCGACTTCGCGCTCCTCGTCCTTGGCGTGGTCCTGGGCATCCTGGATGCGCTGCACGCAGAAAGTGCACTTCTCCATGACGCCAGCTGGTCGGGGGCTGACGTCGGGGTTGAGCTGGCGATCCAAGGGTACAGGCCACTCGCTGGCGTGGAAGTTGAACACGCGCACGGTGTAGGGGCAGTTGTTGGCGCAGTAGCGGGTGCCGATGCAGCGGCTGTAGACCATCGCGTTGAGGCCTTCGTCGGTACGGTAGGTGGCGTAGACCGGACAGACCGGCTCGCATGGCGCTTCGGCGCATTGCTGACACATCACCGGCTTGAATCGCACCTTGATGTCCGGAAACTCACCCTCGTACTCGCGCTCGATGCGAAGCCACTGCATGGTGCGGTCCTTCGCGACCTCGTCGGCGCCCACCGTCTGGATGTTGTTTTCTGCGGCGCAGGCCACGACACAGGCCTCGCAGCCGGTGCACACGTCGGTGTCGATCACCATGCCCCAACGCGTCATGCCAGGTCCTCCGGGCGCGTTGGCTGCGGCGCCCAGCCGACCGGGATCCTCTCGCCGTGTCCGCGTTCCCCGAGTCGAGCCCCATGGCGTGACAGCTTCCCGGGGCCGAGGCGCTCGATGCGCACCCGCGTAGCCGCCCATGCGGGCAACTCGTGGCCGATGATGTCGACTTCCCCGACCAGGTCTAGCGGGTTGGCCCCGCGGTCTCGCGCGTAGCGCCCGTAGTCACGATGTCCTTGGCCCCGCGGCACGCCGACAAGGCCCGGACGGACGGCCGGATCGATGACCGCCGCGACCTCGATCGAGCCGGCAGGCGACTCGATCCTCAGCCGATCGCCGTCACGGATGCCGAGATCGGCGGCGTCGGCAGGCGATAGCTCAGCCCAGCTGTCCCACATGACGGTCGAGAGCGGGTCCGGAAGCTCTTGCAGCCACGGTCGGTTGGCGCCGCGACCCTCGCCGAGCTTCACGGATTCGAATGGTTGGAGCATGAACGGGAAGCTGGCCTCGTCGCCGTCCAACACCGGTACGGTGGCCTCGGGCGCGGCCTCTGTCGGGCCGGGCGGCGCGATTCCCAGAGCCCCGCTGTCGAAGTACCCACCCTGTGCGAGGGCCTCGGAGGCCGTCGTGGGCAGATCGGGTCGGGCGGTACCTGTCGACCGCCCAAGCTCCTCGTCAACGCGGGCTCGCGCCAGCGCCGCGAAGCTTGACCACGGGAACTGGTCGGCGATCGGCTCACCCAAGGCTGTCGCAGCAGCCAGGATCACGTCACCCACGTGGTGGCCCTCACCGCGCGGCTCTACAACCGGGTCTGCCAAGCCGAGCGCCGGCACTCCGACGGATGTCGCCGGCTCGACGGCGCTGAACTGCTCGAGCTCGGTGCGCAGGGGCAGCAACAGATCGGCTTGATGAGCGGTGTCATCGAGGAAGCTGCTCAGCACGATGATCTTGCCGGCACCGGAAATCGCCTCCGTGAGCCCCCAACTGCGAGGGAGCCTGTGCAGCGGGTCGTTCGCAGCGATCAGTAGGGTTTCGACGGGCTCGGTCGACTCGCCGCGGAGGCGAGGCAGGAGGCGTGCCATCGATGTGTCGGCTGCATCAACCGGGGCGATACCGTTCGTCAGCCCGAACGAAGCCGGGGCGAACACGCCGCCTGGCTGTCCGAGATTGTCGAGTAGCAGGTTCAGGCCCAGGGCAGCTACGACGTTGAACAACCCGTTGGAATGCGCTGCCGCAGGGCCGCCCGCGATCACCAAGCTGCGATCGGCGGCGGCGATCTCCAGGCTGATCCGATGGATCTTCTCGGCCGCCAAGTCGCAGACGGCGGCACCCTCATCGAGGGTCGGTGGTTCGCTGCCGAACAGCGCCGCATAGCGCGCCCGGGCCGCCTCGTTGACGCGCCCCTCTGCCAGCAATACGCCGGCGATGGTGCGGGCCAGGATTCCCTCGGTGCCTGGACGCGGCGCCAGCCACTCGTCGGCGTTGGCGGCGGTCAGCGACATGCGTGGCTCTGCATGCACGAGCTTGCCGCGCCGGCCCGGGCGGCCACGGCGCATTTGCGCCAGCATGCGTGTGTAGTGCACCGGACTGCGCCAGCGATCGAGGAAAGGCGCTCCGATCGACAGCGCGTAGTCGCTGCGCCCCAGATCGAAATATGGCATATCGTCAACGCCGAGGCTGATTGCTGCGGCCCGTCGCTCGACCTCGAGCTCCGGAGATTCCATGAAGACGGGCGGGGGCGCTCCGACCGCTGCCGCGAAGCGGTGCCACAGCGCCCCTACCAGACCACCCCGATCCGATCCAAGAATCGCCAAGCGCTCGCCGGACGTCGTGGCGATCGTCTCAACGAGGTCGGCCAGCGCCTCCTCCCAGGAGATCTCTTCGAACTCGCCGTCACCGCGTGCTCCGCTACGGCGCTGCGGCACCAGAATCCGATCCGGGTTGTATAGCTCCTGCAGGAGGGATTGGCCCAGTGCGCAGACGCCGCCCTGGTTTACCGGGTGCTCCGGGTTGCCCTCGATCTTCTTGGCGTTGCCATCGACCACCCGGACCTGGATGCCGCACCCGGCCGAGCACTGCTGGCAGACCCCGAGCCGCCAGGAGCTTGCGCCTGCCAGCTGGTCCGGGCGCATCGCCGGCTGCACGAGGACTTGATCTTCTGGTCGCGAGCAGGCTTCGAGCAGCGACACTCCGGCCGCTAACGTCGTTGCTTTCAGGAAGTCTCGTCTACGCACCGAGGTCTCCTCGCAGCATCGATACCCTCAGTGGTGGCAGGCGAGGCAGTCAATGCTGGCGCCTTCCTGCTGATGGCAGCTCACACACCAACCCATGTCCGAAACGTCGAACGGCTGCTGCGCGATCGTCATCTCGGCGACGTCACCGTGGCAGCGATCGCAAGAGATCTCGGCACGCGCATGGGGTTTGTGCTTGAAGTGCACCATTGCCGAGTCAGGGATTACGTTGACGCGGTTCCACGCCAGAGGCTCGCGGTTCTGGAAGAGCTCGATCACCTTCACCACTTCGGGGTGGTCGGGGATGATCGCCCGCCGGTGGCATGTGGCGCACCCGGCGAGCGGCGTGAGGCCGGCCTGGGCTTCGGTTTCGGCGCCCGGATGGCAGCTCGTGCAGGCGATCTCGTTGTCGACGTGCGCCTTGTGGCTGAAGGCGACGGGCTGGGGAGGCGGCTGTGGTTCCTCCGCGCATCCGGCGGCCAGAAGCAGGCACGCGAGCGGTAGCAGGCTGACCCCAGAACGACTCATGGACGCTAGACTATCAGGGGTTGACCGTCGGGTTGGCCAGCTCCGCGGCACAGCGGCGGGTCCTTTCTGGTCTTTCTGCGCGTGCCGAGACCACTGACTCGGCTGCAGGAATCGCCGCCGGGCCGATAACGATTCGTGACCCCCTTCCGCAGAACGCGCCACGGGGTTAGGCTGCCTCGATTCATCGGTGATCAGTCTCGGGGAGCCACCCTTGGGAGAGAGGAGTAGGGAGTTGACGAGCCGCATGTACGGGCGCATCGGCTGCGCTGCTCTGGCGACGATAGCAGTTGCCAGCGCCGGCGCCAGCCAAGCTAATCTCACCAACAATCCCGGGTTCGATGGCAGCCCGGCTTGGTCACCCGATGGCAGTAAGATCGCGTTCGTGAGCAATCGTGACGGCGATCGCGAGGTCTACGTGATGAACGCCGACGGCTCCGAGCAAGTGAATCTGACCGCCAACCACGAGTACGATGAATGGGACCCGGTCTGGTCTAACGATGGCTCGAAGATCGCCTTCGAGTCGGACCGGCACGGGCGCACGTCGGGCTGGAACTTCATCATGAACGCCGATGGTAGCGACGCGGACGTTCTGTCGAGCAACGGCTATATCAACGGGGACCCGCGATGGTCGCCCGACGGCAAGTGGATCACCTTCTACACGAGCTCCGGGCGGCTCGGGAACGGCGATATCTCCATCATGGACTCGGAGGGCACCGAATACGTGGCCTGGTACGGCAAGTACCTGAATCTCACCGCGAACGGTCTCGGAAACCGGAACCCGGCATGGTCGCCCGATGGATTCCGCATCGCCTTCGCCAGCCAGCGTGATGACAACGGTGAGATCTACGTCATGGACGAGGACGGCGCCGAGCAGGTGAACCTGACCAACAGCCCGGCAGAAGACGATTTTCCTGCCTGGTCGAGCGACGGCTCCCGGATTCTCTTCGTGTCGGGCCACGGTACCGGCCTCAGCGACATCTGGGTCATGGCAGAGGACGGCAGCGATCCCCGCAATCTTACCGACGCCGCCTCGACGAACCAGAGTCCAGCCTGGTCGCCGGATGCCACTCGGATCGTCTTTGTTTCCGATCGGGACGGCAACCGTGAGATCTATCTCATGAATGCAGACGGCGGCGGTCTCATCAACCTGAGCAACGACCCGGCGAGGGACGACAGCCCTACATGGTCACCGAGTGGCGACAGAATCGCCTTCGTCACCAGCCGAGACGGCAATCGCGAGATCTATGTCGTGGACGTCGAGGGAAACTCATGAGGTTGCGTTGATGGAAAGCAGCATATGGCGATCGAGCCGGCATAGGATGCGTGGTGTGGCGGTGGCCGCTCTCCTGATCGCTCTCCCGTCCGGTGCGCTGGGGCAGGAATGGAGCCAGTGGAGGGGACGCGATCGCGACGGGGTGGTGCACGATTTCGTCGCACCGGAGACCTGGCCAGAACAGCTCCATCAACGCTGGAAGGTTGAAGTCGGGACGGGACATTCGACTCCGGTTGTGGTCGACGATCGCGTCTATCTGCATACCCGAAATGTGGAAGCCGATGCCGAGGTGGTACGAGCATTACAACTGTCGGACGGGCAGGTGATTTGGGAGGACACGTACCCGGTGCCCTATCGCATGCACCCTGCCGGTCGAGCGTTCGGCAAGGGGCCCGTGTCGACACCCATCGTCGCGGAGGGGAGGTTGTTCACGCTCGGCAAGGGTGGCGCCGTGTCGTGCTACGACGTGGCGTCCGGAGAGCGTATCTGGCAGGCGGACTTCGGAGGCCAGTTCGCCGCCAAGTTCCCGCTGTACGGCGCCGGCATGTCACCAATCCTCGATCGCAACAGGCTGATCGTGCAGGTTGGCGGGCCTGACGACGGGGCGCTCATGGCGCTTGACCCGGCCACCGGGGAGGTCATCTGGTCGCTCGACGGGGATGGTCCGAGCTACGTGTCGCCGATCGTCGTCGAGCTCGAAGGGCAGCGTCAGATAGTCACTCAGACTGATGCGCACATCATTGGCGTTGCGGCCGACTCTGGCCGGCTGCTGTGGCGCTTGCCTTTCCGCACCGAGTTTGATCAGAACGTCGTCACACCGGCAATACACGGCGACAAGCTCATTCTCTCCGGGCTCAACCAGCCGCTGTCTGCAATTCGGCTGGCTCGAGACGGGGACACTTGGACGCCGCATGAGCTGTGGAGCAATCCGTCGACGTCGCTTTACATGAGCACCACGGTGTCGGTCGGAGATCGGCTGTTCGGCATGACGCATCGCCGCAAGGGCCAGTTCTTCGCGATGAGCGCCGATACCGGCGAGACGATTTGGACCAGCGTGGGTCGCGAGGGGGAAAACGCCTCGTTCCTGGTTCTCGATGATCTGCTGTTGATTCTCACCGATGCGGCGGAGCTGATCCTTCTGCGCGCCGACGCCGACGAGTTCGCGCCGCTGCGACGTTACACCGTTGCCGATAGCCAAACCTGGGCGCATCCGGTCGTCACGCGCCACGGGTTTCTGATCAAGGATCTCTCGAGCCTGGCGCTTTGGGAGTTCTAGCAGGCCGTGGTGAATGAGGTCGGTCGCCTCACCGGCGGTGTGTTGGAGCAGGCCGTCGACTGGCATCAGGCGGGGCAGCGCGTCGCCTTGGCAACCGTAGTACGGACCTGGGGCTCCGCGCCGCGCCGGCCAGGTAGCCACATGGCCATCGAGGAGAGCGGGCACTTCGTGGGCTCGGTCTCCGGCGGTTGCGTCGAGGCCGCAGTGGTGTCGTCAGCTCGTCAGGTAATGGCTACGGGTGTCCCGCAACTGCTGGAATTCGGCGTCACCGACGAGGAGGCCTGGGCGGTCGGTCTCGCTTGCGGCGGTCAGGTGGATATCTGGGTCGAGCGTGTCGATTGAAGGTCGGTGTGCTGGAGCGTATCGTCGCCGACCGTGCCGCCAAGCGCACCGTCGTGCTGGCTACCGATCTGCACTCGGGCGCCCAACGCCTGCTGTATCCGTTTGCCTCCGACGAGGAGATTGCCTCGGGACCTGAGTGTGGCCTCCCGATCGACGATCTGCTGTTGGAGGGGGCCCGCGTGTCGGCCCGCGACGATCGCTCCGGAATCGTCGGCCATGGCGACCGCAAGTTGCTGCTCGACGTTTTCAACCCGCCGGTACGCGTTGTCCTCGTCGGCGCCGCGCACATTGCCCAGGCGCTGGCGGCGATGGCCGCGATCAATGGCTTCGAGGTAGTGGTGGTCGATCCGCGTCGGGCATTTGCGACGCCGGAGAGGTTCCCGGACGTGGAGCTGATACGGGACTGGCCGCAGAAGCTGCTGCCCGAGCTGCAGCTCGATCATCGCACTGCCGTGGTGGCGCTGAGCCATGATCCGAAGATCGATGATCCGGCATTGGAACACGCCGTCGGGAGCCCCGCATTCTACATCGGAGCTCTCGGAGGCAAGCGCAATCACACCGCGCGTCTGCAGCGGCTGGCGGAGGCTGGGTGCAGTGGCGCTGACCTGGCGCGCGTACACGGTCCGGTAGGGCTCGACATCGGCGCACGGACGCCCGCCGAGATCGCCACCGCGATTCTGGCGCAGCTGATCGAACGGCTACGCAAGCGACGCGGATCGTGAGCCCTGGGGACTATCGAGTCGGCGCCGTGCTGTTGGCGGCCGGCGCGTCGCAGCGCTTCGGCGATCGCAACAAGCTGCTCACCGATTTTTCCGGCCGACCTATGGTCCGCCACGTTGCCAGGGCCGTCCTGGAGTCGCGTGCCGCGCCGATCATCGCGGTCACCGGCGACGATCATGCCGCTGTGGAGAAGGCGCTCGCTGGGCTGGCCCTACAGATTGTCCGCAACGGCAACTATGAACACGGAATGAGTAGCACGCTCCGGGTGGGCATCAGAGCGCTCCTCGAGCATCGCACGACGCCGGTCGACGGGGCGGTGATCTGCCTGGCCGACATGCCCTGGGTGCGCGCCGAGCATGTGGACGCATTGATCGGAGCTTTCGACCCGGCCCACGGACGCCCGATTTGCGTGCCGGTGTACGATCGCAGGCGCGGCAACCCTGTTCTTTGGGCGTCGAGCTACTTCGATGAGATCGGCGAGATCACTGGCGATGTCGGCGCCCGCGGGTTGCTGGCTCGTCATCCTGCATCGGTGCACGAGGTTCCGGTCGATGATGCGGGTGTGGTACGCGACGTCGATTCGCCGCATCAGATCGAGCCACACTAGCGGCATCGTGGATGCCTTGAGTCCCAGAAACTGACAATCGAGGAACAGCCGTGGCGTCGTTGAGGATCAGTGAGTCATTCGGCTTGTCTGCACCGCCGGAGCGCGTCTGGCCGTTGCTCACAGATCCCGCCGGTATCGCCGACTGCCTGCCGGGCGCAGAGCTCGAAGCCGTCGAAGGCGACGCCTTCATCGGCACCGTCCGGGTCAAGGTGGGGCCGGTGACGGTGAACTACAACGGCGAGGTGCGATTCACTGAAGTCGATGAGGGCAATCGCCGACTGAGCATGGTCGGCAACGGCACGGACCGTCGTGGCGGCGGCAGCGCGTCGCTCACCCTGCACAGCGCGGTGACGGAGGAGGACGGCGGCAGTCGCGTGAGCATCGACGCCGATGTGCAGATTGCCGGCAAGTTGGTGCGCTTCGGACGCGGCATGTTCCAGGCGGTGTCGAAGCAGCTGCTCGGCGAGTTCAGCGAGCGGCTTGCCAAGAAGCTACAGGGCGAGGGCCCGGTGCCCGGTGCCGAGAGCGAGACACTCGATACGGGCAAGCTGTTGCTGCGCACCCTGGCGGGGAAGCTCAAGCGATCCGATGGCGACTAGCGGAGCCTCTTGGTCGGCGTGACAGCGCGGCGCCCAGGTCGTCGAGCGACGCAATGCTGTGAGCCGCGCGCATCTCGTGAACGTGCGGCAGCATGGCGCGGATACCGGCAGCGCGGGGCTCGAACGCCTCGTAGCGCAGCAGTGGATTGAGCCACACGAGCCGCCGGCAGGAACGTTTCAAGCGAGCCATCTCGTGTCCCAGTCCTTCACCGTTGTCGCGGTCGAGGCCGTCGCTGATCAGCAGCACCACCGCTCCCTGGGCAAGTACCCGGCGCGACCATCGGAAGTTGAACTGGCGTAGGCAGGCGGCAATACGCGTACCGCTGTCCCAATCGGGAACGTCACGACCGAGGCTCGCGAGCGCCGCGTCGACGTCGCGGTGCTGCAACGTGCGGGTGACGTTGGTGAGGCGGGTGGCGAACAGAAACGTGTGAACCTGATCGCCGTCGCTGGTGAGCGCATGGGCGAAGTGCAACAACATGCGACTGTACCTGCTCATTGATCCGGAGATATCGCACAGGATCACCAGCGCCGGGGCGCGTCGCCGCGGTGCACGCCAGCGCAAAGGGATGCGGTCGCCGCCCTCGCGCAAGCTAGCGCGGATGGCGGCGCGCGGGTCTGGATATCGGCCACGTGCCACAGCGCGTGTTCGTCGCGTGACCAGCTGCCGCCACGGGGGCCGAAGCCGGGCGATCATTGCTTTCGCCCGGGTGATCTCTTCAGCGCTCATCTGCTCGAAGTCCTTGCTCCGCAGGCTCTCTCGTTGCGACCAACTCATGCGAGCAACGACCTCGTGCGGTGAGGCTTCGGGCGAGCGTGCCGGCGTGCCCTGTCGCCAGGCTTCGGCCAGGCGCCTCCCACCGGGATCTGGCGAATCGGGGGAAGGCGGTCGCGATCGCGCCAGCAACTCGGCCAGCGCCGGGCTGATCGTGGCGCGTCCGGGGTCCCGCCAGAAGCGGCGAAATGCCAGGTCAAAGAGCTCCCGGTGCTCTTCCCGCTGCACCCAAACTGCGTGCAGAGTCCAGTAGAAGTCGTCGCGGTGCGTTATGTCGACCGTCGCCAGGGCGCGCAGCGCCGCGAGGCTCCGTCCCGGCCCCACGGGAACCCCCAGGGCGCGCAACAGGCGCCCAAAATGCACTACGTTGACCGCCAGTTGGCCGCTCACCCTGAGGGAGCGACCGGCGCAGCTGCCAACTCCTCCTCGACCTGTCGAAGAATGCTGGCGGCCTCGTCGCCGCGGATTCGCGACAGATCGTCCTCGTACTTCAGTAGGACGCCGAGGGTGTCGTTGACGACCTGCTGATCGAGAGCCGTGTGATCCAGCGCTTGCAGAGCGCGGGTCCAGTCAATCGACTCTGCCACTCCCGGCAGCTTGAACAGCTCATGGTTGCGCAGCGCCTGGACGAAGCCGACTACCTGCCGGGTCAGCGCCTCGGGTGCCTCGGGAGCACGAGCCCGAAGAATTTGCAGCTCCTGGCCAACGTCAGGATAGTCGATCCAGCAGTACAGGCAGCGCCGCTTGAGCGCGTCATGAATCTCGCGTGTACGGTTCGACGTGATCACCACCACCGGGGGGTGCTCGGCGCGAAACGTGCCGAGCTCGGGCACGGTCACCTGGAAGTCGGACAGCATCTCGAGCAGGAAGGCCTCGAACGGCTCGTCGGCACGATCAAGCTCGTCGATCAACAGCACCGGCGGCCCGCCCGGGTGTGGTTCCAGGGCCTGCAGCAGTGGGCGTCGGATCAAGAAGCGCTCCGAGAAGATACCGGCCTCGAGCGCGTCGCGATCGTCGCCACCGGAGGCCTCGGCGAGGCGAATCTCGATCATCTGGCGCGGATAGTTCCACTCGTATACCGCCGCGGCCACATCGAGCCCCTCGTAGCATTGCAGCCGGATGAGCCGACGGCCGAGTGCCGTCGCCAGTACCTTGGCAAGCTCGGTCTTGCCGACCCCGGCCTCGCCCTCGACGAACAGCGGCCGGCCCAGGGTCAGCGACAGAAAGGTCGCCGTGGCCAGCGATCGATCGGCAGTGTAGTCCTGCTGAAGCAGCAGCTCGGACGTTGCGTCGACGGACCCGGGTAGTTCGGCTACCTGCACGCCTCCACCGCCCGCTTGGCCATTACCTTGATCAGGTGGGCTCGGTAGTCTGCGCTGGCGTCGCCGTCGTCCAGCAGGTTGGCTCCGTCGACCTCGACGGCGTCGATCGCAGCGCTGCTGAAATCGCTGCCCAGAGCCGCCTCCAGGGCCTCGGAACGGTGCGGCCCATACCCTGCCCCGGTGACCGCAACACGCACGCCGTCGGCAGTTTGCGCCACCATCACACCTACGAGGGCATATTTCGACGCCGGGTTGGCGAATTTCTCGTAGGCGGCTGCCTGAGGAACGGTGAACCGAACTGCGGTGACGATCTCGTCGTCCGCGAGCGCTGTTTCGAACATCAGGCCGAGGAAATCCTGGGCCGGTATCTCACGATCGTCGGTGACGACCGTCGCATCGAGCGCCAACAATGCCGCCGGGTAGTCCGCTGCCGGATCGGCGTGCGCTACCGAGCCTCCGAGGGTGCCGCGGTTTCGCACCTGCGGGTCGCCGATACCGCCAGCCAGCTCGGCCAGCGCCGGGATTGCGCTACGCACTACCTCCGAGGCAGCGACGTCCGCATGCGTGGTCGCCGCTCCGATCAGGAGCTGACCACCCTGGGCCTCGATGCCGCCGAGATCAGGTACGTTGCGTAGGCTGACCACGTCGCTCGGCGCCGCCAGGTCGAGCTTCATCACCGGTAACAAGCTCTGACCGCCTGCCAGCAACTTGGCCTCGCCGGCAGTCTGCAGCGCCTGCTTGGCCTCGTCGATTGAGCGCGGACGATGGAAGTTGAAGTCTTGCATCGTGTCCTCCTTCAGGCGCTCGCTTGCGCGTCGCGAATGGCACGCCACACTTTCTCGGGCGTGGCCGGCATGTCGATATGTTCGATTCCCATATGAGCCACGGCGTCCACCACCGCGTTGATCACCGCAGGTGGGACGCCGATGGAGCCCACCTCACCGACGCCCTTCACCCCCAGGGGGTTGTGGGTACACAGCGTCGTATTGTGGCCGGTCTTGTAGCGCGGCAGATCGGCGGCGCGTGGCATCGTGTAGTTCATGTATGAGCCGGTCACCAGCTGACCGTCCTCGTCGTAGCGGCATTCTTCGAGCAGTGCCTGGCCGATGCCCTGCGCCAGGCCGCCGTGTATCTGCCCGTCGACGATCATCGGGTTGATCACCCGGCCGACGTCGTCGACGCACGATACGTCTACGAGCTCGACCACGCCGGTATCGGGATCGACCTCCACCTCTACTACGTGTGCCCCGGCCGGATAGGTGAAGTTCTTGGGGTCGTAGAAGGCAGTCTCGTCTAGGCCAGGCTCGAGCTCCTCCGGGTAGTTGTGCGGGACATAGGCCGTGAGCGATACGTCGGCGAGCCCCAGCGACTTGTCGGTGCCAGCCACCGAGAACCTGCCGTCGGCGAACTCCACGTCGCCTTCCGACGCCTCCATGAGGTGGGCGGCGATCTTCTTGCCCTTGGCGACGATCCTGTCGATCGCCATCTGGATCGCCGATCCACCAACCGCCAGCGAGCGCGAGCCATAGGTGCCCATGCCGAAGGGCACCTGGCCGGTGTCGCCGTGTACCACCTCGACCTGGTCGATGGGCACGCCAAGGCCCTCGCAGACAAGCTGGGCGAACACCGTCTCGTGTCCCTGACCATGGCTGTGGGAGCCGGTAAAGACGGTCACGCTGCCGGTGGGATGCACTCTCACCTGGCCAACCTCGTAGAGGCCCGCTCGGGCTCCGAGTGCTCCAGCGAGGGCCGACGGAGCCAGCCCGCATGCCTCCACGAACGTCGACAGGCCGATTCCTCGCAGCTTGCCGCGGTCGCGCGCCTCCTGACGGCGCTGCTCGAAGCTCTCGTAGTCGGCTAGCTCGAGTGCCGCCTGCAGCGTGGCGTGGTAGTCGCCGGAGTCGTATTCCAGCGCCACCGGAGTAGCGTAGGGGAACTCAGCGATGAAGTTCTTGGTGCGGATCTCCACCGGGCTCATACCCAGCTTGCGTGCCGCCAGATCGGCCAGCCGCTCGACTACGAACGCCGCCTCGGGACGTCCGGCGCCGCGGTAGGCATCGACCGGGACGGTATTGGTGAACGTCCCCTTCACGTTCACGTAGATCGCCGGCGTGCGATAGCAGCCGGCGAACAGCGTGCCGTACAGGTATGTCGGCACTGACGACCCGAAGGTCGACAGGTAGGCGCCGAGGTTGGCGTGGGTATGCACCCGCATGCCCAGAAACGTGCCGTCGGCCCCGACCGCCAGCTCGGCCTTGGTGAGATGATCGCGGCCCTGAGCATCGGAGACGAACGACTCCGAGCGCTCGGCGGTCCACTTGACCGGTCTGCCGATCTTCTTGGCGGCCAGCGTGACCAGTACCTCCTCGGCGTAGTGGAAGATCTTCGAACCGAAGCCTCCGCCGACGTCTGGCGAGATGATCCGCAACTTGTTCTCCGGAACCTGCAGCACGAAGGCGCCCATGAGCAGTCGGATGACGTGCGGGTTCTGACTGCTGGTGTAGAGCGTGTGCTCATCGCTGTTGGTGTCGTAGGCGCCGATCGCCGCCCGCGGCTCGATGGCGTTGGGTACCAGACGATTGTTGACGACATCGAGGCTGACGATGTGCTCGGCGCTTTCGAACGCCGCGTCGGTCGCCGCCGCGTCGCCCAACTCCCAATCGAAGCAGATGTTGCCGGGCGCGTCGTCCCACACTGACGGGGCGCCGTCGGCGATCGCCTGGTTGAGGTCGGCAATCGCCGGCAATGGCTCGTAGCCAATCTCGACGAGCGCCGCCGCGGCTTTGGCCTGCGCTTTGGTCTCGGCGACCACCACCGCCACCGGATCGCCGACGTGGCGTACGCGATCGGTGGCCAATACCGGGTGTTGTGGCTCGACCATTGGCGAACCGTCCTTGCTGTGAACCTGCCAGCCGCACGGCAGCCCACCCACGCCCTCCAGGTCGGCGCCAGTGATGACAGCCACCACGCCGGGCGCGCTGGCCGCGGCGCTCGTGTCGATGGAGCCGATCGCGGCGTGTGCTTCGGGCGATCGAACGATTGAAGCGTACGTTTGACCCGGTAGGTTGATGTCGTCCGTGTATCGTCCGCGTCCGGTCAAGAAGCGGGCGTCTTCTTTGCGGCGTACTGCGGCGCCGATGCCTTGCTCCGCCATCGCTCTTACTCCCGTGTCGCGGTCGCGGCGCTTCGAATCGCCTCGACGATGTTGTGGTAGCCGGTGCAGCGGCAGAGGTTGCCCTCGAGCCATTCACGCACCTCCGACTCGTCAGGGTCGGGATTGCGCCCCACCAGGTCGACAGCGCTCATCACCATGCCCGGCGTGCAGAACCCACACTGCAGGCCGTGGTGCTGGCGGAAGGCCTCCTGCATCGGGTGGAGCTCACCGTTACTTGCCAGACCCTCGATCGTGGTGACCTCGAGGCCGTCTGCTTCGAGAGCCAGACAGGTGCAGCTCTTGATCGATTTGCCGTCGAGCAGCACGCAACAGGCGCCGCACTGGCTGGTGTCGCATCCCACGTGGGTACCCGTGAAGCTGAGCGATTCGCGAATGAACTGCACCAGTAGGGTCCGTGCCTCGACCTCGCCGCTGACGGGCGCGCCGTTCACAGTCATCGAAACGGTCGGCATCGTGCCTCCAGTAGTACTCTTCTCATGTTGCGACCCGAACGGTCGCTAATTGTCTAGCTTGAGGAGACGGCAAGTCTGCGCGTCGCGCCCTCGCGTCGTCAAGGGACTCGCGCCAGGTGGTGTGTACTAAAGGCCGCGACTAGCGGCGACGAACTCTCGGATCGCTGCGCTGCCGCGCCGTGACTGCGACTCAGCAGGATACGCAGTTGTTGTTGTTTTTCGAGCCCAGGCTCTCCAAGAGCGCCACCGTTTCGCGAAACGCTTGGGTACGCTGCTGCGGACCGTTCGCCATGTCGGCCGTTGTCTGCCCGGCGCGGCTCACCAGGGTGACGTCGGCGCCGCGCTCGACCAGGTAGCGGACCATCTCGTTGTCCCCGCGGGCCGCTGCGTTGTGCAGTGGCGAGAAGCCCTCGTGGTCGCGCGCGTTGACGTCGGCTCCGAGCTCATCGACCAGATACCGCATGGCCGGCATCCAACCGTCGGGTGTATGGCGGTGCGAGTTGCCGGCGAACCCGGTGCCGTAGCCATGCCCCGACGCCGCGTGGATCGGCCAGACCGCAGGCCCGCCGACCTCGACAGGCGGTAGTCCTGAGGGGTCTTCGGTCGGCTCCGCGTCGTCCTCGGGTGCGCTGAACCGTCGTTTCGGCGCCTTTCGCGTCGGAACGCCGGGGGCGGCGCCGTGCTGTACCAGTAGCCGCATGGCGGCAACATCGAGGGCGTGCGCGGCGCGCCAGAACGGGGTGGCGCCGCGGGTGTCGACTCCCAGATGGCTGAAGGTGTACTCCATATACCAGAGGTGTTTGGTGAGCCTGACGTTGGGGTCGGCGCCGGCGGACAGCAGCACGCTCATGAGCTCGAGGTAGGTCGTTTGCTGCTGTCGGTACGCCTGCTGCTGGGGGTAGCGGGCCTTGGGCGCCCATTGCGCGTTGAGCACGGTGAACAGCGGGGTCGCACCGGCGTCGCTGGCCATATTCGGGTCGGCGCCGAGCTCCAGCAGGGTCATCGCCAAATCGAAATGCCCGTTGATGGTCGCCATCAATAGCGGGGTTGTACGATCTCCGGCGCCCGGCTGATCGATGTCGGCACCGGCGTCGATCAGCGCCAGCGCGGTGTCCGCATGACCTTCTCGAACCGCGTGCAGCAGGGCTGTCAATCCGCCATGCGCTCCAACCAGGTTCGGGAAGGAAGCGCTGTAATCATCTACCGGCGATGCCTCCTCGTCGGCCGTTGAAGCCGGCGCGGAATCGGAGGCTCCGACTGGATCGGGTTGAGCACCCAGAGCTCCGAGATCCTGGTCGATCGGAAATCCGAAATCGTCGAGCTTGTCGGGTGCGTCGGCGCCAGCTCCCTCCGGAGGGTCATTGGCGGCGCGTACCGCTGTCTGCACTTGAGCAGGCAGTGGCTGCCACGACGTACCTTCCGGCTGGTCACCGCGGAACGAGGCCAATACCTGGTCTCGCACCTTGGCTCCAACCCTCCTGTCGGCCGCCAAGGCGGGCACGTCTTCGATCCGTGTGGCGATGGCCATGTCAGCGCCTGCGGCGATCAGCCGCTTGGCCACGTCGAGCTGCCCACGAGAAGTGGCAAACATGAGCGGAGTCTGCCCCCAACGCCCCTCGGGAGCGTCGACCTTGGCGCCGTGCTCGAGCAAGGCCCCGGCCGCCGCAGCACTTCCGGAGCCCGCCGCCAGGTGGAGCGGCGTGGCCGCACCGCTTGTTGTCGCTGCGTGCGGGTCTGCTCCGGCGTCGAGCAGCAGCTCAATCACGTCCGCGCGGCCGCCACCGGCTGCCATGTGTAGTGGCGTGTACCCGCCGAGCCGGGTGGTGGCGGCGAGATTCGCGCCGGCGTAGATCAGCACCTGCACCAACTCGTCGTTGCCGCCCCGGGCCGCCCAGTGCAACGCCGTCATGCCGTCGCCCTGCGCTGCGCTCACGTCGGCACCCCGCTGCAGCAGGACCTTCACCAGGCCGACGTCGCCACTCATCGCGGCGTCGGCTACCGGCGCGTCCGAGGGCGCCAATCCGAGTGTCAGCGCGACCCCCAGCAGTGCGGCTGTAGCG
>DASCOT010000153.1:0-6550 GCA_036012155.1 Acidobacteriota bacterium
CTCGTCTCAGGGTCCCAGGGAAAGTAGTAGCCAAGGAACACTGCCAGCACGCCGCTGGAGTCCATCTCCGCATCGGTCGGCCCAAAGTATGGCGTCATTTGGGTCCGCGTCAGCGTGTCAGACACCCAGTCTTCCGCCGTCGTGCCATGGGTGACTCCGAACTTCCGCAACCATCGGCTGTCGAGCCGAAACCCGCGCCGCTCCTCCTCGGTCCCCCCGTACTCGAACGCCGAGTTCTCACCCCAGACCACCAGTGGTATGTCCAGGCGCACCGCCAGCGTCAATGGAATGTTGAAGAGAGCCAGGTGCATCGGAATCGCCGTCGATCCGAAGCGCACGAGCGACTCGTACAGAAACCTCCGCTCCACGTTCGGATTCACCTGATAGTCGATGTGGTCGACCCCCAGGCTGACGAGGTTCGCCAGGTTCCGCGCGCCGATCTCCGTCCGCGCCGGCGACTTCCAGGTCACCGCCAGAGGGTTGAGGCCGTGCTCCAGGCACGTGACGACCTGCCAGGTGCTGTCCTTGCCGCCACTCACGGGAATGAGACAGTCGTACCCCCGACTCCGAGACCGTGCGTGCTGCACGACATCGCGGAACGCGTCCTCGCGGGCCTCCCAACGGATATTCTTCTTCGACGCATGAGCTGCGCACGCGTTGCACACACCGTTCGCATCCAGAATGATGCTCGGTCGCGTGCCTGGCGTGATGCATGCGGAGCAGTACCTCATGGAGAGTGCTCCTCCAAAAACATCTTGGTGGCCACGAACGAGAAAAGAAACTTGCTCTCGCTGTTCGGGAGGTTCCGTTTCGCTAGCATTCCCTCGATGCACTCCCGCCTGACGTGATCGAACACCGGACTGTCTGCTAGCAGGGATGCTCGGACTTCTAAGTTCTGCACGTCGAGGAACGAGAACACTGGCGCGTTGAAGCCCACCTTGCGACGGTTGTCGACGATTTCATCCGGGGCGATGCCGCGCACCGCGTCTCGCAGCACAGCCTTCGCGCGGCCGTCTCTGATCAGGTGGCGCGTGGGGATGCGGTAGCAGAATTCGAACAGTTCGCGATCGAGAAACGGCGAACGGTTCTCGATCGAGTAGTACATGGCGTTCAGGTCGTCCTCGTGGAGGATGATCGGAACGGCCTCGTGGAACATCTCGTTCAACATCCGATTGCGAAGCAAGTGGCCAGTGTAGCGCTGTTCCGTGAACGGCTCGCTCCAGTCGACGCGCAGCGATGCCGCGAATCTGTCAGCATTCAGGAATATGTGGTCGCGACGGTCAGGATCCTCGACGAAGAGCTGTGCGTTCTGCAGATACGGATTGCGAACCGTCGGTCTGACATGCGTCTCCCAAGCGCGCCGTTCTGCCTGTTGTGTTGTCTCTTCGTCCCGAACGTCGTACAGAAACGCCAGGAAGTGGTCGTAGTAGCCGCTAAACAGCTCGTCGGCCGCCGACCCACTGACTGACACTCGGTACCCGTGCTCCGCAATGCTCCGCATGAGCAGCCAGTGCGCGTAGTACGTGATCGTGTAAACCGGAGCATCGTGGTGGCGAACGAGCTCCCGCAGCCGAGGCAGAAAATCCGAGACGGTGACCGGCAGCGCCGTGTGCCGCACGCCCAGCCGTTCCACCGCATGGGCAACGAGGGTCTCTTCCTCGTACCGCGCATCGGCGTTGGTGATGGTGAACCCGTGCACGTCGTACCCAAACACCCGCTTCGCGATTGCGATCAGCGCGTTGGAGTCGACCCCGCCGCTCATGCAGAACGCCAGCGGCACATCGGCGCGCAGCCGCAGCTCAACCGACCGAATGAGTCGCTCGCGGACGCCAGACACTGCCTCGGCGTATGACATGCTGTCATCCGCTTCAAAGCTCGGATCCCAGTACGTCCAGCACCGATCCGTTCCATCCGGCTCGGTCCGCCACGCGGTTGCCGGCGGAACCTCCTGGAGGTCCTCGAAGAATGTCCGCGGCTCTTTGTACAGCGCCTTGTAGCCGTTGACCAGATACCGGTACACCTGGTCGTAGTCGACGGAGAGCGCTCGGCCGCGGAGGGCCGTGATGAACTTGAGCTCGGACCCGAAGTAGAGGCCGGTGGCGTCCCGGTAGACATACAGAGGCTTCTCTCCGAACCGGTCGCGGCAGAGCGTCACCGATCCATCGGTCTCATCGTAGACCGCAAAGGCCCACATGCCTTCGCACCGATCCAAGGCATCCCACCCGTGCACATCGATAACCCGCAGCAAAACTTCGGTGTCAGAACTGGTGACAAACCTCACGCCCGACTCCCTCAGCCACGCTCGAAGCTCGATGTAGTTGTACAGCTCGCCGTTGAACGCGATCCAACGGCTGCCACTGCTGAACGGCTGGTTGGCGCGGTCGGTGAGATCGATGATGCTCAACCGACTGTGGAGCAAATAGACGTGCGTGCCGGCGGGCGACAGCCAGTGCCGTGCGTCCTGAGCGTCCGGTCCACGGCGCCGCATCAGGTGCAGGGAGCGTTCCACGCGCGACCAGTCCAGTTCACGCTCCCCGACATATCCCGCAATGCCACACATCTGAGCTAGACCACCGCAAGACGTTTCAGTCGGAACAGGTCGTCGCCGACATGGTTGATACCCGGTTCGGCGGTCGGCGCGCAGCGGATCCCCTGCTGCCGCAGCAGCGAGACGACGCGCGGCGAGTAGCAGTGCGAGAGTCCCTCGGGATAGGAATAGTGCAGGATGGGCGTCGCAACGTGGTAACGCAGGAGCTCGAGGCTCTGCGCAATCTCACGCTCCAGCTCCGACTGGTCCAGGAACTCGAGAATCCGGTGGCTGTGGCCATGACCCCCGATTGTGAACAACGCCGTTTCGCTGAGCTCTCGTACCTGCGACCACGACATCTTCTGATCGAGCTGCTTGTCGGCCGGTGCGTCGGTGATCTCAAGCTGTGTGCAGACTGACTCGGCCAACTCGTATGGATCAACCTCTCGTCGCGCCTTGACGAACGCGCGAATCTCATCCAGTGCCTTCCGCTTCTCAACAGGGCCCCGATACGAGGTGCGCTCGGCGGCGTCTCCCCACACGACGCTCACATCAGCGCGGCTCTCGAACGCGTGCTCGATTAGATCGATCCAGGAGGATCGGTTCTCGGCGATGAAGTCCGTTGTGACGTAGAACACCGCGGGAATACGTCGCTGCTCGAGCTTGGGTGCGGCAACGGAATAGTTGTTCTCGAAGCCGTCGTCGAATGTCAGGATGAATGCCCTGGGTGGCAGAGGCCGGCCCACGTCTGACGCCGCGACAAGATCGGCCACCGAGACAGGCGTACCCTTCGCGCAGAGTTCGTCCAAGACCGTCCCAAAACGGCGCGCGGTCAGGTGCTTACGCGTGTAGTTCCTGACTTCGTAGTCGACAGAACGAATGACGCCGTGAAACAGAAAGATCGCGACGCCGTCGTCGCAGAGCGCGCCGGTGTACTCACTCAATGACGCGTCGTGTACTGGCGAAACCTGGCTAGGCATTCCTGCTTGAGACAGGCCGGCATGTGCGAGTAGTACCGGCCGCGCCGCGCCTGCTGTTGCGCAGGCAGCGAACTCTCGCGACAGAGCGTCTCGAGCGCCTGCAACGACAGATCCACACAAACGCGTGTATTGATGCTGCGCAGCTCGTAGAGCTCGGTCCCGGAAGGAATCGTCAGCGGCGACCGGAAGACAATGTCGCCGGTGTCGAGCTGCTCGTCAACGCGGTGGAGGGTCGTCACGAGGTTCGTGAAATCACGATGATAGATCGCCCAGAGATGCGAATCGAGACCGCGGTATTCTTCCGGATTACCACCGTGGAGATTGAGGCACGCAATGCCAACGGAACAGAAGACCTCCGAAGTGAGACGACCGGCCCCGAAGACCAGAACCACATCGGGACTCTTCGCTCGGAGCATCGCGACACTGGCTACGTCGTTCACGCGCTCGCAGGAGTGGACGCCCGCCAGCTCGGCACATGACCTGGGACCGCCCGAGAGCAGTACTTCCCGTTCGTACCCGTCTCGCTCTTGCTCAAACGGATGCGACGTATGGAACGGCGCCACTGCCCGCCATCGTTCAAGGACAATGGCCTGAAGGGGAAATCGCTCGTTCAGTTTCCACAAGTAGTACGCGTGATGGGCGGTGTCTGTCGTCACCACGACCACCTTCATCGAGCCGGTGCTCCGACGTCGGCGCCAGTGAGAGCTTCGCCGAAGGTGACACTTCGGATGAGGGGCCTGCCCAGCAACTCATCTTCGTCGCCGGGAGGCAGGCCGGCCGCCGGCCGCGTCCACGTGAGATCGCCCCACTCGAGCACGTGACCGGCAGGCAAATCGGCGGCCGCCACGATCGACCGCCGCACCGCAGCCAGTGCCGGCGCCTCGCACGCCTGCACCTGCTTGTCCCCGGAACCGAGCACCAAGCGGGCCGCGCGGATTCGCGTGACGAGCTCGCGCAGTTCGGCAGGATCGGCCGACAGTTGATGGTCACGGAAGTCGGAATAGTTCTTGTCTAGCGTGAAGTGCTTCTCGATGATCCGCGCACCTCGGGCGACGGCCACCACGGCAGCGTCCAAGCCAATTGTGTGGTCGGAGTAGCCGACAGGACACCCGTACCGGGCCGCGAGCACATCAATCGCGAGAACGTTCGCCTGATCCGGCGGTGTCGGGTACGCTCCGACGCAATGAAGCAACGCCAGGCTTCCGGTGAGTCCCTTCCGCTGCCAGACCATATTCACCCGCGCCACGGCGCGGTCGAGTATGCCGAGGTTGCTGAAACCCGAGGAGATGAGCAGCGGCTTGCCGGTTGCCGCAACCGCATCCAGCAGTGGGTAGAACGTATTGTCGCCGGAGGCAATCTTGTACGCATCGACCAGCGGCTCCAGCTCGGCAGCGCTGTGAAGATCAAACGGCGTTGCGATGAACAGAAGGCCGAGGCTTCTGGCGAGCGCTGCGAGCGATTCGAAATGTGCGTGCTGGAGCTCGAAGCGTTTCAAGCGCTCGTACCGCGCCGTGTCCGAGCGGCTGACATAATGCTCCGTTCGGAACGTCTGGAACTTGACCGCATCGGCGCCCGAGTCTGCGGCCGCGCGTACGAGCTGCTCGGCGAGCGCAATATCGCCTTCGTGGTTGTTACCGATCTCCGCGACAACCACGACTGTCTGGTTAACGTTGATCGAGCCGATGTGCATGGATCAAGACGCAACTAGACGTGCATGTGCAGCACGTATCCGGTCCGTATCACACGAAACCCGAACCGCTGGTAGAGGCCGAGCGATGGAATGTTCGACGCCTGCGTGGCCACGCGCCGCCCCTCGCTTGCGGCGGTGGCGTCAAGAAACGAAGCTACAAGCGCCCGGCCCACACCCTGACCCTGGTGAGCGCTGTCTACGCCAATTAAGTCGATCACCCGAATCCGCCGATCCGCTTCGTGCAACGACATCATGGCCAGAAAGCCGACGAGCCGTTCGTCACGTCTGGCGACGAGGAGCTGTTCTCCACGCTCTCCACGGACGTAATTCGCGATCCATTCGCGCTTGATTCGATGCGCAATGGTGCGCGGCACGTCTGGATCGACATGGAACCGTGAATAGCGAAAGCACGAACCCGCAATGTCGAGCACTGTGTCCACATCGTCTGGAAGGCAGTCTCGGACAACGACGTCCGCCGGGATAACCGTGGACCCGTCGAACCGTGCATCGAACTCGAGCGTCACGCCGACATCGACGACGCGCATCCCCGTGCGACTCAGATCGCGAACTGTGGCAACTGCCCTCGTGTCGACCTTCGCGTAGTACATCGCCGGCTGACTCTTCACAGCATGTGAGGTTAGCAGCGCGCAATCTTCTGATGTCGGCGCGCCGATATCGCGCACCGCGACACGAAATACTGATCGCCCCATCAATTGGGAAAGCCAAGCATCTTCTGTGATCCGCAAGGGTGCAGCACAGGCCGGCACGAGTGCATCGTTCATGCGGGGGATGGCTCATCGGCGACCGATTCGAACCCAACCCTCAGCTGCCGATACCAGTCGATGTACCGACCAATTCCAGTCTCTAGGTCGAACTGTGGGCTATATCCGAGCACGCCCCTTGCCTTGTCCGCGGTGAGTGTTCCGCGCTCGGGTGTCAGCCTGTCTCGCGGAACACGCTCCACACCGACTGCAGGGAAGTGCTGCTGAAGAATCTGGACCAACTCCGACACCGCACGCGAGCGGCCGTATGTAATGTTGAAGGTTTCGTTCTTCGCCGCCGGCACCTGGATAGCAAGCTTGATGCCCTGGACGAGGTCGTCGATGTAGGTAAAGTCGAGGCGAGAGCTACCGTCACCATCTACGATCAGCCGACCACCCGACATGGCCGACTCGATAAAGACCTGGCTAACGCGCCGGCTCACGCATCCTGGACCGTACAGCGCCGACGGTCTGATGATCGTGTACGACAGATCGAAGACCTGCTGGTATGCGATCACCAGCTTTTCCCCGGCGACCTTCAAGGCTCCGTAGATGCCGATCGGATTCTGAGGATGGTTCTCGTCTGCCGCCT
>DASCOT010000154.1:0-8094 GCA_036012155.1 Acidobacteriota bacterium
CGACGACGAAGCGCTGCGGAATCTTGCGGCGGCCACCGGTGGTGTCCACGACCCGGCACTCGATGAGCTGTTCGACGCTGGCGATCAGACGGTTACCCGGCCGCTGCGATTGTGGCCCATCCTGGCGGTGCTGGCGCTGCTGCTCTATCTGACGAACATGCTGCTACGTCGAGTGCGTGTGTTTCGCGATGACGGTGGGCTCGCGGTCTCAGCTGCCGCCTGACGTTTTGAGGGTACCGGACCCTTCTCCGCTCGTCCGTGATCCAACCTATTGCCGGCGGATGCGTACGGCTCCCTGAAGCGTTTCGACGCTGATGTCCGCGTCGCCGCTGCCGGTGCGAAACGACAGCTCTTGCGACGGCACCCAGCGGCTGGTCCGGCGCGGTTGCTCGCCGAAGTCGTTGACGATCTCGCCAGTCATCGTCTCGACATCGAAGCTCGCCGACACGTCGGCGGGAAGCAATAGCTCGATACCGCCATTGACCGCCTCGAAGTAGAGCTCGGCGCCCCGGGCGACTCCGCCCTCGAAGCGAATCTCACCGTTGACAGTCTCGAAGCTTCCTTCCATCAGCGGTCCTGTGATCGCAGTGATCGAGCCGGTCACCGTGGCCAACTCGAGCACCGTCGCGTTGCCTGAATACTCGATCGTCCCGGTGACGGTCTCGATCTCGATAGATCCGTGAACTTGCTCCACGTGTACCGATGTGGTCACGCCGTTGATCTCGAGCCTTGCCCCGTGCGGTACGCGAATCTCGATGCTGACGTCGACGTCCTGATGGTTGCGTCCCCTCCAGCGTTGCCGGCGATTCTCGCCCCGGTCATCCTCATTCCAGTCATCCCACTCATCCCAGTCGGCATAGATCTCCACTGAGTCCGGGCCACCTTCGATGGAGAACTCGTCGACGTCGGCGCCAATGGTGCCGGTCACCTGCATCTCGTCGTTGTCCTAACCGACGACGCGGATATCGCCGACAATGATCTCGTCGACCTCGACCTGAACGTCGGAGCTTACTGGCCGTCGATCGTCGATTTGCCTTTGTGCCAGCACGGTGCCCGGTAGCGTGAGCCCGACGCCTAGAGTGGCAAGGAAGAGTAGTCGAGCACCGTGGTCGGCTACGCGGGCGAAGCTCATGAGTCGTTTCATCGTGGTCACTCCTCGTTCAGAGACGACTGATCTCCCGTAGGAAGGTCACTCGCTTGCGATACATGTCGGTCAGTTGGTTGAGTAGGCTGGCATTTGCCGGGTCGCGCTCGAGAGCAGCGCGTGCCACGACAATCGCCTGATCAATCGAGCGCAAGCTCTCTTCGACGATACGGATCGTCTCCGGCGACAGATCGGACCGATGCTCGTCGAGGGCCTGTAAGAGCTCATCGGTGATCTCTTGGTAGCTGCGCTCAGCGGCTTGGAATCCTTCCCAGGCGACGGCGACGAAGTCCTCGGAGGGAGCTATCGTGCCAGCTTGCTCATCGCTCGAGAGCGGCGCGCGTACCAGATAGGCGGTGATACCGGAGGACACGGCAATCAGCAACATCGCGGCAGCGGCGAACGAGCCGAGGCGCCGCCAGTCGACGCCCACCTGCCCGGGAACCTCGGTGTTGCTTCGGCGCGCACCAAATCGCGGACGCACCACCTTGCGCTTCTCGATGCCGGCAGCAATCCCGGGCCACAAGTCGGAGGGCGGTGCGATCTCACGGCGTAGTTCGGCCGCCCGCGCCTGCAGCTCCCGTCGTTGGCTCAGCTCGGTGCTCAGGGTGGGCGAGCTCTCGAGCTGTCGCTCTAGCCAGCTGCGCTTCTCAGCCGACAGAGTTCCGTCGATGAGGTCGTCGAGGTAGCGGATTGCTTCGTCTTCGCTCATTGGTTCAGTGCCTCCCGCAGCAGTCTCCGGGCTCGATGGAGCTGTGCCTTCGAGGTGCCCGAGGCAACGCCGGTGAGTCGGGCGATTTCGTCGTGGCGGTATCCTTCGATGACGTTGGCTGCCAGCCGATGCATCCAGGTAGAGAATCTCGCCTCACCACGGAAGGTATGGAGCTTTTCCCAGGCGCGAATGAACGACTGCTGGACAAGCTCCTCGGCCTCGGCAGGCTTGCCGGTCATGCGAAGGCAGAGCGCGTAGATGCGGCCGCTGTTCTCGCGGTACAACTGCTCGAACGCCGTCGTATCGCCTCCTACGGCGCGATCGACCAGCGTGCGCGAGGGGCGTCCCGTCATTGCTGTCGATTGGTCCGTGATTGCCTGCATGACATGGTCCGAGTGCGTGCTCGCGTTGCCTTCACGGTCTTAGACACTTGGGATCGCCGTGGGGTTTGAATGCAGACCGGACCGTTCGGCTACAGATAATCGAGCGGTCGAGCCCGCCGAGCGGCCTCGGCAAGCTGCGCCGATTGTAGAGCACGGCCTGCTAGGCGGCCTGTGTCCGACCCGCCGGTACGGCGCGGCCGTGCGCCCACGCCCTGAGCTCGGCCACGGCTTCAGCACGGGTCACTGCCAGGGGCACGGTGGCGCTGAGCTCGGCTTGTAAGTGTGCGGTCGTGAGATCGGATCCCGCAGCGAACGCCGCGTAGAGCCCGGCTACGACTGCTCCCTCGATCTCGGCACCGCTGAAACCATTCGACGCGGCCGCCAGGGCCGCCAGATCGAAATCGCTCGCATTTCGACGGCGAGCCGTGAGTTGAGCAGCGAAGATCGCGGCGCGCTCGTGATCCGAAGGTAGATCGACGAAGAAGACCTCGTCGAAGCGTCCCTTTCGCATGAGCTCTGGTGGTAGCGCTTTTGCCGAGTTGCAGGTGGCGACGACGAATACGCCGGCCGGCCGATCCTGCAGCCACCCGAGGAGTCGTGCCAGCACGCGTTGTGACAATCCGCCGTCGGATTGGCTGTCGTTTGTCGACAGCGACTTCTCGATCTCGTCGATAAGCACCACACAGGGCGCCATCTGCCCGATGCCCTTGAGGGCGCGCTCGAGTCTTCGCTCGGTCTCGCCGATGAACTTGTCATATAGCCTGCCGATCTCCAGTGCGAGAAGCGGCACACCCCATTCGCCGGCCACGGCGCGCGCCGCCATGCTCTTGTCGCACCCTTGTACGCCGAGCAACAGCAGGCCGCGTGGGGCCTCCAGACCAAACTCGACGGCTCCTGGAGTGAAGGCGAGCTGTCGCCGATCGAGCCACGCGATCAGGTTGTCCAGTCCGGCCGGCATCGGTGCGTCGGCGATCGGCACGACCTCCACTAGCCCGTCGTCCGCCAGGCGCCTGGCCTTGAGCTTGGTGAGCTCGGCCGCCGCCCCGGGGGCCAATACCCCGTCGCGAAGAGCAACCTCGGTCAGCGCCCGCTCGGCCTCGAACATCGTCAGGCCGACAAGGGGGGCGACGAGCTGCTCCAGCTCGTTCCTGTTGATCTTCAAGACGACGTCGTGCTGCTGTTGTAGGCGTTCCATCAACGATCGTGTCAGCCGCGTGAGCGCCTCTCGGTCGGGCAGACCGAGCTCGAAAAAGGCAGCGAACCGCCGCAGCTCGGAGGGCAGCTGAATGGAAGGACCAGACAGTACCAGCGCCCGTCGGTCGCTCGAGAATGACTTCAGAAGATCGAGAACACCGCGCAGAACGGCCGGCTGATCGAGCATCCGCTCGAGATCCTTGAAGAAGAAGACGCCGGGCTTCTCGAGCCCACCGGCCGCGGCTAGAGCGCTGGCCGGCTCGTTGGTGTCGTAGATGGGTGCTTCCGCATCGTGACGTTGCAGGCCTTGAGTCACTGTCCAGGTGAACATGGGCAGCGACATACGGGCCGCTAGTCGCCGCAACTCCTGCTCGACGCGATCCTCGTCATACGCCTGGACGGCGACGATCGGATAGCGTGATTCGATGAGCAGTTGTAGATCGCGGAGCGCTTTCACGGATCCTCCGGCCTGCGAGGGCATCTGTTGCCCTTGAGGGTACGACTGCGGCCAGGTCGGTCCGAAGCCCTTTTTTTCTTGCCGCCGGCGCGCCCGCATCGTGCGGCAGCGATGGATCTGGTCCGACGGAGCCTACCTAGGCGAGGAGGTCATCGAGCGCGGTGCGCAGCTGAGGGAAGCGAAACTCGTAGCCGGCTGCCTGGAGCGCGCCCGGCAGCACGCGCTTGCTGGTCAAGAGCTCCGCCGAGAAACCACCGAGCACGATCTTCAATGCGAGCGCCGGCGCCGGTACGAAGGAGGGCCGATGGAGCACAGCGCCAAGTACTTCAGCAAACTGCTGCTGTCGAACGGGAGCAGGTGACGAGGCATTGAGCGCGCCGCGGATCTGCGTGTCGAGGCCATGTCGGATGATGCCGATCAAGTCGTCAATGTGGATCCAGGACCACCACTGACGCCCTGAGCCGAGCGGCCCATTCATCCCCAGCCTGGCGGGGAGAAGCATCTGCTCCAATGCTCCACCGCCGCGACCGAGCACGATTCCGGTGCGTAGGCGAACGACTCGAACACCGAGGCTCTCGCCGGCTTGCGCCGCCGACTCCCAGGCGGAGCACACGCCGGCCAGGAAATCATCCCCGGCAGCGTCCAGCTCGGTGAGCTCGTCGTCGCCGCGATCCCCGTAGAAACCGATGGCGCTGGCGCTGATCAGCACGGTTGGCCGCGGGGATGCCGCTCGGATCCCTTCGACGAGATTTTGCGTGCCAACTACGCGGCTGTTGTGGATCGACCGGCGCTGTGCTCTTCCCCAGCGTCCTGCTACCGACTCGCCCGCCAGGTGGACGATCGCGTCGGCCTCCTGGATGGCCATTGCCGGCGGTGTGTCGTCGCGCGGTTCCCACTCATAGGCGGCGTGCAGCATCGGCAACCGCAGCTTTGCCGCCTCGGCGTTGCGCGACAATGCCGTTACCGCATGGCCAGCGCTCGCCAACGCGCGACACAACGCCGATCCGACGAAACCCGTTGCTCCAGTGACCAGGATCTTCACACAGCCCTCGGGTGGTTGGTGGCGCTCCGGTCGAGCTCGGAGCGTCGCGTTTGACGGAACGATCGTCGTTGATAGATGTTAGGCGTATGACGGCACAGGTAAAGGAGAATGTCGAACGTTTCCGCAGCGCGCTGGATTCCCTGGGCGGCACCACGCGAGTGCTCCGTAGCGGCTTCGCCCTGGGAGAGGCAATCGACGAGATCGTGCGCTCGCAACCGCCGCCGCCGGCGCTTCTCTACGAGCCGTTCGCGCTTGCCGACGAGATGGGCCTGTACCTGGCTCTACGAGCTCGCGGCGTCGACTTGGTACCGGTACGCGAGGCCGGGGATCGCGCCGCAGACATGAGCGTCGGCCTCACCGGCGCCGAGCTGGCGATCGCCGAGTCAGGGACGCTGATCGTTGGAGGCCAGCCCGGCGGGTGGGGGCTTGCTACGGTCCTTCCTTGGGTGCACATCGCCGTGCTCCGGGCCCGGGATATCGTCCCCGATGTCGCGGCCGCGTTCGAGGGCTTCGAGCGGCGATTCGCCGGCGGCGAGCGCAACTGGGTCTGGATCAGCGGCCCGTCGAGGACGGCCGACATCGTCCAAGAGCTGGTCAAGGGAATCCATGGACCCAACGCGCTGCACGTTTTCTTGGTGAGCGATGAGACCGGCCTCGCATGAGCTCGCGTGACTTGCAGTCGGAGATCCGCGACGCGCTGCTCGACCCTGCGTTGCAGCAAGCGGTGCCTACCGGCACGCGCGCCGCCGCTGCCCGCCGCCGCGTGGCGGTCGCCGACTTCTCTGCCTACGAGGCGTGCCGTGATCGCGCGCGGGCGATCAAGGAAGACGCGATCGAGCGGCTGCCGGAGCTACTGGAGACCCTGACCGAGGCGGTCAACGCTTCAGGAGGCTTCGTCCATCGAGCCGATGACGCCGAAGCCGCCTGCCGCATCATCGTCGAAATCGCCCGGCGCGAGGGTCTGACCGCGGCGGTGAAGTCGAAGTCGATGACCTCCGAGGAGATCCACCTCAACGTGGCGCTGGAGGGCGCCGGTGTGAGCGTGCGCGAGACTGACCTCGGCGAGTACATCGTGCAGCTAGACGAAGATCGCCCGTCGCACGCCGTCGCCCCCATCATCCACAAGAGCCTGGAGGATGTGCGCAACGCATTTCGGCGCGGGCTCGGCCGCGATGACGTTCCGGAGACCGCCGAGGAGCTCACCCAGCTGGCGCGGCAGCAGCTGCGCAGCGACTTCCTCGAAGCCGATCTGGGGATCACCGGCGCCAACTTCCTGATTGCCGAGAGCGGCACGGTCATTATCGTCGAGAACGAGGGCAACGCCCGCCTGACCACGCAGGTGCCACGCGTCCATGTGGCGCTGGCTGGAATCGAGAAGATCCTGCCGACGATGGCCGATCTCGAGCCGTTCATCGAGCTGCTGCCGCGATCTGGAACCGGGCAGCTGTTGACCAGCTACCTGTCGGTGATCACCGGACCCGGCTGGGGAGCGTCGCCGCTGACCGACGGCCCGCGCCGCTTCCATCTCGTTCTGTTGGACAACGGGCGTAGCGGCATGCGCGACGACCCGGTGCTACGCGAGACGCTCTACTGCGTACGCTGCGGCGCCTGCATGAACGTCTGTGCTCCATACCAGGCGGTCGGCGGCCACGTGTTCGGCGGGGCGACGTACCAGTCCGGCATTGGCGTTGCTTGGGAGGCGGGGGTGCGCGGGTTGGACGCTGCCGCCGAGTTCAACGAGCTCTGCACCACGTGCTCGCGCTGCCAGGACGTGTGCCCGGTACGTATCGACATTCCCTGGATGAACTCCGCGGTTCGTGGCCGTATCCGCGACCAGAAGGGGGGGGGCGCTGGGCCCGGTGCAGAGTTGCTCACCGAGCCCCGCCGCCTCTACCAGCTGGCGCGCCGCGCTCGTCCCGTGCGCCGCCTGATGCAACTGCCGCCGGCGCGCTGGGCGCTGGAGCGACTGTTCGGCGTCGACCGCCGTCGGCCGCTGCCGGAAGTGCCGGATACGACGCTCGCCGATTGGTTCAGCGCGCGAGGAGGACGGGTAGTCGGAGAGGTTGGCGCCGATCCCGAGCATCTTGACGATGAAGCCGAGGCGAGCTTGGTTGTCTTCTGGGCCGATTGCCATTCCAACTACGCGGATGTCGATGTTGCCAAGGCGGCGGTTGGCGTTATCGAGCGACTCGGCTTTACGGTGTTGCTGGCCACCGGCCCGTGCTGTGGGCGCGCCGCGTTGTCGCAGGGCGCGCTCGATGCAGCCCGCGAGCAGGCCTTCGAGGTGTCGCGGCTGCTGGCTCCATACGCCGATCGGCAGATCCCGATCGTCGGGCTCGAGCCCTCGTGCCTCACCTGTGTGGCAGAGGATCACACCAAGCTTTCGCCGGCCAACAACGAAGCGTTCCTGGTCGGTCTGAGCGTGCGCGAGATCATGGTGTTCCTGGAGGAACATGCGGCGCTTCTCGGTGCAGCGCTGGCCGCTCAGGCTCCACGACCTCGTCATACCGTCGCATTGCATGGGCACTGCCAGCAGAAGTCGGCCGGATGGCTGGACTCGAGTGTCAGTGTGCTGACGCGGTTGCCGGGCGTCGAGGTGGTGGTCACCACCGCCGAATGCTGCGGGATGGCAGGCTCGTTCGGCTACAAACCGGAGGGCTATGAGGTCAGCCGTGAGCTGGGCACACGCCTGGTCGCCGAGATCTCCGGGCTGGAGTCGGTGGCTGGCGGCCCAATCGATGAGGTGCTGGCGAGCGGAATGTCCTGCCGCACCCAGCTAGCGGATTTCGGCGATCGGCGCCCGCGGCATCCAGTGCAGCTCGTGGCAGAGGCGATCGGGGCAACCGCGGACTCGGCCGATGTTGGCGCCGGATCCATGGGAGGCGCGAAATGAGCGACATCACCACCCGCCTGCGAGGCTTGCTGGTCGCACAGTTCTTCGGTGCCTTCAACGACAATGCCTGGCGCGTCATTGTCACCTTGCTGGCGATTGATGCGGTTCAACGTAGCGGCGGCGCGGAGGCAGCCGCGCAGGCTCGGACCACGCTGGCAACCGTCGTGCTAACCGTCCCGCTGATCGCGTTCTCGGTGCCGGCTGGCCTGATCTCGGACCGCTTTAGCAAGCGCACCGTGATCATCGTCATGAAGGCGGTTGAGATAGTG
>DASCOT010000155.1:0-21813 GCA_036012155.1 Acidobacteriota bacterium
TCGATCTCCGCCTCCCTGAGCTTGGCGATGATCTGCTCTACTGTGTATCGTTTCCGGGCCATTTCTCCCCCTTCCCGAGCCTTCCTGAGAGCCTCAAATCCTAACTCTCAAACTGGCCCGATTATTGGGGGCAGGTCACGGCAGCTGCGCTGAAAGATAGGCGGAAAGTAGGCTATGGGGGTTTGATCAGCGCCGCCACTCCCCGTTCGACGAGCGCGTAACCGATTGCAGCGGAAGGGTTAGCAGTGAGTGGGCGCACCGGGATTCGAACCTGGGACTTCCACCGTGTGAGGATGGCACTCTAACCGCTGAGTTATGCGCCCACCTGGGGTGGTCTGGCTCGAGCGAGCCTACCGAGGTGGAGTGCCCGATCACACGGACTCAGCAGGCGCTCATGATAGCGGCCGGACTCGGGTACGCCAAGAGCGTGGGGGTTGCTGTGAACAGCGGGGAGTGAGCCGTTAATATGGCTGCTTCCGTAGCATCTGACATTTCTTCTCTATCCTGGTCCTCTAGGCAGGCAAACGCATGGATACCCCAGAAGACATCGCTCCTACTTCGGAGGGGCACGTTCAGATCTCCGCCACCGACGACGACCTCAAGGGTCGCTACGCCAACTTGATGTCGGTGAGCCACACGGCCGAAGAGTTTGTCTGCGACTTCTTCTCGGTCACGCCGGCGGGCGAGGGGCCGCGGGGGCATCTGGTGTCGCGGGTGATCGTGTCGCCGTCGCACTTCAAGCGCATCGTCAGCGCCTTGAGCGACAACCTGCGCAAGTACGAGGAGCAGTTCGGTGAGATTCAGGATCCGCAGGGGAACCTACCGAGTCCGGACGACATTGGCTTCGTGCACTAGGTAGTGCGGAATATGTTGGGAGGTGGCCTGTGAAGCGGCGTGACTTGCTTCGGTCCGGGGTCGGTGCGGTCGGCGCGGGGCTGGTCGCAGGGTCCACCGGGATCGCTTCGGCCACCACGCCGGCGCAGTTCGGCTTCTCGCGCGGTGCCCCGGGACGTCGCTTCGACGCCTGGGTGGGTGTCAACGTTGCCAATCTGAGCTCCAACCTGGCACTCGTTCGCGAGCGTGCCAACGGCCGGCCGGTGATGGCGGTTGTGAAGGCCGATGCCTATGGGCACGGGCTCGTCCCCATTGCCCAGACACTCGCCGACGCCGGTGCGGATGCCTTCATGGTGGCGAATACCCAAGAAGCCGTGGCGCTACGGGAGGCCGAGATCGAGATCCCGATCCTGCACTTCGGGCGCGTGTTCGGCCCGGGCGCGGAGCTCATCATCGAGCACCGGCTCGAGCAGATGGTCGATTCACGGGACGCCCTATCCGCTCTGGTAGCGGGTGCCGCGATGCAGCAGTCGGAGGCGGTGGTTCACGTGCATGTCGACACTGGCCTTGGCCGCGTCGGGGTGCCCTGGCGCGAGGCCTCTGAGTTGCTGAGGTACATCGGCGGGCGATCGCGAGTGCGCATTGCCGGGGTGAGCACGACGTTTACCGAGGACGAGGAATTCGACCGGGTGCAGCTTGGACGATTCAACGAGATCTGCGAGCGGGCCGTGGTAGAGGGCATCGATATCGGACGCCGCCATGCCGCCAGCAGCGCCGCTGTGCTGGCGATGCCCGACGCGCACCTCGACATGGTGCGAACAGGGATTCTCCTGTACGGGCACTACCCGTCACGCGCGGCGCGCGACCGCGAGCCGGATCTGGGACTGAAGCCGGTGCTGGGGCTGCGGGCTCGGGTGGTGGGGGTGAAGGCGCTGCGTCAAGGCGAGTCGGTGGGGTACCACCGCGTGTACGTGGCCGAGACTCCACAAACGATCGCCTTGCTGCCGATCGGCTACTCCGACGGATATCCTCCGGAAGCGGTGGTTGGCGGTGGACACGTATGGATTCGTGGCACGCGGTGTCCCTTCGTCAGCGAGATGAGCTCCAACCACTGCATGGTACGGATTCCCGACGGGATGGACGTCCAATCGGGCGAGTTGGCGGTGATGATTGCCACCGGCGACGAGGCCGCGGCGTTCGGCGCTGATCCGGGCGCGGAGGCGCGTGATCCGAGCATGGGAATGCCGACGGCCGACATGGTGGCCGACTGGGCCGGGGTGTCCGACTATCGGGTCCACATCCAGCTGAGCTCGGAGCTGCCGCGTAATCTGGAGGGTGGTCGCCGCCGCAGGTTCTAGGGGTCACGCTGCCTGGCCGGGACGTCGCCGGAGTTCGTGCCGCGTCGCGGAGCTATTGCTGCGTGCGGGGCACCGGGTTGGTGGCGCCGCCGGCGCCCGTCGGACCCTGCAATGTCGGCATCATCTGCAGTGCCTGCATCATCCGGTACGTCACCGGGTTCATGCCCCACAGACGGGTGCTCTGGTCCGGATCCTCGAACCACGACAGCGGTGCCAGCTCCTCGGCTGTTCGAGTCGGCTGGCCAGGCGTCGCCACACCGGCGAGGAAGTTCTCCGCCGCGCTGACGCGGTCGCGCCACCCCCGCGTCCACCCCCGGAAGGTGTCGCCGCTGCCGGCGACCATCGAGATATCGCGCACCGACCAGCCGCTGTCCGCAGCGGCGGCGAGGCGAACATCGATGAGCGTGCCATCACCCAGTTGCAACAAGGCACTGCCGCCGACGTCGGTCGCCAGGGTGGAGCGTACCTGCAGACTGTCGAGGGTCAGGCTTACGTCCTGGAGTGCGTACAGCACTTCCTCCGTGGTCGGTGAGTCCTGCGCGTACGCCGGAGCTGCCGCCAGGATCACGGCAAATAGCACCAGGGCGCGGGAACGAATCACGGTTGTAGTTCCTCAGGGACGGTGCGGCAGGCGGCAGACAGCAGCGTAGAATCCAGGTTAGCATAGCCTGCAGGTGGGGTCGTGGACCGGTCAGGTGGCTGATCTCCGTGGGTCGGGAGTCAGTCCCAGATCCCTAGCATCATCTTGACGTCTTCAGTCGCCATGGCGCGCGGATCCCACGGCGGCGTCCAGACCAGCTGGACATCGACGTCCTCCACGTTCTCTAACTGCAGGCAGGTGGTGTGTACCGCTCCCATGATCTGGGGGCCAACCGGGCACATCGGCGACGTAAGGGTCATCTTCACGTGCAGGCGGCTGTCTTCCTCCTCTGCCTCGACGTCGTAGATGAGCCCGAGATCGACAATCGAGACGTTCATCTCCGGATCCGTAATTGGCCTCAGCGCTTCGAATACCTCTTCCTTGCTCGGTAACGACATGACGGTGCTCCGTTGGCCTGTTCCAGGGCCGCGCTCGACGCGGGTCGCTCAGTCCCGCAGCGTGCCTAGTGGGCCCTGACTTCGATGTCCTTGTCGGCCTCGACCTGCGAGGCGAGCTTCGGGTCGTGCTGCGCCAGCGCCTGTTCGAGCGTCATCCAGGCGAGCAGCGCACATTTGATGCGAACCGGGAAGTTCTTCACTCCTTCGAGCGCCTCGAGGTCGCCCGGGTCGGTTCCGGGGGGCCAATCGGCGCCCCTCATCACCGCCTTGAAGGTCTCCTTGAGCTCGATGGCCTCGTCGAGGGTCTTGCCCTCGAGCTGTTGCGCCAGCATCGAGGCCGAGGCGACGGAGATCGAACAGCCCGTAGGCTTGATGCAGAGTCCTCGGATACGGCCCTCGTCGATGTCGAGGCTCATTACCAGCTCATCGCCACACAGCGGATTGAAGCCCTCGACCTGCACCGACGGGGCAGCGATCTCGCCGGAGCCGTGCGGGGTCCGGTAGTGGTCGAGGATGACCTCCCGGTACAGATCGTCGAGTCCTTGCATCCGTTGGCTCCGGGGGGTCAGGCCGAGAGGCCGAATACTTTGCGCGCCGCAAGCAGCGCGTTGATCAACACGTCGACCTCGCTCTTGTCGTTGTAGACGTAGAACGAAGCGCGGGCACTGGCCATCACCCCCAGCCGTCGCATGAGCGGCTTGGCGCAGTGGTGGCCGGCGCGAATGGCCACGCCGTGTTGATCGAGGACAGTCCCCAGATCGTGCGGGTGAATCTGATTGTCGTTGAACGTCACCAGCCCACAGCGGTCGCTCGGGTCCTTGGGTCCGAAGATCGTCAGCCACGGCAGCTCCTGCAGCCGCTCGAACAGGTACTCGTTGATGTCGACCTCGTGGCGGCGGATGTTCTGCATGCCGAGTGACTCGAGGTAATCGATGCTGGCGCCGAGCCCTACGGCGTCGGCTACCGACGGCGTTCCCGCCTCGAACTTGTGCGGTGCCGCGGCCCAGGTGCTGCGCTCGAGCGTCACGTCGCGAATCATCTCGCCGCCGCCGAGGAAGGGGTCCATCTCCTCCATCAGATCGCGGTCTACCAGCAGCACGCCGACACCGAGTGGGCCGAGTGCCTTGTGCGGCGAGTAGGCATAGAAATCACAGTCCAGCGCACTGAAATCTACTGGGCCATGCGGCACGCCCTGAGCGCCGTCGACCAGCACCTTGGCGCCGACCGACCTGGCGGCGCAGGCGATGGTCGGAATCGGGTTGATCGTGCCGAGCACGTTGGAGACGTGGGTGATCGCCACCAGACGAGTGTGTTTGTTGAGGACCTCGTCGATCTGATCGATGCGCAGGTGGCCCTCGTCGTCAATGTCGAGGAATCGCAGCTTGCAGCCGATCTCCTTGGAAAGTAGCTGCCAGGGGACGAGATTGCTGTGGTGCTCGGTGACGCTGAGCAGAATCTCGTCGCCGGCACGAAGGTGTCGGCGTGCCCAGGAGTGCGCGACGAGGTTGATCGACTCCGTGGTGTTGCGGGTGAAGACGACGCTGTCGGGGGTCGCGGCATTCAGGAAGCTCGCCACCCGGGCTCTGGCGCCCTCATAGGCATCGGTGGCTTCCTCAGACAGCGCGTGCACGCCACGGTGCACGTTGGCGTTGCATGTGCGGTAGAAGCCGGCAATGGCCTCGATCACCGCCTCGGGTCGTTGCGTAGTTGCGGAGTTGTCGAGGTAGACGAGCGGCTTGCCGTGCACCTCACGGCTCAGGATCGGGAAGTCGGCGCGTACCCGCGCGACGTCGATCGCTGGCGGCTCGGTAGCTTTCGCAGCTGACGTGGGCACCGGTATCCGCCTACCAGTCGTCGCCGGAATCGGCTGTGGTGTTGGTGACTTCAGGCATCCCGACCAGTACCTTGCCGTCCTGCTCTTGGACCGGGAAAGTCGCGATGGGCACGACCGCCGGCATCGACAGCACCTCGCCGGTGCGGACGTCGAACTGTGCTCCATGACGCGGGCACTGGATGGCGTGCCCCTGAAGCCGCCCTTCGCCGAGCGGTCCGTCGTCGTGAGTACACAGGTCTTGAACCGCGAACAGCTCGCCCTCGGCGCGAGCCACCGCGATTCGACGGCCGTCTACCGCAAACGTGCGCGCCTCGCCATCGGCGATCGAATCCGATGCTGCTACCTCGATCCACTTCGGTGTCGCCGTACCCATCATCAGTCCCTGCCGGCTAGCTTGGCGTTGATGTGGCCCCACAACCGCTCGCGGAGCTCGTCATCATCGATGCGGTCGAGCGCCGGTCCGAAGAAGCCCTCGACGATCAATCGCTCGGCCTCAGACTCGCGCAGGCCGCGAGTACGCAGGTAATAGACCTGTTCCTCGTCGATAGGTCCTACGGTGGCGCCATGGGTGCAGCGAACTTCCTCGTTGAGGATCTCTAGCTCGGGGATCGACTCGGCTCGACAAGTGGGGTCGAGCATCAGGTTGCGGTTTTCCTGATAGGCCTCGCTGTTGGGCGCCTCGAGATCGATGCGGATGAGCCCTGTGTACACCGAGCGCGCCTCGTCCTCGAGCACCACCTTGAAGTCCATGTCCGAGAAGCTGTTACCAGCCTCGTGCACGTGCTCAGTGTGGTTGTCGAAGTGTTGCTGACCGCCGCCGAAGATCACGCCGATCATTTCGGCCTGGGCGTTGCCGCCCCGCTGCACGTTGCCGAGGTTCGCCTTGTTGTACCGCCCGCCCAAGCCGATGTTCACGGTTGTCACGGCGGCATCGCGCTGCACGAGGAACCGCTGTCGGGCATGGCTCCGGGTGCGACTGCCCCAGCGCTGGACGTTGAAGTAGGAGAGCCGCGAGTTGGGTAGCAACGTGCCCTCTACCACCGAGTTCGCCAGGACTCGTGGATTCTCGCCGCCGTTGCTGTACTCGTCGAATAGAGTTGCCTCGGCGCCTTCGTCGACGACGATCAAGAGTCGTCCGAACAGGCCGGCCAGGTCCGTGCGAGTGCGCTGGAACAGGTGAATCGGCTTGTCGACCCGCACGTTGCGCGGCACATAAAGGAAGAGCCCGCCGGCAAAGAGCGCCGCGTTGAGCGCCTCGAACTTGCCCGACTCGGCGCCCGCCGCCGTGCCGAGATGGGCGCGCACCAAATCTTCGTGCTCGCGCGCCGCGGTCGCCAAGTCGGTAAGCACGACACCCGCCTCGTGCCATGCCGGATCTATCCAACACGCCTGCAGGACGGCGTCTTCAATCACGGCCACCGCGGCCGGGTTGCCGGCCAGGCCGTCCGGGGCGGAGTCTCCCGGAGCCGCGCCGTTGGAGGCCAGCGGAGTGATGCGGTCGGGGAGGAACTTCTCGGGCTCCGAGTAGCGCCACAGGTGGGCAACGCGATCGGGTAGGGGAGCGGCAGAGTAGATGTCCCAAGCGTCGCGGCGCCACTGCGCGAGCCATGCGGGCTCGCCGGCCACCCGGGCGAGCGCGCCCAAGTCGTCGGAGTTAGCGGAGGATTGTGCTGTCGCTTCCATCGGTGTCATTCCTGGGCGTCGTTCTCGGCTGAAGCGGTGCGGGCCAGAGTCGTCGAGAGGTGTCGGCTACGGCCATGCGGTTATCCGACGGAGCCTTCCATCTCGAGTTGGATGAGCCGATTGAGCTCGACGGCATACTCCATCGGTAGCTCCTTGACGAACGGCTCGATGAATCCGTTGACTACCATCACCAACGCTTCCTCTTCGGTGAGCCCGCGGCTCATTAGGTAGAAGAGCTGCTCGTCGCCGACCTTGGAGACGCGCGCCTCGTGCTCCACTTGCACCTGTTCCTCGGCAACCTCCATCGTCGGATAGGTGTCGGACCGTGACTCGGCGTCCATTAGCAGCGCGTCGCACTCGACATGGGCCTTCGAATCGATGGCGCCCTGATAGACCTTCACCATGCCGCGATATGAGGACCGACCGCCGCCCTTGGAGATCGACTTCGAGGTGATGCGTGAGGTCGTACGTGGGGCGACATGGTAGATCTTGGCGCCGGCGTCCTGATGTTGGCCCTCGTTGGAGAAAGCCACCGAGAGGATCTCGCCGTGGGCACCTTCGCCCACCAGGTACACGCACGGGAACTTCATCGTGAGCTTCGAGCCGAGGTTGCCGTCGACCCATTCCACGGTGGCGTTCTCGTGTGCGACGGCGCGCTTGGTCACCAGGTTGTAGACGTTCTTCGACCAGTTCTGGATCGTCGTGTAGCGCAGGTGCGCACCGGGTAGAGCCACCAGCTCGACCACCGCTGAGTGCAGCGAGTCGCTCACGTAGGTGGGTGCCGTGCATCCCTCGATGTAATGCACGCGCGAGCCCTCGTCGGCGATGATCAGCGTGCGCTCGAACTGCCCCATGTTCTCCGAGTTGATGCGGAAGTAGGCCTGCAGTGGGATCGCCACCTCCACTCCCGGAGGCACGTAGACGAACGAGCCTCCCGACCACACGGACGAGTTGAGCGCCGCGAACTTGTTGTCTTCCGGCGGGATCATGGTGGCGAAGTACTTCTTCACCAGCTCTTCGTGCTCGCGCAGGCCGGTGTCCATGTCGGTGAAGATCACGCCCTGCGCCTCGATCTCCTCCTGGAGCGAGTGGTACACGACCTCGGATTCGTATTGCGCTGAGACGCCGGCGAGGAACTTGCGCTCGGCCTCCGGAATGCCGAGCTTCTCGAACGTGTCCTTGATGTACTCGGGCACGTCGTCCCACGTCCTGCCCTGCTCCTCGGTGGGTTTGAGGTAGTAGTAGATCTCGTCGAAGTCGATCGAGTTGAGCAGTTCCTCATTGCCCCATCCCGGCATCGGCTTGGACTCGAAGATGTCGAGTGCGCGCAGACGGAATTCGAGCATCCACTCGGGCTCTTTCTTCATTGCCGAGATACCGCGCACCACGTCGGCGCTGAGCCCACGCTCGGCCTTGAAGACCGCGACCTCGGGATCGTGGAACCCGTATTCGTACTCGTCGTTGATGTTCAGATCATCGGATCGAGTCGACACTCATGCCTCCACTGGCTGAAGCAGCTCGTCCTCGAGCCACTCGTAGCCCTTTTCCTCGAGGGCATGCGAGAGCTCCGGGCCACCCGTGCGAACGATCTTGCCGTCCATCATCACGTGCACCACATCGGGAGCGATGTAGTTGAGCACCCGTTGGTAGTGGGTGATGACCAGGTGGGAGCGCTCTGGCGAGCGCGTTGCGTTGACCCCCTCGGCCACGGTCTTCAACGCGTCGATATCCAGGCCCGAGTCGGTCTCGTCGAGGATGCAGAAATCTGGCTCCAGCATGAACATCTGCAGGATCTCGAGGCGCTTCTTCTCGCCGCCCGAGAAGCCCTCGTTGACATAGCGGCTGGTGAACGACTTGTCGACACCGAGCAGCTCCATGGCAGCGTTGAGCTTGTCGCGAAATTCGCGAATCGCCAGGCTCTCGTCGCGCGCCTTCAGCGACGAGTGCATGAATTTCGACACCGTCACACCGGGAATCGCCATCGGGTACTGGAACGCCAGGAACATCCCGAGACGGGCACGCTCGTCGGTATCGAGCTCGGTCACATCCTGGCCGTTGTAGAGGATCTGGCCGTCGAGCACCTCGTAATGCGGATGTCCGAGGGTCACGTAGGCAAGCGTGCTCTTGCCGGAACCGTTGCGACCCATCAGTGCGTGGACCTCGCCGCGGTCGATCTTCAGGTCGAGTCCGCGCAGGATCTCCTTGCCCTCGATCGCCACGCGCAGGCCTTTGACCTCGAAGAGAGGCGTCTGCTCGCTCATCGCCGTGTTGCTCCTGTAATCGATTCTCGTCTGTGAGTCAGCTGGATTCAGGCAGCTGCACCTTGTGCAGTGTCGGGGCAGCTGAGAGCTGCGTTTCGCTCGTGAGATCCGGAACTGCTTCAAACGCGGGTTGGAGCTCGCGACACATTTCCCGCTCGGAGCGCAGTAAGTCGGCCAGCGTGATGCTCTCCAGCAGCTGGCTCACGTGCTCCGACAACGTCGACCAGACCGGCCGCAGCGCGCAGGCGGTCTCGTGTACACAGACCTCCCCGGCGCCGGCGTGGCGCTCGCAGTACTCCGCGTCGAACAGCTGGTTGGACAGTGCCAGCACGATCTCACCGAGATTGACGTCGTCTGCCGTCCGCGCCAACACGAAGCCGCCGTTGCGGCCGCGCACGCTGTCCACGAGTCCCTGCTGGCGCAATAGGTTCAGCAGCTTGCCAGCGTACTCGGGAGTGAGCCCCTCGTTCGCGGCGATCTGATTCACCGTCATGGGGCGCCTCGGGGCGTGCAGCGCCAGCTGCAACATGCAGCGCAGCCCATATTCCTCGAGCGAGGTGATCTTCACGGAAGACTCCGAAGATGGAAGCCGAACTCGAAGCGGCGCGGCTTCAGGCGCACGATCAGAGCTAGTCGGAAGATCGCACGTCAGAGATCAGGTTACGGAAACCTGACTCTTTTGTCAACATTTCAAAGGCCTTGTTCGGCCGCGTGCCGCTACAGGCCCTCGGCCTTGCTGCAGCGGCGCGGATCACCGCACGCAGTCATCGTGCTGGTGCCCGGTTCGAAGTGAACTCCGTCGAAGGAACCGTGGTAGAGACTCCAGGGATTGACAACGTCGAAGTCGATGCCCCGTTGCCCCACGGCATCACGGACGCCTGGGTCATAGTCCTTCTCGATCGTGATGCCGCGGTCGCCGATCGAGCTCCCATCGCGCGGTCGATTCACCGATTCTTCGATCGGCATCGCGAAGTCCAGGATGTTGACCGCGTTCTGGAGCATGCATTGCGACAGACTGCGGCTCGGCGAGCCGCCGGCCAAGAGGGGTGCTCCATCCTGGAAGACGATCATGCCCCCCGGGCCCACCAGGCCCCGCTCGCCCAGATTGCCACCATAGACCCGCAGGGAACATAGGTTCACGCCCTTCACCCACAGACCGGTCTCGAAGGGGGCCTGGTTGGATGAGTGCACCACGCAGGCGACATTTCCTTGTTCATCGGCCACGGTGATGGCGCATGTGTCCTCGGGTAGGGAGGCAGGCGAGGCTTCGTGTCCCGGTTCCCCGGCCAGCACTTGCTCGAGGCGTCGGCGTGCCACCTCGCTGTGGTCGAGGCTGTTCGAACCGTCTCTCAGGTAGTCTCCTTCGACGATCGTCAGGCTGCGGATCATCTGATACATGGTTTCGGGCGATTCCGTGGGTGGACCCTGCGCCCGGATGTCCAGTAGCTCGAGAACATCCAGAGTTTCGGTGATTACAGGCAGCGCATAGCCCCTGAAGTCACGGTATGCCGTCGGCAGCGCGCGTACCTCGTAGCCGCGATAGGTGCTCGAAGCCGCCTCTTGGGTCGTGGCCTCGTAGCGCTCCATATCCTGTCGCGTAACGTTGCGCCCGCTCTCGCGTGAGATCCGGCAGAACTCCTCGGCAAAATCGCCGCGGTAAAAGTACTGGTTGCCTCGTTCGGCCAGATGCTCGAGTGTGTCCGCCGCCTCTACCTGGTAGAGCATCTCGCCCGGGCGCGGTATGGCGCTGTCGGGCATGTAGATCATCAGTCCGGCGTCGGAGCGGCCGATCTTCTCCGACTCCATGAAGATCTCTCCCCAGAGGAACGGATGCGTCTCGAACCCCTCGCGGGCGTAGCGGATGGCGGGGACCATGAGCTCCGTCTTCGGCTTCGTTCCGAAGCGCGAGACTGATTCCTCGAACCCGGCCCAGAACCCCGGAACGCCCGCTCCTCCCCAAGTATCGGGAGTGCCGTCAGGCGGCGTCGCCCCCAGCGGGACATTTGCACTGCCATCGACGTACATCGTCTTACCGCTCGCGGCCTCGTAGTACGTCAACGTCAAGTAACCGGTAATCCCCACCAGATGAGGCTGGATAACGGTCTGCGTGATGGCGACGCAAAGGGCTGCGTCGCAGGCGTTGCCACCGGCCTGCAACACGTTGACTGCTTCGCGCGTCGCCAGGGGGTGAGAGCTGATCGCCATGCCCGTCCCGCTCCGCGCCAGCGTCTTGCGGCCGAACCGAGCTTCGGCGATGAGCTCCTTCCGTTCCCGGTCGCCGATTCGGTCAGTGGCCTGCAGGGAGGCGAGATGCCGTCTGGCGTCGGGGTTAGGGAAGCCGAGCCCGCCGATTGCTGCAACACCGGCGAACGCATTTCCGAGAAAGGCTCTTCGGTCGTGACGCATCAGCGCTGGCCTCCGGGCCAGAGGTCGTCCGGCCACCGGTCCAATGCGTTTGTCTCCGCAGCACCGCTCAGGCGCGACGGCTCGGCAGCTGGAGCCTGCCGCAGCTCAGTACTTCTTCGACCAGGGGAACTTGGCGTGCTCGCGCGACTCCGGAAGATAATGCTGGATCGACTTCACGTAGCCGAACTCCTTGGGGAAACCGAGCTCGTACTCGTCGGGGTTCACCCCATCGTCGAGGAAGACCTTCTTGGCATCACGAGCCGCCTTGGTCATGAGTATGCCGCCGCGTACGGTCTCGGCGGGGTAGGCGTGCGTGCACCGCAGGTTGGCATTCAGAACGCCGGCCGGCTCCAAGTAGAAAAGGAACTCGGAGTCATTGAACTCGCCGGCCAGCACAGACTCTTCGAACGCCAACTGCCCGATCACAATACCCTTGCAGGTGGCCGGGTCGGGAGGCGGTGGAGGTGGCGGTTCGGCTTCGGCCTTGTCGTCCGAGGCAGGCTTCTTTGCCGGCTTGGTCGAGCTAGAGTCCTTCTCGACGCTCGCAGCTTCCGCCTCAGGGGCGGCTACCGGCTGGGCTTCTGCGGCCTCTGAAGTTCCTTCCGCGGGCGGCGTGGCCGCGTCGTCAGCGGCTGTCATCTTGACCTCCTGTCAATCCAGCTTCATGAAGCGGCGGCTAGGATACCAGGTACGGCAGTTGCCGGTCGAAACGCCACATTGTGAGCTCGTCGCTGCCGGTCGGTTATTGACAGGTCGATACCGCCGAAAGAAGATTCCCTCGCCGGTGCATTACTGCCCTGTCTCGCCCGGAGTCAATGGAGAGCGCCGCTGAGGATCCACGCGGGAGCAACGTCGCTAGTCGGTACCGTTCGGCGCCACAACGAAGACGCCTGTCGGGCCGAAGAGGAGCTCGGTCTGTTCGTGGTCGCTGATGGCCTGGGCGGCCACCGAGCCGGGGAGCACGCCAGCAACATGGCGGTGGAAGTGCTCGCCCACACGCTGCAGATGGCGCGCGACAACGGTGACCCACCTGACCTCGACCTGGTTCTGGACGCCTTCGACCGGGCCAATCACGGCATCCTGACGGATGCGCGTGATTCGCCCGAACGCGAAGGGATGGGAACCACGCTCACGGCCATCGTGGTCGACGGCGAACAGTTGCTGCTGGGCCACGTGGGTGACAGTCGGGCCTGGCGAGTTCGCGACGGAGTGATCGAACAGCTTACGCAAGATCACACCGTTGTGGGCCAACAAGTGCGGGATGGTGTGCTCACCGAAGCGGACGCCGAGAACCACCCCATGCGGCACGTGCTCAGCCGCTGCCTGGGGGTCCATGAGGAGATCGAGGTCGATCTCGCCGAGGGCGCTCTTACCCCCGGGGATGTCTATGTGCTGGCTTCGGACGGGCTTGTTCCCTCTACGCCTGCGGCCGAGATCGCGCGGATCGTCGAGGAGAACAGGGAAGCGGCGATCGCGGCGGAGGTCCTGGCGAAGCGCGCCTGCGAGCTCGACGGTCGAGACAACATCACCGTCGTGGTGGTGGTATGCGCCGAAGACTGACGTTCTGTGCTGTGCTGGTGGTGGCGCTCCTGGCTACCGGCGGCCGGGTGGCGGGCGCCGCGGCGCACCAAGCCGAGACGGCGGAAGCCTTGTTCGCCGAAGCTGAAGGTTTCTTGCAGCTGGGGCGACTGAACGACGCGCGTACGGGGTACGAGCGTATCGTTGCCGAGTTCGGCGCTGCGGCAGGGCCGACCGTGTCATGGGGCGCCGCCGCTCGGGTTCGCCTCGGCGATCTTCACTGGCGATCGGGCGCGTTGGCGTTGGCCGGCGGCGAGTACATGCGGGTGCTGGAGCAAGAGCCGCCATCGGTCTGGACGTCGCGAGCTCGTCTAGGGTTGGCGGCCGTGGCGCTCGTCGACGGTGACTGGGTTTCGGCTGCCGAGTTGCTGCAGTGGATCATCAATGCCACCGAGGGGGGACGCCCGGATGGCGACGAGGGTGCTGCCATCGAAGCCCGGCAGCGCCTGGGCCTGATCCAACGGTTCAAGCTACAACCCCGTCGTGGTGAGCCCTACTGGAGCGCCGCAAGCGTTGTTGCCACACTTGATCATGAGCTGCGTCGGCCGATCGCGTTGGCCACCAGCGGTGACGGTCAGCTCCTCGTCGTCGATGAGGGCATCGCGGCCGTACTGTTGATCATGTCCGATTCATCGAGGGTCAGCCGGCTTCCGTATGATGACCACCGTCGCCCCTGGTGGGGGTTTGACGGGCTGCCGTACCTGCCAACCCGCAAAGCGGGCGTCATTGCACTCGGTGGATCACAGCTCCGCTTCGCCGCCAACGAAGCTGGCCGGCGAGTACCGTTGGAAGATCTACAAAGTGGGGCGCGGACACCCGGAGGGGTCTGGTATCTGCTGGACGGGGACCCACGGCGGGTGCTGCGGTTCGGTCCCGATGGAGGGTTCGAGCGTCGGGTCACCGCCCTTGACGAGGAAATCGTCGACCTCGCAGTTGACGGGCGCGGCCGTTTGCTGGTGCTCGATCGTCGCCTGGGCCGTGTGATTCGTTTCACCGCCGACGGGCAGCGAGACGAGGTTGTCGTCGAGGGGGACTGGCGGCGACCCGAGGCGATCGAGATCGATGGTTTGGGTAATATTTACGTGCTGGATCGGGATGCGAAGTTGATCGACGTGTTCGATGCCGAGGGCAATCCGCTTACTCGGCTGGGCCCCGACTTCCCGAGCGCCGTACAAATGCGCAGCCCGCGGGATCTCGCTGTCGACGGCACGGGACGCGTGTATATCGCCGATCGCGGGGCCGCCATTGTCTACGTGATCCGATGAGCCGCCTCGAAGCGCTGACCGGCGCCGTTCACCGCACGTTGCTCGTCGTCGTCGTGACATCGCTTGCGATAGTCGCCACTCCCCGCTCGGCGGAAGCGCAGGGGGGCCCGGTCGAGCAACTCCGCATCCTCTACTCGCGTGCCGAGACGATGATTCGTGCCGACGACCACGATGGTGCCATCGTGCTCCTGGATCGGATGATCGAGCAATTCGACGCCTCTGGCGCGGCATCGTCAGAGGCTATGCAGTTGCTGCTGCGACGCGGTTTGATGTCGAGGGCCAGGGCGCTTTGGGAGGTCGGCCGTCGAGGTGAGGTCGATGACGATCTCGACCAGGTGATCGAGCTCGCTCCCACGTACGAGATCAATCCCGAATCCGTATCCGCAGACTTCGCGGCTCGGTTCCGACGCCGCCGCGAGCGGCTGGTCGGGTTCCTGCGCATCGGGCGCTTCCCCGCAGACTTGCGAGTGGTCCTCGATGGTCGCGAGCTTGACGATGTTCCCGACATTCTGCCCGTGCTTGCCGGCGACCACGTTGTGGTGGGCCGGCGTATCGGGTACGCCAGCCAGAGCCAGGAGGTGAGCGTTCGCAACAACCGTACGGAGGGCGTCGGCCTGTCATTGGAGCGATCGAGTGCGACGCTACGCTTGGCGACCGATCCGCCTGGCGCAATCCTGACGCTCAACGGCGAGGTTATCGGGGCGACGCAACCTTCGATCGTCAACCCGGCGGCGACCGTATCGCAACCGCTGACTGTCGATGCGTTGCTTCCAGGCTGGTATGAGATCGAGGTCACGTTGGCGAACCATCGAACGTTCCGGCAGCGGCTCGAGGTGCCCAACCTGAGCGACTATGACCTCGGCGTTCTGCATCTCGATTCGGCGCTGGGCATGCTCGTACTCCGCAGCCTGCCGCCGGCGGCCAACTTGTACGTCGATGGTGAGCTTACCCAGGCGACGCGACAGGACGGCCTCAACGATCAGGTGCGCCTAGAGCTGCCGGTCGGCGATCACCGGGTCATGGTGTCGCTGCCGGGCACCGGCGTGTTCGAGATGCCCTTCCGGCTCGAGGACGGCACCACACGGAGCCTGGAAGTGCGTCTGCTACCAGGGGTTGCCGTGCTCGGTGCTCGGGGTGGTGACGAGCTCGACCGCGACGAGGTACTCGGTGATCTCGTCAGTGAGCTCGGCAACGCGGTGGGCTGGTATCGGATGGACCGACGCGAGCGCATCGCCGAGCTCGAGTTTCGCAGCGATGGTCGGCTGGAAGAGGGGGCTCAGCGCCGCCTGGAAGAGGAGATTCCAGCTAGCGTGTTCGTCACCGTCGAGCTGGAGTCGTCGCCGGCGACAGAGATCGTGTTGCGCTTGTGGGCAGCCGGATCGAGTCTTTCGCACGGCATCGTCCGATTGCCTCGTGGCGATCGCGAGGCGCTTACTACCTGGGTCGATGAGCTCAGCGCGCCGTTGGCCAATAATCGCGCCTGGCTGGGAGCTTTGATCATCGATGGCGGGCTCGATGGGGATGGGATCGTCGCAGCAGTGACGCCCGATGGGCCCGCCGCTAGTGCCGGCTTGCAAGTTGGCGACCGCGTGCTGACGATCAACGGCCAGCCGGTGGTCGGTGCTGCCGATGTGGAAGCAAGGATGATGGGTGCGGCACCGTTCGCCAGTCTGGCGGTCGGGTACGAGCGCGGCAACGGATCCGGGATAGCGAGCGTGACACTGGGCTCCAGTCCGACTCTCTTGACTAATGTCGATCCGGCCCGAGCTGTGGCGCTGTGGGCGGCGGCTACAGCGGCCCTCGGAGCCACTGGCGCCGTGACGCCGGGCTGGGTGTTGCAGCTACAGATGGCGCACTTGCTGCTGGAGCAAGGGCGCTTCGCGCCGGCTGTGGACATGTTGCGCCGCGTCCGTGCGCCCGAAGATGTGCCGTTCGGTGCGGCCGCGGTGGACTATTGGCTAGGGGCCGCTCTACTGGCGCAATCAGACGGCGACATACAGACGGCTCGCCAAGCCTTGACTCGGGCAGCCGCCGATGCCGATGCGCGACTCTTCTACAACGACGGGCCACGGTTGGCGACCCGAGCAAGGGTGCGGCTGGCGGAGCTCGGAACGCAGAACTAGCCTCCCAATCGGGGTCTGAGGGCACTCCACGAATATGCGGTATCTTTCCGCCTCCGACCTCGACCTGGCGCTGCCCATCGACGCTGCCATCGATGCCATGGAGGCGGTCTTCCGAGCAGCTGCTCGGGAGCAGACCGACGTCCCAGAGCGAGCGGTCATCCGCGGCGTGCGCAGTGACGGCTCGGAGTCACTGCTGCTCACCATGCCGGCCGCCTGGCAGGGGCGCGGGTCGGGTGCCAAAGTCAATAGCTTCATCTCCGACAACCCGTCGCGCGGCCTGGCCGCCGTGCAGGGAATCGCGGTGCTGTTCGATACCGAGAGCGGATCCCCCGTCTTGCTGACCGATGCGGCCGCGCTCACGGTGCGTCGAACCGCCGCCATGGCGGGTTTGGCAACCCGCTTTCTGGCGCGCGCCGACGCCGCCCGTCTGGCAATCATCGGTACGGGGGCCTTGGCAGCCGACATGATTGCCGCCGTGTGCTCCGTACGGCCGGTCGAGACCATCGTGGCGTTCAATCGTACGCCGGCCAAGGCCGAGGCGCTGGTCGACTCGCTTGCCATCAGCGGGGCCGTGGCTGCGACACCGGAAGACGCAGCGCGCGATGCCGACGTGCTGGTGTTGGCGACCTCATCGACAACCCCCGTAGTCGCAAACGAGGCCATCGTTCCCGGTACGCACATCAACGCTGTGGGGAATTTCTCGCCGCGGGGAAGCGAGCTGCCGCTGGCGACCGTGGCCCGTTGCGCGGTGTTCGTCGATAGCTACGACGGTGCGCTCTCGGAGGCTGGCGATCTGATTCTTGCCGCCGAACACGACCTGATTCCGATTGGCCGCGCGGGGATTCGCGGGGATCTCGCGGAGTTGTCGGTGGGGACGGCGCCACGGCGCTCGAGCGCCCAGGAGATCACCTTGTTCAAGAGTGTTGGCACTGCCCTTGCCGATCTCGGGGCGCTTTGGGCCGCCAATCAGATGGCTTCTGCCCTCGATATCGGTAGGCGGCTCGGCTGAGCTGCGGATGAGTCTTGTGAGCAAACCAGCGCGCGTTTATCCTGATTACTGAAACGTGCATCAATCGCAATGAGCCGTCACGGAGCCTTCATGGAACCCACAGCCGGCAAGCAGCCCGAAAGCTCGGCCCCGTCGCCGAACTCTACCGTGCGGCTCGTGTTCACCGACGCCGCCATCGCCAAGGTACGCGAGTTCCTGCAGACGAAGCCGGATGCCCAGGGAAAAATGCTGCGCATCTTCGTGCAGGGCGGCGGTTGCTCAGGATTCGAGTACGGGTTTTCGTTCGACGAGCTCAAGGATGGCGACCTGGTGATCCCTCAGGGCGATATCGAGGTGCTGCTCGACTCCTTCAGCCTCCCGTATTTGGAAGGCTGCCACGTCGATCACACCGAGACTCTGATGGGCAGCGGGTTCTCGGTGAAGAACCCGAACGCCACGGGGACCTGCGGCTGCGGGCATTCGTTCTCGGCGTAGGGACTACCCACGCGGTTTGGTACCCCAGTGCAGGGCCACCGTGCCGAGGGAGAGGCGGCGATACGTGACCTCGGTGAAGCCTGTCTCGGTGAGGATGGCGGCGAAGGACTCCGGGCTTTCCCAGGCGTCGATGCTCCGGTTCAGGTAGTCGAACGGGACCGAGGTGCCGGTTAGCCAGCGACCGATACCGGGAACGATGGCCCGCGTGTAGAGGCGGTGGCCCCAGCGGACCGGAGCCAAGGGCGGATCGCAGAACTCGAGGATCACCAGGCGCCCGCCTGGTTTCAGCACACGGTATGCCTCGGTGAGCACGCAGCGCAGGATGGGGCGGACGTTGCGCATCGCGAACGCAGAGAGGGCGCCGTCGAAGCTGGCGTCAGCGTAGGGGAGGGCTTCGGCGCTTGCCACGTGGAACGGTACTCGGTGGTCGGTACGTGACCGCTTGACGCGGGCAGCGTTGATCATCTCGCGGGCGAAGTCGACACCCACTGCGCGATGGCCGGCGGTTGCCGAGGCCAACGCCAAGTCGCCCGTGCCTGTGGCAATGTCGAGCACGGCACTGCCGGCGGGCAAGCGGAGCTCGCGGATGGCGGCGCGCCTCCATCCGGCGTCCAGGCCGAGACTGGCCCAGCAGTTGAATGTGTCATAGCGTGGCGCGATCCCATCGAACATCCGCTGCACGGCGTCGGTGAAGGATCCGCCGGCCGCTTCGACTCGGTCGGGAGCGCTGCTGTCGGGAACGGGTTCTTTGTCCACGATCAGAGAGCGTGCCAGAATACGCGTCCTTGTGTGGTACCGGGTGTCGACAAGTGCTTGGCTCCTGTGATCAGGCGGCCTCGGAGGCCCAGAGTTGAGCGACCTCAGGACGGTGGCCACCGTCGCCGACCTCGTTGAAGGCACCGGCATGATGATCGAGGTCGGCGTACGGGAGATCGCGTTGTTCAACGTCGGCGGAGTGTTCCACGCGATCGAGAATACCTGCTGCCATCGTGGCGGCCCGGTGGGAGATGGTGATCTCGAAGGCGCCATCGTCAGCTGCCCGTGGCACGGTTGGCGCTTCAACGTGGCCAGCGGCGAGTGCCTCAACTCTCCGGGCGATCGGTTGCGAACATACGAGGTCGTTGTAGAGGGGACGGCCGTGCGGGTCAGGCTCTGAGGAGCTGTTCGCTCGCCTCGGCGACGTTCTACACTGTGAGGCCGAGACGACGCGTTGCGCAGGGTGCGTCAATCTAATGAGGCAATGGCGGTGGTGAAGAAAGCCCGGGTCACTCGAGAGCGCGAGGTACGCCTCTACCAGAACGACTTCCTCGAGTCGCTCACGCGCGTTCATCCGGCGCTGCCGATCTGTATTTGGGGGCCAGTATCGTTGGCGCTCATTTGGCTGGGGTACCTGCGCGGCCTGTCGGCCGGAACCGTCGTCGCTCTGTCGATCTTCGGCGCCTTTTCATGGACCCTCGCCGAGTATTGCCTGCATCGCTGGATCTTCCACTGGGAGCCGAAGCACCCGAGGCTCAAAGAGTTCTTCTATCCGATGCACCAACTGCACCACGATGTGCAGGAATGGGATCGGCTGCTGGCGCCGCCGATGATGGCGGTACCCCTTTACCTGACTCTGATGAGCATCGGCTACTGGATTTTCGGTACTCCGACCCTGTTTCCGTTCTGGGGCGGATTCACGATCGGCTACCTCTGCTACGACTACATCCATTTCTACACCCACTTCGTGAAGCCCAAGAACCGCATTGGGGTAGGGCTGCGCAAGCGCCACCTGCAGCATCACTTCTCGGCCGAGGAGCGCTGGTACGGCGTGAGCTCGCCATTGTGGGACTACGTGTTTCGCACCCACGTTCCGCGTGGGCAGCGACCGTTCGAGGCCACGTCGCGACAGGACTAGCGATCCGGCCTCACCGCTGTTCGAACGGCGCCCGGCTGAGCAGTGGCGAGGTCAGAGCGCGCGTAGCAGAGCCCTCTTCGACGACGTCGATGCCGAGCTCGTAGGTAGTCTCGGCAGGTGCAAAACAAGCTTCGTCGTTGCACGCTTGATAGAGCACGACGAACTCCAGATCGTGGAACCCGAGCCCAACCGTCTCGTCGATCGCGAGCACTACGCCGGCCACGATGGAGCCCTCCCAAACGCGCAACGGGCCATCCCAGAACCCGAACGTGAGCTCGTGAGCGGGCGGATAGAAGACCTCGGTGATAGCGAAGCCGTCTGCCTCGGTGAGGCTCACCTCGGTGGCAATCAGAAAATCCTCCGACGCGGGATTCGCGTTGACGTGGAACCCCTCGGCAACGCGGAGCTCCACTGCCGCCCGGAGCGTCTCTCCGCGCGCTACCGGGCTGGTGGCGACGATCGCAGTTGATTCGGCTCGATCGCCCACCAACTGCCCGGTGGCCGCATAGGCTGGCAACACCATCGCCAACGCGGCTGCTGGCACCCAGCCGGCTCGGAACGCCGAGGCGAATCCGTTTGTCGAGGCCGCCCAGGTACCGACCACTAGCTGGCTGCCTCGGCAGCTTTCTTGCTTGCGTCGATCACCTTCTGAGCGACGTTCGGCGGCACGTCGTCGTAGCGGGAGAATTCCATGGTGTACGTGCCGCGCCCACCAGTGAGCGAATTCAACTCCACAGCGTAGCTGAGTAGCTCGGCGAGCGGTGCCTCCGCGTGAATGATCTGCCGGTTCTTGCGGGGATCCATTCCCTGCACGCGCCCGCGCCGGGAATTGAGGTCGCCCATCACATCACCCATCGAATCGTCCGGCACGTTGATCTCCAGCTTCATGATGGGCTCGAGCAGCACCGGCCGCGCTCGCGGCACAGCTTCCTTGAACGCAATCGACCCGGCGATCTTGAACGCCATTTCCGAAGAATCGACGGCGTGCTCTTTGCCGTCAGTCAGCTGGACCTTGAAGTCGACCATCGGGTATCCGGCCAGCACGCCCCGCGCCGAGGCTTCGATGACGCCTTTCTCGACCGCCGGACGATACGACTGTGAGATCGACCCGCCGAAGATCTTGTCTTCGAACTGGAAGCCACTTCCGGCTGGAAGCGGGCCAACCGTGATCTTGGCGACGCCGAACTGTCCGCGGCCGCCCGACTGCTTCTTGTGGCGCCCTTCCGCCTCCGCGGTGGCGCGGATCGTTTCCCGGTAGGGGACCTTGGGCGGATGCAGCTTGGCGTTCACCCCGTAGCGGCGCTTCATCTTCGCTAGGGTCACTTCGACGTGGAGTTGACCGATGCCCGATAGCAGGAGCTCGTGGGTTTGCGGATCCCGCTCCACACCGAGCGTCGGATCCTCGTCCTTGAGGCGCGCAATGGCGTTGCTGATCTTCTCCTCGTCGCCCTTGCTCTCCGGCTCCAGAGCGAAGGAGATCGCTGGTTTTGGAAAGGCGACGTGCTCGACCACCGCCTTGCTTGCCTTGTCGCGCAGCGTGTCCGAGGTTCCCGTGTCTTTGAGTTTGGTGACCGCGAAGATCTGACCGGCCACGGCCTCGGTGATGGGCTCGAGCTGTTTCCCCTGTACGGAAGACATGTTGGAGAGCCGCTCGTTCGACCCGGTGCGCGCGTTAACGACGGTGGCATCGGCCTTGGTGGTTCCGGTGAAGGACTTCACGTAGTTGATGCGACCAGCGAATGCGTCGGAGACGGTCTTGAATACCAGGCCGGCGAAAGGAGCGTCGGGGTCGGCGTCAATCCATACATCCTCACTCTCCTCACGTGCCAAGAGTTGTTGACGATCCAGAGGCGACGGCAGAAGCCTGACGCATGCATCGAGCACCCGGTCAGTGCCGATGTTGCGCGCCGCCGACATGCAAAGCACAGGGAACAAGCGCTTTCCGAGAACCGCCTGGCGGACGCCGTTGGCAAGCTGGTCGCTGGTAAGGCCACCCTCCTCGAAATAGATCTCCATGAGCTCTTCGTTGCTCTCGGCGACCATCTCGATGAGCGCC
>DASCOT010000156.1:0-7403 GCA_036012155.1 Acidobacteriota bacterium
CGGTTGCACCACCGGTTGATTTCGTTGCCGAGGCGGACGTGCGGCGCGCACTCGAACGAGGCGAGACCATACGCATCGGCCCAGATACGATCATCACTCCCCTGGCGTACGAGTTTGGTGAAGACCACGATCTGTTCCAGCGACGCTGACTCACCGAGCCGCAAGCCGGCCGTCGTCCTGCTCATTCTGGGCGCCGTCGCCGCCATCGGTTGCGCCCGGGCGTCGGCACCACCACCCGAGCTCCAACCGCCCACGGTCATCGAAGAGCCCCAACCCACCGTAGAGGAGCTGCGCGTCGAAGCGGATCGGCTGTACGGCCTAGGGGCGGAGGCACTGCGAACCGGCGATGAAGCGGCCGCCCAGGAACACTTCGACGCCGCGATCAGCGTTTTCATGGAGGCCGACATTCCGCCGGGCCGGGAGGCGGAGTTCCGTAGCGCCTTCAACAGCGTCATCAACCAGGTCGACACACAACAGCTCGACGTCTACCTAATCCCGGTCGAGGCTAGCGCGCCCGAGCTCCCCAGCGAGGAGATCCCGATGCTCAGCTCCGCCGAGATCGATATGCTCCGAGCCCGCCTCGCCGACACGCTACCGGCTCTGCCGCGTTTCACGATCCCCGTGCCAGTGGACAACCCGCGGGTCATCGAAGCGGTGAAATTCCTGTCGACGCAACGCCGCGAATTCATCCAGGGGGGGCTCGAGCGAGCCCAGCGCTACATGCCCTTGATCCTCGAGACGTTCGCCAGGGCCGGCGTGCCTGCCGAGCTGGCGTGGATCCCCCTCATCGAGAGCCTGTTCAAGCCTGTTGTACGGTCGCGGGCCAGTGCGGTAGGGCTCTGGCAGCTCATGGCCCCCACCGCGCGTCTCTATGGCCTGCGCGTCGACTACTTCGTCGATGAGCGGCGCGACCCGGTCAAGGCGACCGAGGCAATCTCGCGCTTCATTCTCGACTACTACGCCGAGTTCAACGATTGGCACCTGGCAATCGCCGCCTACAATGGCGGCAAAGGCCGTGTCGGGCGCGCCCTTCGGCGCACCAATACGAGCGACTTCTGGAGCCTGGCCGCAACCCGAACGTTGCCGCGCGAGACCCGCGAGTTCGTTCCCAAGATCCTCGCCGCCATCCTCATCGGCTCGGAGCCGGATCGCTACGACTTCCTCATCGAGGAGCAACCGCCGTTCGTGTTCGATGAGGTCACCATCGACTCGATGACCGATCTCCAGGTCATCGCCGAGGCGGCCGGGACGACGCTCGAGACGATCCAGGACCTGAATCCGCAGTTGCTACGGCGCACGACGCCCAGGATCGCCGAGTACACCCTGCGAGTTCCCGCCGGCCACGCGCAGAGATTCCGCGGAGCCTACGCCGCCATTCCGGTCGACGATCGCGTACGCGTCGCCGAGCACGTTGTCGGTCGCGGTGAGACGCTGTCGAAGATCGGCGACGACTACGGTTTGTCGTGGCGCGCCGTCGCCGACTACAACGGCATTCGCGATCCGCGCCGGGTTCGCGTCGGCACGACGCTGCTGATTCCCATTGCCCAGGCTGCCGGTAGCGTCGCCGTGCCGAGCAGTGTGCGCCCCGAGTTGGTCGAGCGGTCGGGCGTGGAGCGCGGCGCCAAGGTCGTACACACCGTTCGCCGCGGCGAGAGCCTGTGGTTGATCGCGCGCGCCTACGACACCAGGGTGGTCGACGTGAAGCGATGGAATGGTCTTCGGTCGGATCGCCTCAATCAGGGCGACACACTCGACATCTACTACGGCGGCATGGCAACCAACACGTCGACCGTCGCCGCCAACACCGACGAGCCCACAACAAGCCCTCAAAGGGCTGCCTCCTCTGCCCAAGAGATCACCTACACCGTACGCCGTGGCGATACCCTCGATGCCATCGCGCGCCGGCACGGAGTATCGCTGCGCGACGTGCGCGCCTGGAACAGCCTGTCGTCGAGCCGCATTTATCCCGGCGACAAGCTCACCCTGCACACCGACGGTAGCTCGGCCGCCACCACGTACACGGTACGGCGCGGCGACACCCTGGGTCGTATCGCGCAACGGTTCGGCGTAACCGTCGCGAAGCTCTGCGCCTGGAACGGCATCGCCACAAACACGACGCTGTTTCCCGGTAACCGGCTGGTCATCCGCGACACCATCGGCACCGGGCAGTAGGACGAGACACCACCCTCGGCGACCCCTGTGGCGACTCAGCCAGCATCCCCATCAAGGCCGTAGACCTGCGCTACCATCTGCCGCTCGTTGGCGTACGTAAGGCGTGCGATCGTCTGCGCTGGCGGTAACCAACACACGGTATCGACCTCCGAGGCATCGACTTCGCCAATCACAGCCAAGGCCGCCATTCGGATGAAGCAGACGGCCTTCGGCTGACCCGCCACCAGGTACTCGAGACGAAACGACGGCCCGACGATCTGAGCCGCGTAGCCGGTCTCCTCGGCCACCTCACGCAGGGCCGCCTCTTCGATGCTCTCGCCCGCCTCGACCTTGCCTTTCGGCAAGACCCAGTCCCCCGCCGATCCGTCGACGTGCTGGTAGCGCCGGCGGTGAACGACGGCTATCTCGATGCCCGCCGTGCCGCGGCGCTCGAGGATGCCGCCGGCAGCCGTCACCTTGGTTTCGGGTTCCATTGCCACGTCATACACGAAATCACCCCCAGGGGCGAGAAACTACCCTGCGCTGGCCGTCTCCTGGCGGGGAACCCGTCGCCGAGACGTGAGACGAGACCGGGGCTCACCCCGTCAGGAGGCCTGTGCAGGACGACGAGCGGGCCGCGCTGTCGCGCATCCGCTCGGCGGTGATCAGCGGTGTGCACGCAACCCTCATTACCGTCGAGGCGCACCGCGGCAAGGGCCTTCCACGCCAGACCATCGTCGGCCTGCCGGGCAGCGCCGTGCGCGAGAGTCTCGACCGGATACACGCCGCCTGCAGCCACTGCGGGCTGGCGCTGCCGCCGCGGCGCACGACCATCAACCTGGCCCCCGCGGGAACACGTAAGAGGGGCTCGGCTCTCGACCTGCCCATCGCGGTGGCGCTGCTGGTGGCCGATGGCACCGTACCGCTAGAGCCCTTCGAGGGCACCGTATGTTTGGGAGAGCTCTCGCTGGACGGCCGCACTCAGCCGGTACCGGGCGTTCTACCGGCCACCATGGCGGCACGCGCCGCCGACCTGCGGCGCGTTCTGGTTCCGACCGCCAATGTCGACGAGGCCAGCGCCGTCCCCGACGTCGAGGCACTGGCGATCGATTCGCTCGGCGATGCGGTGGCCTGGGCACGTGGCGAGCGCGATCTCGCCGTCGGCAGCGGCGGGATGCCGGAAGAACCTCAGACCGCTCTCCGCACCGACCTCGCCGACGTCAAAGGGCAGAGGGTGGCGCGGCGCGCGCTCGAGCTTGCCGCAGCGGGAGGACATCATCTGCTGATGAGCGGTCCCCCGGGCGCCGGAAAGACTCTGCTGGCCCAGGCCCTGCCCGGGCTTCTGCCGCCGCTGGACTTCGACGAAGCTCTGGAGGTAAGCGCCGTGCACTCAGTGGTGGGAGGGCTTCACGGCCGCGGGCTTCTTCAGGCACGCCCGTTCCGGGCCCCTCACCACGGAATCACCTCAGCAGGTCTGATGGGTGGTGGCTCCCCGCTACGCCCTGGCGAGATCAGCCTCGCGACACACGGCGTCCTGTTTCCTCGACGAGCTACCCGAGTACCGCCGCCACGCCCTCGAGTCTCTGCGGCAGTCTTTGGAACAGGGTGAGGCACTCGTCGTGCGCGCCAATGAGACCTGTCGATTCCCGGCGCGTTTTCAGCTCGTGGCGGCAATGAACGAGTGCCCCTGCGGCCGAGGCCCCGGGGACGACGGCTGCACTTGCGGCGATCTCGAGATCAGCCGCTACCGCCGTCGGGTCTCCGGCGCCCTGCTCGACCGCATCGACATCTTCGTCGCCGTCGAGCGCACCTGCCTACGCGAGCTCGTCCATGCCGACGCTGGAGAACCTACTGACGAGGTACGCAAACGCGTAATCGCCGCACGCCAGCTGCAGCGCCAGCGCAATCGCCACTTCGCCGGCGAGCCGACGGGGCTCAACACGACACTACCGGCGCGCCGCCTGGACGTTGCCTGTGGCCTGGGACCGTCGCTCCTCAGCAAGGTCCGCGGATTCGCCGACGACCTACGTCTGAGCACCCGCGCCTGGCATCGGATGCTACGGGTGGCGCGGACCATCGCTGATCTCGACGGTGCCGCCGGGGTACAGGAGCAGCATGCGCTGGAGGCGCTGCGCTATCGCCCCTAGTCGCGTGTAGGTCGGCCTCAGTAATGCTCCGGTCCCGGTACCTCATAGTCGAGCGAGAAGCGAGAGTGGCACGGAAGCCGCAGCTTGCACAGATTCGCACTCTTGAGCTCCGGTATCGCCGCTGGCGGGCGCGACCTGCCAGAACTGGCGGCTCGAGACCTCCCAAGAATCGAGTATGCGCGCACCGATCGAGCTGGCGGTCAACTCGGTGTGACGTTCGATCAGCCCCCGCAGGAGCTCAAGATCTGTGGATTCGGCGACCGGGCCGAGGGTAACGGTGGAGAGATTGCAACGACCGGCGAACTTCTTGTGCTCGTCGAGGACATAGGCCGTCCCACCGGTCATGCCGGCAGCAAGATTACGGCCTGTACGACCCAGGACCACGACGACCCCATTGGTCATGTATTCGCAACCGTGGTCGCCCACACCTTCGACAACGTCGTGCCCGCCGCTGTTGCGAACGGCAAAGCGCTCACCGGCTGTTCCGCGGGCGAACAGATAGCCGCCGGTGGCCCCATACATGACGCTGTTGCCCATGATGACGTCCTCCTCGGGCCGCGGCTCGGTACCCTGTGGTGTTCTGAGCACGACTTCTCCCCCGCTCATGCCCTTGCAGACATAGTCGTTGGCTTCACCGCGGAGAATCAGACGCATGCCATTGACGCACCAGGCCGCGAAGCTCTGGCCGGCGCTGCCCTCGCACAAGACCTCTATAGTCCCCGGCGGCAGTCCTGTCTCACCGTAGCGGCGGGCAATTTCTCCTGCCAACGTGGCCCCCACCGTGCGGTCGGCATTGCCGATCTTGTATTGCAGCTTCACCGGCGTGCCGCCCTCGATGGCGCCGCGAGCGTGACGCACGAGGCGTTCGTTTAGCGGTGCCTCCAACCGGTGATTGCGCTTCCACCGCCGCCGCCGAGCCACTCCATCTGGTGGCGGCGGTATCAACCGCCATAGATCCACCAGAGCCGTCGCCGGGTAACCGTCGACGCCGATCTGCTCGAGAAGGTCAGCCCGACCCACGATGTCGTCGAGGGAGCGAACGCCGATCTGCGCCAGGATCTCGCGGACGTCCTGGGCGATCTGCGTCAGATAACCGACGAGCACCTCCGGACGGCCGTGGAATTTCTTGCGCAACGCGGGATCCTGGGTCGCGATGCCCACCGGGCAGGTGTTGAGATGGCACTGGTGGACGTAGACGCACCCGAGGGCAACAAGGGCTGCAGTTCCGAAATTGAACTCCTCGGCGCCGAGCATCGCCGCGACAACGACGTCGCGACCGGTCTTGAGACCACCATCCGTCCGCAGCGTCACGCGCTCGCGCAGGTTGTTGAGCATCAACACCTGCTGTGCCTCGGCCAAGCCGAGCTCCCAGGGCCCGCCAGCGTGCTTGATCGAGGCGAGCGGCGATGCCCCGGTACCGCCATCGTGGCCGCTGATGAGGATGATATCCGCCAGCGCCTTGGCGACACCTGCGGCCACGGTTCCTACGCCTGTCTGGGCCACCAGCTTCACGCATATCTTCGCTTCGGGGTTGACCTGTTTGAGGTCGTGGATGAGCTGGGACAAGTCCTCGATGCTGTAGATGTCGTGATGTGGGGGTGGTGAAATCAACGTCACCCCTGGTACCGAATGGCGCAGCCGCGCGATCAGACCGTTGACCTTGTGGCCGGGGAGCTGACCGCCTTCTCCTGGCTTGGATCCCTGCGCCATCTTGATCTCGATCTCGGTAGCGTGCACCAGGTATTCGGCGGTAACACCAAAGCGCCCCGAAGCGACCTGTTTGATGGCGCTGTTCTTGCTATCGCCGCTGGGGAGTGGATAGAAGCGCCCCGAATCCTCGCCGCCCTCTCCGGTGTTGCTTCTCCCACCAATGCGGTTCATCGCAACGGCCAGGGCCTCATGAGCTTCTGGAGAAAGGGCGCCGAGCGACATCCCGGCAGTGGTAAACCGCGTTCGGAGCGACTCGACGGATTCGACCTCATCAATCGTCAGTGACTCCTGAGTTCGTTTGAAACGGAGTAGGTCTCGAATAGCGATCGGCGCATGGTTGTCGCCGGCCAGCGCAAACTTCCGATAATGCGATGCCGAATCGGGCTCCCGGCGGAGGTCGACCATCGCCCGGTGCATCGCGGGTATCCATGCGTGCGCCTCACCCTTCCTCCTGAACCGATAGAGGCCGGCGTCGGGCGGAGCGCTGAGCGCATTATCGCCAAAGGCATGCCAGTGCCGGACAAAGGCGTCGGTGAGAATCTCTTTGAGGCCGACTCCGCTGATACGGGACGGTGTGCCGGAAAAACAACGGGCGATCACACCGCGATTGATGCCCACGGCCTCGAAGATCTGGGCACCGCGGTAGCTCGACAGGATCGAGATACCCATCTTCGAAAGGATCTTGAGCAACCCGCTATTGAGCGCTTCACGATACCGGGAGAGCAGCTCTGCCGGGCGGCGTCCAGGCGTTTCGTCGCCGGCAAAGTGCTCGAGAATCGAGCGGTAAGTAAAGTATGGATTGATCGCTCCCGCCCCATACCCAATAAGGGTTGCGAACTGATGCACGTCTCGCGGCTCGCCCGATTCGGCGACGATATCGCACTGGAGTCGCTCACCGACGCGCAGAAGGTGGTTGTTGACGGCCCCAACGGCAAGCAGGATCGGCAGTGGAGCGTTGTCGGAGTTGACGCCACGATCGCTCAAGATCAGCAACTCGCAACCGCTCTTGGCAGCTTCCTCGGCAGCGAACGAGACCGTGTCGAGGTGCTCGCGCATCGCTGCCACACCTCCGGTCACGTCACAGAGCAGCGAGATCTCCCTGACCTTCCCCGGTGTGAAGCGACTTCGCATGAGGTCGAGGTCGGTATCCGAGATGATCGGGCTGGCTAGCCGCACCTGGCGAGCGTGCTCGGGTGTCTCGGCGAGCCAGTTACGCCGCCGTCCGAGGTTGCTCGAGAGATTCATCACCGCGCGCTCGCGAATGGAGTCAATAGGCGGATTGGTCACTTGAGCGAAGCGCTGTGCGAAGTAGGAGCTCAACAACTTGGGCTTGCCTGACAGCACCGCCAACGGTGTGTCATCCCTTATCTTTTCAACGAGACCCTGACCACCGAG
>DASCOT010000157.1:0-11738 GCA_036012155.1 Acidobacteriota bacterium
TGTCCCAGGCAACTGGGGTGGGTGTCCAGGCACCTTCTAACCCGCTGGTGATCGCGTCGCCGCCTCTGCCGCTACCGTAGCTGCTCGTCCAGCCAAGGCCTTGCTCCTCGAGGCCGGCACCCTCGGGCTCGGCGCCGACATGCTCTTCCGAGCCGGCGCCATGCGTCTTGCCGAAGGTGTGCCCACCGGCGATGAGCGCAACCGTCTCCTCGTCGTTCATGGCCATGCGCGCGAACGTCTCTCGAATGTCCCGGGCCGCGGCAAGCGCGCTGGGCTCGCCGTTCGGGCCTTCCGGATTCACGTAGATCAGGCCCATCTGAACGGCACCGAGAGGATTCGCAAGCTCCCTGTCGCCGCTATAGCGCTCGTCTCCGAGCCAGGTTTCCTCCGGCCCCCAGTTGACGTCCTCTTCGGGCTCCCAGACATCCTCGCGCCCGCCGGCGAAACCGAACGTCTTGAGTCCCATCGACTCCAGCGCACAGTTGCCCGTGAAGATCATTAGGTCGGCCCACGAGAGTCTCCGGCCGTACTTCTGCTTGATCGGCCAGAGCAACCTGCGCGCCTTGTCGAGGTTCGCGTTGTCCGGCCAACTGTTGAGGGGCGCAAAGCGGAGCGTACCGGAGCCTGCGCCACCGCGGCCGTCACCAATGCGGTACGTGCCGGCGCTGTGCCACGCCATGCGAATGAAGAGCGGTCCGTAGTGGCCATAGTCGGCCGGCCACCAGTCCTGTGAGATCGTCATCACCGACATGACGTCGCTCTTCAGGGCATCCAAATCGAGAGCGCTGAACTCTTCGGCGTAGTCGAACTCCTGGCCCATGGGATCGGACAGCGAAGAGTTCTGGTGGAGAATCCTCAGGTTCAGCTGATTCGGCCACCATTGTCGGGTCGGGGAGCTGCCGATCGCAGTGTTCGCGCCTGACATTGGGCATTCGCTTGCTCTGTCTGACACCTGGTCCTCCTGGTGTTCGATTTCGATGGTTGGTTGCTCTGAGCTCGACGTGCTTCAGCCCATCCGCCGTGTGCTCGTCCGCAAGGTTGCTCGCGTCTCGCGTCGCAGCGGCGTCCGTGCCTCGTGGCTCTCAGTAGCTGTCGCGAATCGTTTTCATGGCTCTTTGCCGAGCCCATTTCTTCCTAACCGCGTTTTCGAGATCGACCTGACTCGCGGTTGGTACCAACTCTTATCTCAGTAGCTCGATGCTGACAAGATGACACGAAAAGATAAGCCACGCTCAGGGTCGGTCTTGAACGCCAGGCAAGAACGTCGCGCATGCCCGGACGAAGGCAGGCTGGAATGGCCCAGACTGGCGTGGCCCCGATGAACGGGCGTCATTTGGAGCAAGCATCATAGACTGGAACGTCATCGGTATAGTTGGAGACTCGGCCGGTGAAACTCGCCGGAGGTTGCTCACTGGGGCGCCGGGACGATGGGACCGGAACGATGGAGGGAAATATGCCGCGGCATGATCGGCGCGCCTTCCTCAAGCTGAGCGGGGCTGGCGCACTGGCATTGGGCGGCGCCAAGGGACTGCAGACGCAGGCTACCGTGGTGCGTACGCCCAGACCGACGACCGCATCAACAGCGGACGTGGCGGTCATTGGGGCGGGAGCGTTCGGCGGGTGGACTGCGCTTTATTTGCGAGAGATGGGGCATCGCGTCACCCTCATCGACGCCTACGGAGCCGGCAACGCACGGGCCGCCTCCGGCGGGGAGACTCGGCAGATCCGCGCCCAGTATGGCGAACGCGAGATCTACACCCGATGGGTCATGCAGGCGTTCGGCCGTTGGGAAGCGCGCCAGAGGGAGTGGGGTGGGCGGCCACTCTTCTACCGTACGGGTCAGCTCACTCTCGCGCACCAATGGTCCGAGTACCTGCGAGCCTCCAAGAGAGTGCTCGACCGACACGGGATCGACAACGAGGTCGTGCCTCACGACGAGCTGTCGCGGCGCTATCCTCAGTTCAACCACCAGGAGTTCGAATTCGGGTTCTCTGTGCCCAGCACCGGTGTCCTCATGGCACGACGGGCCTGTTTCGCCGTCACCGGCGCCTTCGCGAGCAAGGGCGGCACGCTGGTTACCGCCCGGGCCAAGCCCCGGCGGCGCGCCGGTGGGAAGCTACTGGAGCTCGAGCTCTCGACCGGCGAGCCGGTGTCGGCTGACACGTTCGTCTTCGCGTGCGGGCCGTGGCTGCCGAAGGTGTTCCCCACCGTGATGAACAACAGGCTCCAGACTCCGCGCGGCAGCACTTTCTGGTACGGCGTGCCGACCGACGACAACCGGTTCATCTACCCCAACTGTCCGACCTGGGAGATGCAGGGCGCCTACGGCTTTCCTAGCATCGAGGGCCGTGGCTGGAAGGTGCGACCCTATTTGGACAGTATCCCGTTCGATCCGGACACCGGCGAGCGAATCGTGACCGCCGAGGAGATCGAGCAGGCGCGCCGGTTCGTGGCGCACGCCTTCCCGGCGCTCGCCGACCAGCCGGTGCTCGAGTCGCGGGTGTGCCAGTTGGAGAACAGTGTCGATGATCACTTCATCGTCGACCGCCACCCGGAGATGGACAACGTCTGGATCGTCGGCGGCGGCTCCGGCCACGGCTACAAGCACGGCATCATGCTGGGCGAGTACGTCGCCTATCGCGTCGCGGGTGACGATCGCAGCCCGGAGTTGGCCGACACGTTCAAGCTCAAGCAGGACACCTTCTGAGCCACGCGCCCACCGGTGGCGTGCGACGGCCGTCCCGATCTCGAGCCCGTAGGATGTAGGCTGAGTGACCGACCAAGGAGGATCGGCGAGATGGCTCATCGATGGCTATTCAAGAGCGAAACCTACGACAACTGCAATTGCGCTGTGAATTGTGGTTGCCAGTTCAACTTGCCGAGCACCCATGGCTACTGCCAATCGGCCTTCGTCGGCCACATCGTCGAAGGCCATTTCAACGACACGCCACTCGCCGGGTTGAATTGGGCGGGGCTGTACAAATGGCCTGGCGAGATCGCGGAGGGCAATGGCAAGCGCCAAGTTGTTGTCGGCGAGCGTGCGGATGAGGCTCAACGGGTGGCGCTGGAGACAATTATCTCGGGCGAGGCATGCGAACCCCTGAGCAATATGTTTGCCGTATTCGCGTCCACATGCTCAGAGTTTTGCGAGACGTTGTTCCTACCAATTGATCTCGAAGCGAACTTGGAGCTCAGAACCGCAAGCGTTGATATACCGGGCATCATGAGGAGCAGCGGCAAGCCGATGCTCAACGAGTTCAATGGCCAACCGTTCCATGTTGCGCTGGCACGTCCTACTGGCAGCTTCGAGTTCACCACTTCAGCCAGGATGGGCTGGTCCGCGAACGATCAAGGCTCGCGGCATGGCTTGACGCATAAGCCTCGAGATCAGATCTCGTTGAAGTACCCGTAGTTCCGAGGCACCAATTCGGTCGCGGCACGATAGCCCTCATCCATCGCCGCCTGTGCGAGGCTCAGGCCGGCCGCGTCGGAGTTCGCGATGGTGATCCTCCCGAGCCGCTGACGACCAACGACGGCGGGGTGGCTTTCGCCCGTCCACTCGGCGGGATCGAATAGCGCGTTGGTTCCCATCGCGAACCCGTGCGGCCAACGATTGATCGTGATGGCCTCGATGTCGCGGGCGGGATCGAAACCGCCGGGCGAGAGGACTCTCGCAAGCTGTTTCCGGATTCGACGCTCGAAGTCCTCGAATAAGGTCCTCAACACACGGGTCCGAAGCGCCGCCAGCTGCTCGCGCAGCGGAGTGCCGGGAACGGGCGGATTGCCGCCGAACAACTCTCGAACCATGGTTCTGTGGTGCAGTACACCGGACGGGCTCTGCAATCCCACGAGCGCTGGCTTCGCAGGGTCGAGTCTCGGCCGGTATGCTCCGAAGTGTCGCGGTGTACGCAGATTGAAGGTGTTGTAGAACATCCCCGGGCTGTCCACCCCGGTAATGCCTAACCGCTCGAACGATTCCCAGGTGCGAAGCGACACCGTGGTCATCATGTTCACCGCGCGGTCGGTGAGCAGGAGCGCCTCCCGCTGCTCCTCCGGCAACTCCGCACAGATGTACGGAATCATCGCGTTGTCGCCAGCGAGAATGGTCCCTTTCGAGCGAACGCGGTAAAGCTTGCCCGCCCGAACGTAGGTAACCTCGGTCTCTCGATCGTCAGTGCGCAGGCGGCCGACAGGTGCCTCGCCCAGATGCTCGACCTGAACGGCGAGGCTATTCAGCCGGATCCGCACCGGCGAGCTCGGCTCGTCGAGCCTCGAGTAACCGACGCGATCCAGGATAACGTCCGCCATGCGGCCCGCCGGAAGGGCGGACGGAATCAAAGAGCGAACGATGAGCCGCGCAATGTCGGAGTTGCCGGCGGGAAAGCTCACTGATTCGTGCCCCTCCTCGGACCGCTCCGGAGAGAAGGGCGGACGGGTCAGACCGAGGCCCTCGAAGCCCATACCGCCACGGTAGAAGGCGAACCAGGCGCTTGCCGTGTCCTGGGAGAGCGCCCAGACGCTTCCGACCAGCGTAAGCACCTCGGGTTGGACCTTCGCAACGTCGAGCAGATAGTCGCGATAGCTGATCCGTTGCAGATAGGCTTCCTTCTCCTCCTTTGACATGCCGGCAAGGTAGTCCTCCCCGGTGTAAAGGCGCAGGAGGTCCGCACGCACGCGCTCCGACAAGGGCGCCCGCGCGAGGAACTCGCGCGTCGGCTGCGAAAGACTGCCACCCGTGACCAGGCGGTTCTCCCCGAAGGTCTCCCGGTCGAAGAACGTCCCTCGCACCATCCCCCGGCTGCGGAACGAGCTCGAATCCACTACGTTCGTTGGCTCGTCGAGCTCGACACCGATATCGCGGAGCATGGCCATGACCGGCGCGGGGAAGGTCACGGGCCGAACCATGTAGGACGATCCTCCGTTCGAGATCAGCGTCCCCTCCCTTCTCTCGAACTCGTTTCGCTTGGCGTGACCGCCGAAGTCGTCGTGGCTGTCGAGGATCAGGATCCGAGCTTCCGGACCCGTCATCTGACGATAGAAGTACGCCGCAGCCAGACCGCTGAGGCCACCACCGACGACGATAGCGTCGTAGCTTTCGTCGACAGGCTCGGCTCCTTCCCAGTTGGCCCCGTCACGCGTCCTATGCGCCGCCTCGAAGGCCCCCGGGTGGGCGCCGCGCATCCCTGTTCGCAGCGGCGGGTAGTTCTCGGCGTCACCTGGTCTGACCTGAAGCGGCCTCGCCATCGCGGGTGCGGTGATTCGCGGGGTCACCATAGCTCCACCCACCACGGCGCTGACGCCCGCAACGAAGTCTCGACGCTTGATCGGTCGGTGCATTCCCAATGCGCGATCGCTTTCGTTCATCTGCTCTTCCTAGTGCACGAATACCGGCAGAACCTGAGCGTGTTCACCGAGCTGCCGGCAACGCCACTCGACCTACCCTCCTAACCGGAAGGTCGACGTGGATCGTTCCATCACGCGAGGGCCTCGTGTAGCGCGACGAACTCCGCCATACCCGCTACCTCGAGATCCGGTACTGCGCCCTCCCCCTCCACCGGCGGGGTGGCACCCCAGCCTGCGGATTCTTTGCGGCGATTGATCCACATCGTCGTCAATCCGACGGACCGCGCGGGAACGATGTCGTGGAAGAGGCTCTGCGCCGTATGCAGGATGACATCAGGTCCGGCCCTCAAGGTCCCTTGCAGATCCTCCAGCATGTAGTGGAAGTTCCGCACGTCGGGCTTGTAGGAGCCGACGTCCTGTGCCGTGATGACTCGATCGAACTTGACCCCCAGCCGCAACTCGCTCAGCGCGAAGGAATCGCGGTCGACGTTGGAGAGGATTACCAGTTTGTAATGCTCCTGGAGATACGAGAGAGCCTCCGCGCTGTCTGGGAAGGCCGGCCACTTGCCTACGGACCGCCCGAATTCCGGGGCCTCCTCCTCCTCGGGCTTTACGGACCACCGCTCCGCCAGCCGCTCGAGCACCGACTCGAGGATCTGCGGATAGAGCTTCTTTGGCGTCTCCCTCTCGCATGCCGCTTCCTCCTCGGCAAAGGCCTTCAACAGCGTCTCGTCATCCAGCCTCAGACCGTGTCGAGCAGCCCACGGCTTCAGCTCATTGAGGATTCCCGTCTCCCAGTCAATGAGCGTTCCGTAGCAGTCGAATGTGAGGATCTTGAAATCGCTCAGCCATTCGGGACCCACAGGCTCGCCTCCTCGCATGCCGGCCGCGCCGAGCCACTCGGTGTCCCCGTACGGACCTGGATATGTACCGATCAGAGACTCACCGAGCTCGGCGATGGTCATGAGTACGGCGGCAATCTATCTCCAACGCCGGTACGGGACAACGGAACGATGGGGGCGGTGGCGGATCGACACGAAACGTGCCGGCGGACGTCTATGCAATACCGACTCGATCCAGCTCATCGGAACCTTGCCCCGATTCTCGGAGCAGCGGCCCACGTTCGTCGAGGTCGTGTCGCATGCCATAATCCGCCCGCTATGACCATGCGCTCACTCGCCGCCGCCGTCGTCGTCTCTCTCTGCTGGCTGCCGCTGGCCTTCGGTGGGCCGAACGACCTTCGGGAGTCGTCGGACCCCATGGGCATGATCGCCGTACCGCAATCGGCCACCCCGCCGAACATCGTGCTGATCATCGGAGACGACCAGAGCTGGACCGACTTCGGCTTCATGGGCCACGAGGTTATCGAGACGCCGCGCATCGATCGGCTAGCGCGCCAGGGCATGCTGTTCCGGCGCGGCTACGTGCCGACGGCGCTCTGCCGGCCGTCGCTGGCCACCATAGTGACCGGCCGCTACGCCCACCAGCACCGCATCGTCGGAAACGATCCGTGGATTCGGCAAGAAGAACAGGGCCCCCGCTACGGCGACGACCCACGATATCGCGCGCTCAACCGACGGCTGATCGCGAGAATCGACGCGATCCCGACGCTGCCCCGGCTGCTCGCGGAAGGCGGCTACGTCAGCTTCCAGTCGGGCAAGTGGTGGGAAGGCGGCTACGCGCGCGGCGGGTTCACGGCGGGCATGACACATGGCGATCCGGATCGGGGCGGGCGGCATGGCGACATTGGGCTCGAGATCGGTCGCCCGGGCCTGCAGCCCGTGTTCGACTTCATCGAGACGGCGGACAACCAGCCGTTCTTCGTCTGGTACGCACCGCTCCTGCCGCACATGCCACACGATCCGCCGGAGCGGCTGCTCGCAAAGTACCGCCAGCCGGGGCGCCCGATCGAGCTGGCCCGGTACTACGCAATGTGCGAGTTGTTCGACGAGACCGTAGGTGCGTTGCTCGATCACCTCGAGACGAACGAACTGAGCGAGAACACCCTGGTCGTCTTCGTCGCCGACAACGGTTGGATCCAGCGCACACCCGAAACACCTGTTCCGGATGGCTGGCGAGCGTCGTTCGCACCGCGCTCGAAGCAGTCTCCTTACGAGGGAGGGATCCGGACGCCCATTCTGCTGCGATGGCCGGGCGTGATCGAGCCGGGGGAGAGTCAGGCGCTGGCGAGCAGCATCGATCTGGTACCCACTATCCTGGCCGCGGCCGACCGCGCGATACCCCGCTCACTCCCGGGCGTCGACCTGCTTTCCCTCGCGCGGGGCGAGGCGCCGGCACGCGACACGCTGTTCGGCGAGGGTTTCGCGCACGATATTGCCGACGTCGACGATCCGGAGGCCAGCCTGCTCTACCGCTGGTGCATCGAGGGACGCTGGAAGCTGGTGGTCACGCACACCGGACGACTGGGGCGCGCCGCGGCGCTGCACCCGAATCTCGGGCGGGCGCCGGAGCTGTACGACCTGGAGAGCGACCCGCACGAGACACGCAACCTGGCCGAGGTGCATCCCGATGTCACGGGCCGCCTGATGGCGAAGCTGGGACGCTGGTGGACAGGATGACTAGCTGGCGCAGAATCTGCTCATGACCAGAGAAGCGAACGAGCTTTCGCGCCGTGCCTTCGTCAGGGTCGGCGCCGCCGCCTGGGGAATCACAGCCCTCGGGCCATACACCAACTCGATGGCCGAGAGTCCCGGCCTCGGCATATCGGTCCCCGGATTTCGGTCTCCACCTCTCTCGGCCCGGCCGATGGTCCTCTGGCCATGGTTGAACGGACACGTCGACCGCCTGCAGATAACACGGGAACTGGAGGAGATGCGCGCCAAGGGTCTGCGTGGCCCGATCATCTGGGACGTCGGTAGCATCGCCGATCCCGAGAAGACGATCCCCGTCGGACCTCCGTTCCTCGGTGACGAGTCCGTCGCTACTATTCACCACGCGATCGACGAGGCCGAGCGGCTCGGTCTCGACGTGGGGCTGTTCGCCTCCAGCAGCTGGAATGCGGGAGGCGCCTGGATCCAGCCAGAGCACGCGAGCAAGCAGCTTCTCTGGGCCGAGCGGATGGTTTCCGGACCCGCGAGTTTCTCGGACCTTCCACCGGTCCCGGACGGCTTAGAAGCGCCGTTCTTCGATGTTGCTCTGCTCGCGGTCCCGCATGCGGACTCGGACGCGGGGCCTGGAGGCCGACCGGTTGAGCCGGTGAACCTGGCGAGCGAGGTCAACGAATCCGGGCAGCTCTCGTGGGAGATTCCGCCCGGCGATTGGACGGTCCTCCGTTTCGTCTGCTCCGGGACGGGCCAAGCGCTGGAATGTCCGAGCCCCGCATCCGACGGACTGGTGGTCGATCACATGAGCGCCGCCGCCACCGATCGCCACTTCGACGTGATACTTGACCGCCTCTTCGGCGACGGGAAGGAACTCAGGGCCCTCAAGCTCATGATGCTGGACAGCTTCGAGGTCTGGGAGCGCCCCGACTGGACCCCGGGATTCGAGAGCGAGTTCCGCCAGGCCTTTGGCTACGATCCGCTCCCCTACCTCCCGATCCTCGCCGGCCGTGGAACCCACCCACCCGAGCTCGGCGAGCGCTTCTTGCACGACTACCGTGTCTTGGTGTCGCGCCTGATGATCACGAATCACTTCGCGCGAACGGCAGCGATCCTCGACAGGCGCGGCCTGAGTTTGCTGGCCGAGGCGGGCCACGGCGGCTTCCCGCGCGTCGATTCCCTGGAGGCCCTCGGAGTCTCGCATATCCCGATGGGCGAGTTCTGGAACGGCAGGCAGTTCTGGGTCACGAAGGAAGCGGCGAGCGCTGCACACATCTACGGCCGCCAGGACGTGGCCGCCGAGGCACTCACCGGCTGGCGTCATTGGCACGACGGGCCGGCGGAGTACAAGCGGCTCTTCGACATCGCTTTCTGCGCTGGGTTGAATCGTCCGGTTTTCCACACCTTCGCCCATAATCCTCCAGAGGCCGGGAAGCCAGGGTTCGCCTATCACGCGGGGGAGCACTTCAACGTCAACTCCACCTGGTGGGAACAGGCGGGGCCGATGTTGCTGTACCTGTCGAGATGCAGCCACCTGCTCCGGCAAGGTCGGTTCGTCGCCGACGTCTGTTTCTACTACGGCGACCAGGCCCCGAACCTGGTCCCCGCGCGTCGCATCGACCCGAAGGTCGCTCCGCCCCACGACGAGGGTGAGTGCCAACACTGTGGCCGTCCGATGCCGAACCGCGTCGAGAGCCTTGGCGCCGGCTATGACTACGACTACGTGAATCGCGATATCGTCGTGCGCGACATGCAGGTGCGCAACGGGCGCCTGGTGCTGTCGAGCGGGATGGAATATCGGCTGATCGTCCTCGCCGATCGTGGCGACATCGCCCTGCCCGTCCTACGAAAGCTGGAACAGCTGGTGCGGGACGGTGCGACGCTCGTCGGACGAGCTCCACACCGAGCGAACAGCCTGGAGGGCTATCCTCGCTGCGACGAGGAGGTGCGCCGCCTCTCGCGTTTGCTGTGGGGAGAAGGCGACACCGAGGGTGCGCACCGCCACGGGAAAGGCCAGGTCTTCCCCGAAGTTGTCCTGCGCGACGTCTTGAGCGGGATGGGCCTACGGCCCGACTTCGCGGTCGAGGCCTCCGCCGAGCACGAGCTCGACTACATCCACCGCCGCACGGAGAGCGAGGAGCTCTACTTCGTGGCCAACGGCGCCGACGAGCCGGTGGAGGCCGAATGCTCGTTTCGAGTGGCGGAAGGCTCGAAGCCCTTCCTGTGGAATCCTGAGGACGGCAGCGTCACGCCGTGCCCTACCTACCGCCTCGAGGCCGGCGCGGTTCGTGTGCCACTGAAGCTACCGCAGGTCTCCTCGATGTTCGTGGTCTTCAGGACCGGGCAAGGGGGCGATCACGTGGTCGATCTCGGCCGCAAGGATCACGCTGCACCGAGTCTGCTCGATCGCGATCTCGAGGTCCTGGCGCTGACACCGACTCATGCACGAATCCGTGCTCAACGAGCTGGCACGTTCAAGCTGACAACCGCCTCGGGGCGGTCCGCGACGGTCGAGGTTGCCGACCCATTGGGCGATATCATGCCGGCTGGCCCCTGGATGCTGGAGTTTCCTGAAGGTCACGGCGCGCCTGCCTCCGTCGAGCTGGACGAGCTGAGAAGCTGGGCCGATCTCGAGTCCGAGGCCGCGCGCGCCTTTGCTGGAACCGCCCGCTACACCACAACCATGCAGGTGCCGGCCGCGAATCTGGACGGCAGCCATGCTCTCCACTTGGATCTCGGCGAGGTTGCCGAGATCGCCGAGGTCTCGGTAAACGGCACGCCGATCGACGTCCTTTGGAGCCCGCCCTTTCGCGCCGACGTGACCGGGCTGCTGAAGGCCGGAGCCAACCGCCTCGAAGTGCAGGTCACGAATCTCTGGCACAACCGCATCGTCGGAGACCTCCGGTCTCCCGAGGCAGTCGCCCATGCGCCCACCAACCTGAAGCACAAGTTCAGCGCAGACATGGACCTGCTTCCGTCAGGCTTGCTCGGCCCCGTCGTGCTGCGCTCGTGCACCGAGGTCGATATTGCGATCCGATGAAGAATGCTCGGGCTACTCCGGGATCTGAAGCGGCCAACCCGGCCATGGTAATCAGCTGGCTCGGCGCCCTATTGCGAGTAGGCGTAGAAATCTGCCGTGGCTAGGCGATCCCAGTCCACCTCGATGCCCAAGCCGGGCCCCGGCGGCACAACGGCCCGCCCCTGATCGAGCAAGTTACCGTTCTTCATCCCGAACTCATGAGCCTCCTTGGGCATCGGAGCCTCGAAGTAGCGGGTGCGCTCGTTGGCCAGCATCAGGTGGAGGTTGGCTGCCTGGGCTAGCGAGTGGCCCCAGCTTTGGATCTCGATCGACAGGTCGGCATCGTTGGTGATCATCAGGAGCTCGAGCACTTTCGAGACCCCGCCGATCGCCGTTGCATCGACTCTGGCCGAATCCCATGAGCCGGCCTCGATCCCCTGTCTGATGAACTCGGGAGAATAGATGCTGTATCCGGCAGGAACGATCTGTACCTCGAGCCTGCTCGTGAGCTCCGCGTATTGTTCCAGAAGCTCGTCGTCGATGGGTGCCTCGAACCAGACGAACAGGCGCTCATCCATTTCCCCGCCCAGCCTGAGGGCCTCCTCGAAGCTGTACGCTCCCTCCTGATCGGTCATGAAGCGATAGGGAGAGTCTGCAAACGTCTCCTGGACCAACTCGACGAGTCGGGAGTCCTCCTCGATCAGACCCCAGACGTGGAACTTGAAGGTCTTGTAGCCGAGCTTGGCGTACTCGTTGACCGCGTCGACGTACTCGGGAAGCGACTCGTAGAAGGGCAGGCTGGCGTAGGGCTCAAT
>DASCOT010000158.1:0-10274 GCA_036012155.1 Acidobacteriota bacterium
GCAACTCCGCAGTCGCCACTGCGGTGCGGCGCGCGCTGTGCGTCGTCAAACAGTGGCTGGCTATAGGCCGGCGTGTCATAGCCCCCCGACGCCGGCACCCCCTCGGCGACCAGAGCCTCCACGCAAGTGCGCTTCGGAGCTCCCGCAAACGCCACCGCATCGATGCGAACGATGATGAGGTGCCAGGAACACTGGTCGGTGCCACGCGGCAGGACCTGGCAGCTCACTCCGGGGATCTCGTTCAGTGCCTTGCGCAGCTGCAACGCGTTCTCGGCCCGACGCTCCAGCTCGTCCGGGTAGCGTTCCAGCGCGGCGCACAGAACCGCGCCCTGGAACTCCGACAGACGAAAGTTGCCTCCGAGGCGAACGTGCGTATAGCGACCACCGACCGCAGCGCGTCCATTGTTGGAGATCGAGCGGCAACGCTCGGCCAGGTCGGCATCGTCGGTAACCACGACACCCCCCTCACCGCAGGCCAGGTTCTTGCTGGCGTGGAAGGAGAATCCTCCCGCATTGCCGATCGTCCCGACGCCGGCGCCATCGTAACGGCTACCCCACGCCTGGGCAGCGTCCTCGATCAATGCCAGACTCTTGCGCTCCGCCAGTTCCTGTAACGCTCCCATGCTCGCCGGCACGCCACCGATGTGAACGGGCATGATCGCCGCGGTTCGCTCGGTGATCACCGACTCAGCGCTGCGGGCGTCGAGACCGTACGAGCGGCGATCGATATCGGCGAAGACCGGAATCAACCCTGCCTGCAGGATCGCCGTGGCCGACGCCACGAAGGTGTAGGCCGGAAGGACGACCTCGGCCCCACGCTCGATCTCCAGCGCTTCAAGGGCCACGCGAAGCGCCGCCTCACCGCTGCTAACGCAGACGGCGTATCGAGCACCCTGAAAAGCAGCGAACTCGGTCTCGAATCGGCGCACGAACTGCCCATGCCGACTATCCCAATCGCCCGAATCCAGGACAACGTCGAGAAGCTCTCGTTCCCTTGCTCCAGCGCGCGGCCAAACAGGATAGGCGCGCACGCGGATCGGATCGCCACCGACCAGCGCCAGCTCAGGCATGGGCTTCGTGCCGGCCTACGAGGCTCACAGGAACCCGTCCTCTGAGCCCTCGGCCACCTTGTCTGAGCCCTCGGCTACCTTGTCGCGCAGCGCCTTGATCTGCTGGGAGTGATCCAGTGCGGCCACCAGCAGCACGCCTCCGGCGCGCACCACAGCCAGCCCTTCGACGCCGAGCAGCGCGACCATGTCGTCGGGAGCATGCACCAGATTATCGCGGGCATCCATCGCTACCATTCGCCCGCGCGCAACGTTGCCGAGGTCATCGCCCTCGAGGAGCTCTTTGAGGGCCTCCCAGGAACCGACGTCCGACCAATCGAACTCGGCCTTCACGCAAGCGACGTTCTCGGCTCGCTCCATGACCCCATAGTCGATCGAGATGGCAGGCATCGCTCGGTAGGCGTCGGCGCGACTGGCGTCGTCGGCGGCACCGAGCATGGACGCAGCAGCCTCCAATGCGTCAGGCAGGTGTCGCTCCAGGGCAATCAGCAAGGCGCGTGCTTCCCAGACGAACATCCCGCTATTCCAGAGAAACGAGGTGTCCGCGACATAACGCTCGGCCGTCTCGACGTCGGGCTTCTCGCGGAATGCAACCACCTCATGAACCGGGAGCTCGGTCGTCGCGCCGTCGAGCGCCAGTGCGGCACCGGTCTCCACGTAGCCGTAGCCGGTCTCGGCGTAGCGTGGCAGCACCCCGAAGGTAACCAGATGGCCCTGACGAGCTGCCACAGCAGCGGCGCCCACCGTGCGGGCGAGGCCATCGATGTCTCCCACCACGTGATCGGCCGGGAAGACCAGCATCATTGCTTGCGGGTCACGCTCCGCCAACACCGCTGCCGTCCAAGCCAGGCATGGGGCCGTGTTGCGAGCCTGCGGCTCCGCCAGCAAGTTGGCGGCGGGCAACTCAGGCAGCTCCTGTGCCGTCAACGACGCGTAGGAGGCGGCTGTTACGACTAGCACGCGCTCCGGATCACCAACCAGCGCCACGCTTCGATCCCACGTCTGGCGCAACATCGAGTCGGTGCCGACGATGGGCAGGAACTGCTTCGGACGAGCGTTCCGCGACAGCGGCCAGAAGCGCGTGCCGCTACCGCCGGCCATAATGACGGCATAGGCGTGTGCATCGTCCGGTTCGGCCATCGTCAGCTACCTCCGGTGGCGCCGAGCTCGCTCTCGACACGAGCCAGCCGAGTTTCAACCAGCTGCCTGATTTGCTCCAGACGCTCGGGACTCTGTGCCTCGAATCGGAGAATGATCTGCGGACCCGTATTACTGGCCCGGGCCAGGCCCCAGCCATCATCGAACTCGACGCGCACGCCGTCGATCGCGATCACATCGTAGTTCGCCGCGAGCTCGTCGCGTAACCGGTCGCACACGGCGAACTTATGCTCCTCAGTGGACGGATGGCGGATCTCTGGCGTCGAGAACACCTCGGGCAGGTCATCGAGCTGCGTCGAGAACGGCTCGCTCTGCCGTGAGTAGATTTCCATCAACTTGGCGCCCGCATACACCGCGTCGTCGTGTCCGAAGAAGTTCTCGCCGAAAAACAGGTGGCCGCTCATCTCGCCCGCCAGCAAAGCGCCTTCCTCGCGGATCTTCTGCTTGATGAACGAGTGCCCGGTCTTCCACATGAGCGGCCGCCCGCCCCGCGCGGCGATGTCGTTGCCGAGCAACTTCGAGCACTTGACGTCGAAGATCACCGTCGCTCCGGGATTGCGGGCCAGGACATCGCGCGCCAGGAGAATCGTCAGACGGTCGCCCCATACGATCTCGCCGAGCTCGTCGATTACCCCGACCCGATCCCCATCCCCATCGAACCCGAGGCCGAGATCGAAACCGCCCTCCACCACACGAGCGCCCAGCTCGGCGACAGCATCGGGCACGGTGGGGTCCGGGTGATGGTTCGGGAACGTACCATCGACATCGCAGTACATCTCCTCGACCTCACAACCGAGCTCACGGTACATGCGGGGCGCGATCATCCCGGCGACGCCGTTGCCCGCATCGATCACGACACGCACCGGACGCTCGAGGTGTACGCGCTCCTTGACCATGTCGACATAGGGTTCCACCAAATCGACAGTCTCGATGCCACGACTGGCGCAACTGCCGCGGTCCAGATCACTCGCTTCGATCGCCTGCCGCAAGGCCTGGATGTCGTCACCGAAGAGTGTTCGCGTCCCCAGACACAGCTTGAGACCGTTGTAGTCGCCAGGGTTGTGGCTAGCGGTAACCGCCACGCCGCCGTCGGCCTCCAGATGATGGATCCCGAAGTACAACATCGGCGTCGGCACCAGGCCGGCGTCGAGAACGGCGCAGCCAGCGTCGTTCACACCGGCCGCGAAAGCGCTGGCCAGCTCCGGGCTTGAAAGGCGACCGTCACGTCCCACCACTACACGGGAACCGCCGCTTCGGCTAACCAGCGTGCCGTAGGCCTGTCCGATACGCCGGAATACATCGCTGTTGACATCGTCTCCGACGATGCCCCGGATGTCGTAGGCGCGAAAGATGCCCGCTGGAACGGCCGACATGGGCGAGATCCTCAATGATGGCGACGGTGCCGAGGCGTTTGATAGACAGGGTAAGATCGGCCGACTAGCAGCGGTCAGCCGCCGGCGCCACCTCTAATTCTTCCACATCTTCCGCGCCGACGGAGGCCGCCGCGGGAGCTAGGAGGTGACCCGATCACCCCATCTTCAGCGGCTTACGCGCGCAGCGTACGTCGGTCGACCAGATAGCGCTCCAGCCGCCTCTCACAGACATCGTGACCTATCCCCGGCCCCTGCGGCACGAGTACGTGCCCATCGCCGTCGAGCTCGACCTCGGGATCGATGATGTCCTGCTCCCAGTAGCGGCGCGACGCCGACAAGTCATTGGACATGGTGAAGTTGGGCAGTGCCGCGACGGCGATGTTGTGTAGCCTGCCGACGCCCGACTCCAGCATTCCGCCGCACCACACGGGGATCTGACGCCGCTCGCAAAGATCGTGTACGGCAATTCCCGCCGACCGACCGCCGAGTCGCGAGCACTTGATATTGATGATGCGTGCCGCCTTCGCATCCAGCGCCCTCTCGGTTACCTCCACCGTCTTGGCAGATTCGTCCAGGCATACCGGCGTCGCGATCTGGTCCTGAAGCTCGGCATGCAACTCGAGCTCGTCGTATTCGAAGGGCTGCTCGATCATCTCCAAGTCGAAGCGGTCGAGCTCGACGATTTGCGGGATGTCCTCGCGCCGATAGGCGCAGTTGGCGTCGACCATGAGCGGGATATCCCCGAACCGATCCCGTACCTTCTGAACGATACCGACGTCCTTCCCCTTGGTGATCTTCAGCTTGATCCGCCGGTACCCTTGATCGAGGGCGGTCTCGATCTGTGCGGCCAGCACCTCGAAGTCCGACTGGATGCCGAGCGAGATGCCCACCATGATGCGGTCGCGTACCGGCCTGTCGCCGGCGTAGAGACGATGCACCGGTACGCCTCGTCGGCGCGCCTCGAGGTCCCAAACCGCCTCCTCGATCACTGCCTTTGCCATCGGGTGCCAGGGCCATTTGGTCATGTGGGCGGCCACCGCCATGCCGGCGCCCGTCTCCGGCAAATCGAGCTCGAATAGCTCCGGTGCCAGCAGCTCCTCGATGATGTGCAGGCAAGTCCCGTTCGTCTCGTAGGTGAAGTAGGGCATACGGTCGGCCCCCGACTCCCCCCATCCGAAGGCTCCCTCAGAGTGTGCGCGCACGAGCAGCATGTTGCGCTCGCCAAAGCCCCCGCGTGAGATCTCGAACCAGCCGACCAGCGGAATACGGATCTGAATCAAGTCCAACGCGTCGATCTTCAATGCGCTCTCCGGTGCTGTCTCTCGTTACGATGCGGGTGTCCGCTCAGTCTAGTGATCCGAGACAGCCCTCGGGGCTGCCGCGCTCGAACAGAAACAGGGTGCGGGGTACCGGAGCGCCGAGGCGTATGCACTCGCGCACGAAGTACCCGCGACCCAGGTAGTGCTGAAAGACCTCCCGCGTTGCCATTCTCCAGGCCAATGCAGCGGCAGGATCCATCTGCATGACGTCTTGAATCGACGGTGGGATCTCGCAGGCAACGTGCGGTGCGTCGAGATGCAGCTCCGGTCTCCCGGGCCTCAGCACCTGATCGCCGGACGCAGCGCTCAACAGTGCCTCGGGAACGCTGACTCGGCCGGCACCGACCTCCTGCGCCAGCTCACCGCGCTCACCGAGCTCACGCGCCTCGACCCGCGCACTATCCAGATGCCACGCCGCCAGCAACCGATCTGTAGGTGACCCCTGATGCAGGAGGCTGGTCGTCTCGCCGTAGAGGTTTTTGAAATACGCCTCGACGATAATCCCGAGCTTGCTGAAGTTGAGGTACGAGTTCACCGATCGCAGCGGGTCGAATGTCCACGCCATGAGCTGTAATCCTTGCCGCAGCGCCAGTTCCCGTTGGGCCCATTTGAGACGCGCCCCGAGCCCGGTGGAGCGAAACGGCTCGTCCACCGCCAGCATGTGCGAGTAATGCAGCGCCCGACCGCGATCGTCCTCACCGCGGAAGCCGTAACAGAAGCCCACCAGCTGATCGCTCGGATCAAACGCGCCGAGAACGATTCCGCCGGCCTTTTGTGCCGCCACCAGCTGGGTCCTCGGAATGACGTCGAGGCTGCCGGCGAAGTGCCACGCGCGGCGCTGCAGATCCTCGCACTCGATGTATTCGTCGATGTCTGCCAGTCGACGAATCTCACACTCGGCGCGGCGTGCCGTCTCGCTCATCTCAGACGCCAGTCGGATGGTCGATCCAGCCCGCCTCGACGGCGAACCGTTCCGCCACCAAATCGCCCACTGCCCGTACCCCGAACGTCTCGGTTGCGTAATGCCCTGCGAAGATGCAGTTGAGCCCCGCCTCGCGGGCGTCGTGGTAGGCGGAGTGGCGCGGCTCGCCAGTGATGAAGCAGTCAGCGCCAAGCGCCACCACCTCGTCGAGGACGCTGCACCCGCTGCCGGTGACCACCGCGATCGTGCTCACCTCCTCGGCCCCGAATGCCCAGGTCATCTGATCGTCGCAGCCGACGGCAGACAGTCGACCAGCGACTGTCGCCAACGGCAGTGGGTCCGGGAACCGCGCCAGCATGCCGATCTTCACGCCGCCATGATCTCCGAAGCGCGACTCGGGCTGCGCTTCCAAGGCCTCGGCTAGCAGTACGTTGTTGCCTACCTCTGGATGCAGATCCAACGGCAAGTGCGCCGCATAGACCGACAGCCCGCTGGCGTAGCACTGGCCGACGCGAGCACCCAGACGGCCGCTGAGTGGCGCCCGATCACCCCAGAAGAGCCCGTGGTGGACGATCATCAGTTGGCAGCCGTCGGCGGCCGCCATGGTGATCGTCTCGGCAGCTGCGTCGACCGCCATGGCAAGGCGCTCCACCTGCCCCGAAGCCTCGACTTGCAGGCCGTTCAGCGATGCGTCGGGAACCACATCGATGTCGAGGTATGAGTTCAGAAAAGCCGCGATATCACCGAGCGGCACTGCCATGGGAACTCCGGGTCTCAGGGTGGGCCGCAGGTACCTTACTTCAAGAACCCCCAGTCGACGGAGCCCAGGGGCCGGCGATCGACAGGGCGTAGGCGTCCGGGCACAACAAGTCGCGGGCAGCCTCCTGCACTGCCTCGGCATCGACACCACCGATCAGGCCCTCCAGCTGCTCCAGGTAGTCGAGACCGAGATCGAACATCTCGATCTCATGCAGCAGGCCGGCCGCCCCCTCGTTGCTTTCGAGGGCTCGCGGCAAGGCTCGAATCGTAGCGGCCTTGGCGTTGTCGAGCTCGTCGGCGGTAACCGGCTCGGTTCGGATGCGTCGAATCTCGGCGAGCACCGCCTCGACAGCAGCCTCAACATGTTGCGGCTGCACCCCCGCTCGAACGACGAACGGTCCCGGACCCAGGCCGCCGCCGAACGCACTGTAAGTGTAGTAAGCCATCCCTTGCTCTTCGCGTACCGACCGCCCCAATCGACCACCCATGGCGAATCGGCCGAGGATCGTGTTCATCAGAGAAGCGGCGTAGTAGCGCTCATCCGTGCGCCGGATCGAAGCGTGGCCGAGAGCGATGTCGACCTGGGCCTTATCGGGCATCGACTCGACGCGACGTTGAACCTCGTGCGGCGGCGCTACGTCACCGACGGCGCACTGCGCCAATCGGTATCCACCACGAGACTCCTGGTCTGCCCAGCCTTCAAAGGCGCCCTGGACGATCGCCACGGCCGTGTCAGCATCGACGTTGCCGGCCACTATCAATAGCGCTGCCGACGGCCCGAAGAACCGCGCGTGGAATTCTCTCAGATCGTCTGCGCGGATCGCCTCGACCGTCGCCGGCGTGCCCCGCACACGCGCCGCATAGGGGTGTTGTTCCGGGTACACGAGCTCGCGCAGGCTATGCATCGCGACGATGGCGGGGTCATCGAGGTCTTCCCGAAGCGCGGTAAGACGATCGCCGACGAGCTTGGAGACCTCTGCGTCCGGGAAACTCGGACGACGCGCGCATTCCGCCAACAGCTCGACGATCTCGGGCATGTCGTCGGCGCGCGACTTGGCGACCAATCCGGCGGTATGCCGCCCGGCGGTCCCTCCGAGGTGGGCGCCTTGAAAGTCGAGCACCTCGCCGACAGCAGCCTTGTCACGGAGCTCGGTGCCCCGCGTGAGACCCCTGGCCACGAGCGTCGCCAACCCCGCCTGTCCGGCCGACTCGAAGCAGGCGCCGGCCGCAACGCTGAGGCTCACGGTGACCGCCGAGGAGGCCAGGTTCGACTGATGCATCACCACCAACCCGTTGTCGAGCTGTACGCGAGTAGGGGCGAAACCGGAGGTCACGAGTCCCTCCGCGGCACGGACCAGCCCACCGTCCTCGCCTCGGGCTGCAGGAAGCGCGACGCGGCCCGGCGAACGTCCGCCGTGGTCGTCGCCTCTACCGAACCCGGCACCGCATCCAGTGCGTCGACCGTGGCGATCGTCGCGAAGTAGCCGAGCTGATGGGCCACGTCGGTGATGCGCTCGGATTCGAAGGCCAGCGCCGAAAGCACCTGATTCTTGGCCTTGCGGAGAGCCCGATCATCAATTTCACGAACCGCCAACCCCTCGACCGAGCCGGCCAGGGCCTGCTCGGCGCGACGCGGCTCCACCCCGTCTCGCAGCGTCGCCGAAAGGCCGTAGAGGTAGGGTTCCTCGGTCGGCAGCACGGCCGAGCTGATCGACACCACCAGCTCGCTATCTACCAACGACGCATAGAGCGGCGACGTGATCCGCGCGCTGCGGCCAAAGCCGCCGCTCCAGAGGTTGATCCCCTTGCCACCCGACAACAACGCGTCGGCCAGCAGCATCGGTACGAAGCCGGCATCGGTGAAGGCCGGCGCCGGGTATACCACCTGCAGATATCCAGTGGTACCGGGGCGCTCGAGCACCACACGTCGCTCGCCGTCCTGTCGAGGCTCGCTAACGCGACGGTACGTGGGCATCTCGGCGGCTCGGATGCCACCGAAGCGACGACGGGCAGCATCGACCGCCGTATCGGCATCGACATCCCCAGCGACCACAAGAGTGGCATTGCCCGGGTGATAGTACTGCCTGTAGTGCGCCAACAGATCGTCCCGACTCATCATCTCCAGGTCGCTCTGCCAGCCGATGGTGGGCCACCGGTAAGGGTGCATGCGCAACGCCGCCGCCGTGACGTCGACGTCGAGCAGGTATTCCGGGCTATTGCTGTTGCCGTGCATCTCGGCAAGCACGACCGTACGCTCGGATTCGAACTCATCGGGCTCGTAGAGGCACTCTGTCATTCGGTCGGCCTCGATCTTCAGTGCCAGGTCGAGCTGATCTGCAGCCAGAGTTTCGAAATAGGTCGTCTGGTCGATCCAGGTGTAGCCATTCCAGCTGCCGCCGGCACGCTCGATCCACACCTTCAGATCCTCACGCGAGATGTTCGGTGTGCCCTTGAAGTTCATGTGTTCCACGAAATGCGAGGCTCCGGTAAGCCCGGCTACCTCGTTCTTGGAGCCAACGTGGTACCAGCACCAAACCGACACCAGCGGCGCGCTGTGGAGCGGTTGCACGACAACTCGGAGACCGTTGTCGAGCGTCACCTGGACCCGATCAGCGGCCATCTGCTCCCCCTGTGGCAGAGTCGTCTGCAAAGATATCTGGCGCGTAGCGCCGCATGAGCGCCTTCGTGCCACCGTTGGTCGGCGCAAACGCGCTCTGCCCGACGTGAACTCGCCAGCGATAGTTGATGCCGGTGTCACTCGGCACGCAATGAACGTCCAGGGTCCCGTAGAAGCTCGACAGCACCTCGGCAGTGCAGGTGAGAGCCCCCTCCCCGGCGGCAATGTACTCCCCCAATGGCGGCTGCCCGCCGGCCTCGAAGCCCGTCACGACCTCAATCGAGCGACGGATGTCGCCCGCTCGGTACATCCGGTTCACCGTGTACAACGTCGCCAATCCGAGGATGGCCGTCGGGATCACCAGGAACCAGTTGTCGCGTCCAATGTGAAAGCGTGCCATTCACCGCTGCCTGCTAGACGACCAGACCTGCAACGAAGTAGAGCAATATGGCGATCCCCCCGCACACGAGTGCGTACGGAATCTGGGTCGCCACGTGCTCGATATGATCGCACCCGGCCGACATCGACGAGACCACGGTAGTATCGGAGATGGGCGAGCAGTGGTCGCCGAAGATCCCGCCACCCATCACCGCGGCGACCGCCAGAGGGACCGAGGAGCCGCTCTGAAGTGCCAGCGGGACGGCGATCGGTATGAGGATGGCGAAGGTTCCCCACGAGCTTCCTGTGGAGAAGGCGATGATGCATCCGGTGATGAACACCACCGGCGCAACGGTGACCGGCGTGAGCAGCGGTGCAGCGATCGAGGCCACCCACGGCCCTGTGCCCAGCGCCCGACACACTGCCCCGATCCCCAGCGCCAACGCCAGGATAGCGGCCACGGGCACGAGCTCCTGAAAGCCGCGCATGGCCGACTCGGTCATCTCGACGAAGGAGAACAACCGCTGCGCCCGGTAGAGCAGCATCGCCGTCAAGACACCGCTCGACGTCGCCAGCAACACGGCGGTCGAGGCGGAGCCTTCTAACCACTCGCCGTCTCCGGTGATGTACAGAACGACCGGCACCATCACCACGGTGACCACCACCGGCAGCACCAGGTTG
>DASCOT010000159.1:0-7849 GCA_036012155.1 Acidobacteriota bacterium
CCGATCTCGTGAAATGCCGTGCGGATTGGCTCAGGGTCGAGCACCTGCGATAGCAGTCGAAACGTATGTTCGAGCGATAGCTCGCCGCGACCGTAGACACGATCGCTGACGAAATCGTCTTGGTCCGGCTGGGTGCCCAGTAGACGTTGGAGCTCCCAGATAGGCCGGTCGCGGCCAACTTCCGCGCGCACTGCACTCCAGATGCGTTCGGCGCCATTGTGCTTGGCGGTCGCATGTTGCTTCTTCCGCCGCCGCGCCAGCGCCACGCCGCTTCGATAGCGAACCTCGAATCGGTCGCCGGCCAGCCCATCGAGCAGGGCGTCGTCAGCGCGCGCCAGATCCACCGAGGCGAGAACCCGGGGAATCCGTCGCCGGATAATGAAGTCCGCTTTCGGGTCCAGCAGGAGCGCTGCCAAGGGCTCGATAATCTCCTCTCCCAGCCCATGCAGGATACGGCCGGCTCGTCGGTAGAAAGCATCGCGGGCGAGAAGCCGGGTCAGCGGCTCGATGTGCTCGGTCCTCCAGTCGTCGGCGGTGTCGAGCGCCGCCGAGACCACCGTAGGATCGCTATCAGTGAGCTGCTCCAGGGTCGTCGCGGTGGTCTGGGCCGGGTTCGTCGCCGTTTCGTGCGTCGCCGATGCCGGCGTTGGCATAGTCAGGCCAGTCTGGGTTAGCGCCGCCTTGAGGTCGAACTGCGTCACCGTCATGGTCATCTCGCCGCCGGCGAACTGTGTCTGCACCAGGGAGTCCTCGATGGCCTCCTGTCCCTCCTTCAGTCGGTCGAGAAGCGTACGGAAATACTCCTTTCCCATGGTTCTTGCCAGGAACAAGAAGGCCACCGCGCTCACCGCCACGAAGGCGGAGAGCCCGCGCGACGGAAGCCCGGCGAACACCACCCAGGCGAAGACCACGACCGCGGCGATGCCCTCGGCGGCGCTGTCGACGAACGAATCGATGAACGTCTTGGTCCGTCGCCGCTGTCCGGCGGGGACCGGGACGTAGAGATACTCCAACACCGATCGGTGAGTTGATTTGCGCAGAGTGTTGTCGGCGCCTCGAACCAGCGTAGCGGTGATCAGTCCGGGCAGGAAGAACAGCGCCGCCGAGCCGGTGAGGAGGACGATCGGCAACACCGCCAGGCTGATGCCGATACCGGCGATGCTGAGCAGGCGCGACGCCACCAGCATCTGGATCGCCAACGCTGCCACACCGCTGATGCCGTAGAACGTCCCGAGGAACGCTGCCAGGTCCGCGTCGTCCGTATACACCGCAGCGGCGGCCTCCTTGAACTGGTAGTCGATCATGCCCGATGCGACGGTGGCCACGGCGATGATCATCGCCATGTTTCGCAGGTGTGGGTTGCTGGCGACCAGGGCCAAGCTCTCGCCAATCGCCGCGTCTTCGACGTTGCGCGTCGGGGGCGCGGCCTCGGGCTGCGGTAGCAAGCGCAGCAGCAGGAGCAAGGCACCCAGTGTGGCAATCAAGCTCACCACGAGCCCGCCGTTGCCTATGACACGTCCCAGCGGCCCCAGTGAGATGCCGGCGAGCATGGCGCCCAGCGTTCCGCCCGCGGCAATCATTCCGAAGAGCCGCTTGGCGTCACGCAACGCGAACCGTTCCGAGGTCACGACCCAGAACCCCGAGGTGAGGAGCAGCGTCCCCAGCGCAGTGAACACGTAGAAGGCCCCGGCGCTAGGGTCTCTTTCCGCCGGTGATGCCCAGAACAAAGAAGCGAGAATCCAGAATACGCCGAGGCCGCCGATCAGTAGCGAGACCAACATCCGGTAGACGGACTCGGGGTTGTGGCGGCCCATCAGGCGACTGAATGCGCCGACCGAGGGGAGGCTGACGATCGCGGTGACGATGATCACGTAAGGCAGCGACTCGACCGAGAACTCGTCGATGAAGAAGGCCTCGCGCAACGACCGCGCCGTGACGCTGAACGACATGACCAGGAACGCGCCGAGTGCCGATACCGTGAAGGTTCGGTACTCGTCGGGCCGGATGTCGAGCCAACGGGCGAGCGCCAAAAGAGGGCTCATAGCGTGGCCGCTGCTGTCGCCACCCTGACGACGGGGCCGCCACCGTCAGGCCTACGCCAGTGGGTCGCTAACGGGTCTGGATTCACTTGTCCTCGCGAGCTGGAGCTCCCTGACGGGCCGAGGCGCGCGATTGTAGCATCGGGTTCTTGGTGCTACGGCGGTCCTGCTAGACTCCTGGCCAACGAGCCTTCGACCCAGGGTAGGGAATGATGAGTGGATCCGACCAGCCAGCCACCGAGGCGGATGCGCCGGCCGTTCAGCTGACCGACGCAGCGGTCGCCAAGGTCACCGACTTCGCGGCGCGGCACGACGACGCCGCCGGTAAGCACCTGCGAATCTTCATCCAGGGCGGTAGCAAGGCAGCTTACGAGTACGGATTCATGTTCGACGACCGCCTTGGCGGCGACGAGGTGTTGCCTCAGGGCGACATCGATCTCCTCGTCGATCGATTCTCGCTCATGTACCTGGAAGGTAGCGAAGTGGATTTCGTCGACGATGTTCGCGGCAGCGGCTTCGTGGTCAACAATCCCAACCTGCCGCCGTTGATGCAGGATCCTGTGGCCGCCAAGGTCCAGCAGATTCTGGAAGAGCGGATCAACCCCGGGGTGGCCAGCCACGGCGGCTGGGTTTCACTGATCGACTACGAAGCCGGCCGTGTTTTCTTGAAGCTGGGCGGCGGTTGCCAGGGCTGCGGCATGGTCGACGTGACCCTGAAACAGGGAATCGAACGGGTTCTGAAGGACGAGATTCCGGACGTGCTCGAGGTGCTCGATACGACCGACCATGCCTCCGGAACGAATCCGTATTTCTCGCCCGGCAAGTAGAGCGCGCCGCGAGCTGGCTAGTCGATCGTGAAGCGCAGCTGTGCGTGGGCGCGGCGCAGGGAGGCCTCGACATCCGACGGTGTCGCCCCACGCGCGCAGATGAAACCCAAGTAGCGATTCCCCTCCGGCAAGGGAACTACCGCCTGGCCCCTCAGGATCGACACGGTGATCTCGACGATCCCTTGCACCGAGCGCGCCGTGGTGAGTCCCTCCACCTTGCGGAGGGTTCCATCCTGCGGAATCAGGATCATCATCACCCCGGCTGCCGCGGGTTCGCGCATCAGGCTGCCGACGTCGTAGCCCAGGGCTGCGCGCATGACCACCTCCTCCAAGCTGATGTCGGTGCCAAAGCGCAGCACCCGACCGCAGCGGCCGCCGATACTCCGCGGCGCGATCTCGAGTAGCTTCGCTTGCCCCTCGTTGATGCGGACTTCGGCATGGACGGGCCCGTGGCTGAGGCCGAGCGCCGCAGCCGCGGTCTCCGTGGCGTCGACGGCGGCGCGCTGCTCATGCTCCGGCAGGCGCGAAGGCGTGGTGTAGACCGTCTCCTCGAAGTACGGGCCTTCGAGCGGATCGGGCTTGTCGAAGATCGCCAGCAGGTGCAGGGCGCCGTCCGTCAGCAACCCCTCGACCGCTACCTCGACGCCAGGCAGGTAGCTTTCGATGAGCAGCTCGTCGGCGTCTTCCGGACGACGCTCGCGGACATCGGGTTGCTCGAGCAACTCGACGATCCGCGCTGTCGCCCGTAGCAGCTCGTCGGGGGAGTTGGCTCGAATAACGCCGCGCGAAGCAGACAGGAACGTCGGCTTGATGACGCACGGGTAGGTCACCTCGTTGGCCAGCGTTTCGATATCCGCGGGAAGCGCATTCCAGAACTTCGGCCCCGGCACGCCGGCCGTGGCGAGCTGTTGGCGCATTCGCAGCTTGTCACGCGCCGCGGCCACCGCTGGGGGGGGATTTCCCGCGAGCCCGAGATCCTCGGCTGCGCTTGCCGCCAGGAGGGTCGTTTCCTCGTCGGGCCCGAGGATCGCGGCCAGCGGCTGCTTGTCGTGCCAGGCTGAGATGGCCTTTCTTGACGCCTCCTCGTCAGCGAAGTCCAGGGTCAGCGTCGCAGTACCGGGAAGCGCCTCGAGAGCCTGGTGGCGATTCGTTCCCACCACCACGTCGAGACCCAGCTGTGCGGCGACGGCGAGAAGCGCCTCGGCACGGTATGTAGTGGCGGGAATCAGAATCAGGACGCTGGGCATAGCGCGCAGGGTAGCCTACCGCCTGATGGGAGGCTTGCGGCCGCTCCAGGGGCTCGGGACGCTGCCGTTGGCCATCCGTCCGAAGGGCCGGCCGACTGACCAACCTCAAAGAAGCTCGACGACGATCTCGGTGGGGCCGCCGGGCGCATTGATCGCCCAACCCGGTCCCTCCAGGTCGTAGGGGCACGAGGATACGGCGCAGACGAGATCCATGCGGGCCTCGAGCACGACGTAGCCGCCTGGCTTGACGACCGGTGCCGCTGGCGTACCGAACATGAACCCGTCCTCTACGTCCGTGTTGGTGAAGAAGTTGACCGCAAAGGGGGTCACGCTGATCTCGTGGCCCAGCTCTCGCATGGCGATCTCGAGGTTTTCGGCGCAGCTCCGGTGATGGCCCTCGACGCCGAACTGCTCGTAGCGGACGGCATCGCAGGGGGCGATGATCAGATCGTGGATGCCATCGGCGCCGTCCTCGAGAAAATCGAGCATCGGCTCCCGCAGTTGACTGAGGAACGTATCGCCGGCTCGCGGGTGCAGCGCGCGCGTCGGCATCCAGGTGTGCTGGGGAGACAACCACTCGCTGAGGTCGTCGGCGCGAAAGGCAAAGAAATCGGCTGCCTGCTGGCCCTCAGGGGTGATGATGCGCAGGCGCTGGCCCTCGGCGACCTGAAACGCGCGGCCCTCTCCGGCGGGAACAACTAGGGTTTCCATTGGCTTGGCTCTCTCCTTCGGCGAACGCCGTCAGGTTAAGGCTCTGCCGGCACGAGTCGCTCCAGCTCATCGAACCAGCCAAAGACGACCTTCAGCTCTGTAGCGACAGGCTACCGCACGCTTTCGACCATCAAGAAACGGCCGTCGCTCGCAAGGTCGTAGTTGCGTGCCATGTCAGGCGGGTGCGTTAGCTCGTAGGGGTGGTCGAACAGAACGGAAGGGTCGCCAAGGCTCCGCCGCGCCCGCAATGAACGGGGCAACCATCATCCGGTTGCCGTCACGAAAGAACAGCTCGGTGCCGTCCCTGGACCAGATCGGCTCGCGCCCGCCGTCTACTGAAACGGGCACCCTCGCACCGGGGCCCGGAAACGGCCGTGCGTAGACTTCGGCGCGACCGGAACGATTGGAGACATAGGCGATCCAGCTTTCATCAGGAGAAAACGTTGCACCCGTTTCTTCGTAATCGGTACGGACAAACTCGATGGGCTCACCGGTCTCGTCGAGCGGCAAGACCGCGACGTCCAGAACCGTACGATCCGTTCTTTCCGTACCCATGTTGGCTTCGAACAAGGCCAACAGATTCGATCGCGACGACCAGGAGCTAGCCCCCACCATGACTCCTAGCCGGATTGGTAGTAGGAGCTGGGGTTCGCCGACGCCGTCGGCGGACGCTTCGTAGAGGCTCGGCGGGCCCGCCTCCTGCATCCTGTCATGCAACTCCCCGCTGAAAGCGATTCGGCCGTCGTCGATCCACAAAGGGTTGAAGTCCTCTCCAGGATCTCTGGTCAGCGGGTCGAGGTTGCCTCGGCTGACCGACGAGACCCAGATCTCGTAGTTGGAGCCCTCGGGAATCGTTACCGCCACCCGTCGTCCGTCTGGCGACAGGCGCGGCTGGGAGTAGGGACGGTGTGGCGTCGGCAGTGGCTCAGCGTCTCCATCGCGGCCGACCCATACGAGCCTTCTGTCCGCCAGCCAGCTCCCACCGGGGACGTAGACCAGTGTGCCTCGCGCCGAAACGCTGTAGTGGGCTGATCCCGCGTACTCCGTCGCGACGCCTTCGACCACTTGACGAGCGCTCCCGAGAGCCATCGTCTCGATATTGAACGCCGCCGCCCAGAGAGCATCCCCTCTGACGAACAGCAGATGGCCCGAGGCCGCATATCGAGGATTGGTTCCCCCGTCGAGAAGCCTCGTGACGCTTCCGTCCCGCAGGTCAACGACTCCGATCAAGGAGTTGTCGAAGCCACTTCCAGTGTCGATCGCCATCAGGGCGTGCGTGCCGTTGGGGAGCACGTCCGGCCAGCGGTAGCTGAACACGCCATCCGCCGGCCTGCTTGAGAGCAGGTCCTCCCTTTCGTATTCAGCGGCCACCGACGAATCTCTGAGGCCGCCGTTCGGAGACGAATTGAAGACAAACTCGCCGTCGGGTACCCAGCTCACCCCCCGCGTAACCGGCGAGACGCGAAAATGAGAGATAACCGAGCCGCCGCCCGACGGCACACTCTTGATGCTCCAATCTGAGACGAAGCCGAGCCGCTGGCTATCCGGCGCATAGAACGGACCGTAGCCTCCTGTGCTTCCTTCGATAGGCACGGCGACGCCATCATCGAACCGACGGACGTACAGCTGTCTCCGTCCACCGCGGTTGGCAATATAGGCGAGCGTCGAGCCGTCCGGGGAGATCGCCACGGCAGGGCGCAGCGTCCCGAGCGCCAAGGGCGCGTCCGGGGGCAGCACGATATCTACGCGCTCCGGCGAACCTCGTCCGGGCACCGAAGACGAGCCGGCCCCACCGGCGATCAGCCAGGTGCCGGTGGCGGCAACCACGGCCATCAGGCTCCCTACTGCGAGCGTTCGAAGCAATCCTCCCTGCGGGTCGCCACCGCCATCCTGTGAAACGACGCCAGCATCCGGGTCGGCGATGATTCGGTTGAGGTCGATGCGACAATCGCCGATGTCGCGAACGCGCTCACGCGGTTCCTTCACCAGGCATCGGTGCAGCAGGTCGACGAGCCTCCACGACAGATTGTCGGGAAGGGCAGCCCAATCAGGCTCTGCCCTGATGACCGCCGCCATGGTGTCGCTGACGGTCTCGCCGTCGAACGCACGGATGCCGGTGAGCATCTCGTAGAGCACGCAGCCGAAAGCCCAGACGTCGGTGCGCTTGTCTACTGGCTTGCCGCGCGCCTGTTCCGGACTCATGTAGGGAGCCGTGCCCATGATCACGCCGGCACCCGTTGCTGCCATCATGGTGGGCGAGTGGCTCTGGTCGGACGACGGCTCGCTACCGTCTGCTGCGTAGGCCTTGGCCAGCCCGAAGTCGAGCACCTTGACGGTGCCATCGGGTGCCACATGGACGTTGGCAGGTTTCAGGTCGCGATGGATCACGCCGGCCTCGTGGGCGGCTTCGAGCGCCAACGCTATGCGGCGGGCAATCTCGAGCGCCTCGCCGACGTCGATGCGGCCGGACGCCGCGATACGCTCGGCGAGGCTGTCGCCCTCGACTAGCTCCATGGCGATGAAGCGCACACCGTCCGACTCGTCGAATCCGTGGATGGTGGCGACGTTCGGATGGTTCAGCGAGGCAAGGAGCTTCGCCTCGCGCTCGAAGCGGACCAGTCGGCTGGGATCGCGGGAGAAGTCTTCAGGCAACACCTTAACGGCAACCTCACGGTCGAGCGTGGTGTCGCGGGCGCGATATACCTCGCCCATGCCGCCTGCTCCGAGGCGGTCGATGATCTCGTAGTGGCCGAGTTGGGTGCCGGGTTGCATGGTGCTCGCAGAGAGATGTGGATGAGCGCCTGAAGCCTATCGCCGGCGCGCGGGGGGATCTACCGACGAGGTGGCCCTTTCAGCTCCTGTCGTACGCTAGACGGACCGCTGCCCCGGCGTCTCGCCGACCGGTGGCTGGGCCTGTTGTGTGCTCGGCACGCCTCGTCCATGCGACCACGCCGAGTTGCGCAACAATCTCGTAGGGGCCCGGTCGTGTACCGTGTCCCGTGGCGTGGCCTAGGATGGAGGTTAG
>DASCOT010000160.1:0-20444 GCA_036012155.1 Acidobacteriota bacterium
TGGTCGGATCACCAAGCATCCAACTCTGGATACCGCCGCTCGGCGACGATCCGCCGCTGCTGGAGGGAATCTTCGACCAGCGTTTCTACCCCGGACAGGAACAAGTCTTTCAGGGCAGCGTGCCCAGCCAGTTGCCGCATACCTTGCAGCGGCGCATCGGCGAGGCAGGACTGCTCCTGGGACGAGTGTTTCAACTCCTCCACTACGTTGGGCGCTGTTCGTTCGACACCATCCTGTGCGGCTCGAACCTCTCGAATCCCGCCATCAAGTTCACGGAGTGCAACGGGCGGTGGGGCGGAACAAGCACCCCGATGAGCTTGATGAATCGACTGTTTGGCGACTATCGCCGCCAGCCCTACGTGGCCTCCGTGCTGCACGACGATCGACTCACCGGCGTTGGCATGGACGAGTTCGTACGACAACTCCCGGATGTGCTCTTCGATGTTCGTACGCGCAGGGGATGGAGCATCGTGTTGAATGCGGGATGCCTGCGCCCGGTCGGCAAGCTCGACGTGATCACGCTCGGTGAGACACCGGCAACCGCGGAACGACGGCAGGACGAGTTCCTCGACACCGTGGCCTCGCGCTTCTTGTGACCGATGACCGACACGCCAATCCGCAAACCACCCACGATAGATGAAACGGACGCCCTGATTGGGCGCCTGAAGCGTAACTCGATCAACGCACTGGTCGTCCTCGCGGTGGTCGTCGGGGCCACCACCTGGTCGCTCGCTCAGGTCGCTGGATTGCTTCTGTCAGGGATCCTCATGTTGTTGAATCTACATGGGTTAGTGGCGACGGCGGACGGCATCCTGAGCACCGATCAACAGACACCCGGAGCGCTTCAAGGGGTGCTTCTACTGGGCCGCTACGTGTTGCTGGGTATGGGGCTCTGTGCTATCGTCCTGCTGCCAGGGGTGGGGCCGATTCCGGTCGCCCTGGGACTCTCGATTCTGGTTATCGCGATCCTTCTGGAAGCGATTTTCAACCTCTCCGCCGGCGCCGATCGCCGCTCCTAACTCGCCCAAATACGGTCATGGAGCACGAGGTCTCTGCCCTTTACAACTGGCTGCAGGGCGGTCTTGACGCCGTCTTCGGCCCCGGGTTCATCAGCGATCAAGCTGTCATGGCGTGGTTCGTCGTGGCTTTGTCGCTGGTGATCCTGCCCTTGTTGGCGCGGAGCTTCTCGTTATACGAGCCGGGCCCGGCACAACAGATGCTCGAGATCGGCGTGGCGTCGATCAATACGATGTGCGACGCCTTTATCGGCCAGAACGGTCGAAAGTACGCCAAGATAATGGGACCGATCGCCCTATTCATCCTGCTGTCGAATCTGGTGGGGTTCATCCCGGGGTTGCAACCACCGACGTCGGATCTCAACACAACCGCTGCACTCGGTATCTGCTCATTTCTCATCTACAACTTCATCGGCATCCGGGCACAGGGAACCGGCTACCTGCAGCAGTTCATCGGCGACCCGGTATGGCTGTCACCATTGATGATCCCGATCGAGATTCTCAGCCATCTATCGAGACCCATCTCGCTATCGATTCGACTTTTTGGAAACATGTTCGCTGAACATACCCTCGCCGGTGTCTTCTTTTTCCTGATGCCAATTGGTCTGCCGGTGGTCTTCGCGCCGTTGGGCGTATTCGTGTCGTTCATGCAAACGTTCGTCTTCGTGATGCTGTCGATGCTCTACATCGCCGGCTCGCTGGAGCACGGGCACTAGGCCGCCAGGCTCGTCCGGCCCCGGCCCCCTCTGGAAAGGAGCATTCCGATGTCCAAGCGGCTCGCCCTTGTCGCGGCCACCGCGTTCGCGCTACTCACCCCGAACCTCGCAATGGCGCAGGAAACTGCCAACAACTACGACGTCGCCTGGTCGATCGCTCTCGCGGCAGGCTTCGGTATGGCGATCGCCGCGGCCGGCTGCGGCATCGCTCAGAGCCGTGCCATTGCCGCTGCTCTCGAAGGCATCGCAAGAAACCCCAGCGCTGCAGGTCCCATCAGGGCCTCGATGATCTTCGGTCTGGTCCTCATCGAGTCGCTGGCGATCTACGCGCTGTTGATCGCGATCTTGTTGATCTTCCAGTTCGCGCCGGCCATGTAAGACGGCGGCGGTACCATTCGGCCGCCGTCACCGGTCACGAGCCGTCGCAGGGGCAAGCCATGCGACGGCTCGCTGTGCTTTCAGCCATTGGGCGCGGCGCCTCGGTACCTTACGACGCTGCGCGAGCGTCAGCGCACGTCCACGGCACGACGGCGGCACCGGTTGCGCTGCTAAGATTACGCGGCGTCCTGAGACCTTGGCACGACGGCAGGCTCCCCAACATCATGTTCGACGAAGACGGCTACGAGATCGACTACGAGCACATCGACGTCCATGAATTGATGGAACAGGTGCGCGCCCGTGCCGCGGCACGATCCAGGCACGAGCCCACCCCCGCGACAGCTGACGCGCCCGATTTGCTGCAACAGCTGCGCGACAACCTCGATCTCGATGACGAGCAACCCTACGAGCTACAGCGAGCCCTACGACTCGCGGGCGAGTGGAACGTTGCGCCGGACGACTTGCGAGTCTCGCATGACGGCCCGATCGGGGCGCTGATCACTACCGTGCGCCGGCTGGCTCGCCCTCTGGTCAAGGTGTTCGTCAACCTCGATGCACCGCTATACAAGCAGTTCAAGATCAACCTCGGAATGGCACACGCCATTCATCAGCTGATGCTCGAGAACGCCGCATTGCGATGCCGAGTGGAGGAGCTCTCGGAACGCATCGATGAGCTGGCGGAGCGCACCGACGGCGTGTCCACCGGCACGCATTGCTGAGCAATTGCGCCTAGGGGTTGTTGTCCAGAGATACGGCTCGGAGATCTCGGGAGGCGCCGAGCTTCATGCCCGGCTAGTTGCACAGCGGCTCGCTCGGAGACACGAAGTGGTAGCCATAACCACCTGCGCATCGGACTACGTAACCTGGCGCAATCACTATCCACGCGGGCTCTCGAGGATCGACGGCATCCCTGTCTACCGGTTCCCGGTAACCCGCCCCCGTGACCCGAAGCGCTTCGGGCGACTCCAAGAGAGGGTCTTTCATCGTCAGCATGACGAACGCGCTGCGCGTGCCTGGATGGACGCCCAGGGCCCGTATACACCCAGAATGCTCCGGTGGATTCAGCGCCATCGCGACGCGTTCGACTACTTCATCTGTTTCTCCTATCGATATTGGACTACGTGGCGCGCCATGCAGGCGGTCGAGGGTAAAGGCGTGCTCGTGCCCACCGCTGAGCCGGACCCGGCGATCGAGCTGCCCTTGTACCACCCTGTGTTCCGATCGGCGCGAGCGATCATGTACAACTCACACGAGGAGCGCGCGATGATCCACCACCACTCTGGAAATGAGTCGGTGCCCGGCGTGGTGGTTGGGGTCGGAATCGTCGAGCCTCCACCGGTCGACGCTACCCGGTTCCGCGGTGCGCATGGCGTGGACGGACCATTCCTTCTGTACGTTGGTCGCATCGACCACAACAAGGGTTGTTCACAGCTGTTCGATTTCTACCTCCGAGCCTACGATCATCTGCGGGAAGAGGGCCTACGTCCTCCTCGGCTCGTGCTCGCCGGCAGCTCTGTGATGCCCATTCCAGAACATCCGGCGATCGTCCACCTGGGGCGTGTCTCCGAGCAAGAGAAGTACGATGCCCTAGCGGCGTCGTTGGCGCTCGTGATGCCATCGTTCTATGAGAGCCTTTCGATGGTTCTGCTCGAGGCGTGGGCGATGTCGCGCCCGGTAGTAGGCAACGCGCACTGCGACGTGATTCGAGGTCAAATGCAGCGCAGCGGCGGCGGACTCTGGTATCGGAACGGCAACGAGTTTGCCGAATGTGTGCGGTTGCTTTCCGAGGACCCGCGCCTCGGCATCAGCCTCGGAGCACGGGGGCACACCTACTACCGGGAGCACTACACTTGGTCGACGATCGACGACAAGTACGAGACCATGCTGGACCGGCTCCAGGCGGACGACTCGGCCCGGAGCGCTTCACGGCAAGGTGCAGGCTAACGTGAGCGAATCACCCAGAACAGACAACAGCGCCGCATGAAACCCCTAGGCATTCATCAACTGTCGATCTCTGCGGCGCCCGGCGACGCGATTGGCAACGAGATACGCCAGATTCGCGGCGCGCTTCGAGCTGCCGGGCACGAGTCCGAGATCTTCGTTGAGCTACTCGACTCCAAGATGGATCCCGAAGTACATCCCTACCTCGAGTACAGGGAAATTGCGTCCCCGGACAACGTCATGCTGTTGCATTATTCGATGGCTTCCCCGGTCTCGAGGATGGCGGCAGAGCTCGATGACAGCCTCGTGTTGATCTACCACAACATCACGCCGCCCGAGTGGTTCGCGCCCTACTCCCTGAGAGTCGCCCACAACTGCGCCGCCGCTCGACTGCAGCTCGCCAGGCTGCGCCCCCACACAGCCCTCGCTCTGGGCGTATCCGAGTACAATCGCCAGGAGCTTGAGGAGATCGGCTTCGAACGTACAGCGGTGGTACCGCTACTGCTCGATCTGGATCGCCTCGATGGATCGGCAAGCCAACTCGTGCTCGATCGATACAGCAACGATCGCCCTACTTGGCTGGTCGTCGGACGGGTCGCGCCGAACAAGTGTGTCGAGGACGTGATCCGAGCATTTGCGTATTTCCAACGCTACGTCGACGATCGGGCTCGTTTGCTGATCGTTGGTGAACATCGCCACATTCCCCTCTACTACTACGACCTACAGAGGTTCACCCGCGAGATCGGAGTCTCCGATGTTCATTTCGTGGGTCACGTTTCGGACGACGAGCTCAATGCCTATTACCGGGTGGCGAGTATCCTGGTGTGCCTATCGGAGCATGAGGGATTTTGCGTGCCGCTGTTCGAAGCCTTCCGAAGCGATCTGCCGGCGATCGCTTTCGCGGCGGCGGGCATTCCCTACTCCACTGGCGGCGGGTTGTTGATGCTGGAAGACAAGGACCCGGCGCTGGTCGCCGAGACCGTAGCGTCGGTATTGGACGACGAGACACTGCGGGCACAATTGCTGGCGCGACAGCGACGCGTGCTCAGCGAGCTCGAGGCAGACCGCGTCATACGATCGTTGTTCGAGCAGCTGCGCGAAATCGGCGTCGAAGCGTGACCGAGACGAGCACCCGCCGAGTAGCCGCATGAGACCGGCGGCGATTCACCAGCTCTCGGTCTCTGCAGCCTATGGTGACGCCATCGGCAACGAGGCCTTACAAATCCGCCAGGCTCTTCGCGCCGCCGGGCACGAGTCGGCGATCTTCGCCGAGATTATCGACCCGCGGGTGAGCTTCAAGGTGCGAGCTTTCCGCGAATATCGCGAAGTTACTGGCCCCGACAACGTCGTATTGCTGCACTATTCCTTGGGATCAGCGGTGTCGAAGCTGGCTCGAGAGATCGACGATCGGCTCGTGCTCATCTACCACAACATCACTCCAGCCGAGTGGTTCATCCCTTACGAATTGGGCATCGCTCACGCCTGCGCCGCCGGACGCCTCGAGTTGGCCAGCCTACGGGAGCGAACGGCGCTGGCGCTCGGCGACTCGGAATACAACCGCAAAGAGCTCGAGGAACTGGGCTTCGAGCCGACCGGCGTGCTGCCCTTGTTGCTCGACCTCAGTCACCTCGACGAGCATGCCGATCGCATGGTGCTCAAGCTCAACGAGGAACGTCGTACGACGTGGCTGTTCGTCGGTCGTATCGTTCCCAACAAGCGTTTCGAAGACCTCATCCGCGCATTCACATACTACCGGCGATACATCGACCATCGCGCGCAGCTGCTGATCGTCGGCGACTACGGGCCGTTCGTCAACTATTACTATGCGCTGCAGAGGCTCATGGACGAGATCCATAGCGTTGGCGTGCAGTTCGTCGGCCATGTCTCGGAAGAGGAGCTCCGAGCCTATTATCGAATCGCCAGCGTGTTCGTGTGCCTCTCGGAGCACGAGGGCTTCTGCGTGCCGTTGTTCGAGGCCATCCATGGCGAGATACCGGTCATCGCGTTCTCGGCGGCAGCGGTGCCCTATTCCACGGGCGGTGGTGTCCTACTCCTGGAGGACAAAGATCCGGCGATCGTGAGCGAGACCGTGGCGTGTGTTCTGGGCGATGCAGATCTGCGCCGAGGCCTGTTGGAGAGGCAACGCCAACTGCTCCAGCACGTCGACCCACCGCGCGTAATCGAGGCCCTCTTCGCGCACCTGAACGATATCGGTGTCGAGGTATGACTGCAGGACGCATCCGCGTTGATCAGTTGCTACCGGCGGCGCATGTGCGCGACGCAACCGGCGAGTCCGCGCTGCACCTCGCGGCTGGCCTCGAGCGCGCCGGGTTCGAAGCGGGGATCTACGCGCTGACCATCGACCGCGAGCTGGCGGGTCGGGTGCAACCGATGCACGCCTTCGAGCCACCCGGGGGCAGTGACGTGACGATCCTCCACTATGCCCTGGCCTCGCCGCTCGACAGCGCCCTGCTGGATTGCGCCGGCAAGCGCGTGATCGTCTACCACAACCTCACGCCGCCGGAGATGCTGCTTCCGACGTCCCCGGAAGTGGCGCGCCTGACCATGGTAGGTCGCGATCAGCTCGTCGAGCTGGCGCGGTCCAACGGCGTCGACCTGGCGATCGGCGTGTCCGAGTACAACACGGAGGACCTCCGCAGGGTGGGGTTTTCGCGGACGACAACGCTTCCTCTGCCGATCGACCTCGAGCGCTACGACGTGGAGTCAGAGCCGGTCTTCGCCGAGCAGCTCGCTTGGCCCGGTCAGGTCTTCATAACCGTGGGCCGATTGGCGCCCAACAAGCGGCTCGAGGACTTCCTGCGGGTCGCCGCCTACTACAACCGCCACGTGCATTCGTCGTCGTATTTCTACATCGCCGGAGGCGGACAGGGATCGGAAGGCTATACCACGGCCTTGATGGATCTTTACTACGAGCTCGACCTCATCAACCGCGTCGTGTTTCTCGGGCGTGTATCCCATCGAGATCTCGTAACACTGTACCGGGCGGCCGACGTTTATCTATGTACGAGTGCCCACGAGGGCTTCTGCGCGCCGTTGGTCGAAGCCATGCACTTTGGCGTACCGATCCTGGCACGTCACTCAACCGCGATACCGGAGACCCTGGGAAACGCCGGGGTGACGTACAGCCACGATGACCCGGCGCGGATCGCCGAGGCACTGCGCGTGTTGTCTCACGACCAGCCGCTGCGCACTCGACTCCAGCACAACGCGCGCCGCCGAGTAGCATACTTCTCGCCCAGTGTGGTGATCCCACGATGGATCTCAGCGCTTGCCGAGCTCGCTGGCGTACGGGCCGACGCCGCCCTTGGCGCCCCGGCGGAATCGTCATGAAGATGACGTTGGTCGTGCAGCGCTACGGCGTCGATGTCGTCGGCGGCGCCGAGCGCCTCTGCCGCGGGGTAGCAGAGGGGCTCGCCGAGCTGCACGACGTCCAGGTACTGACCTCGTGCGCCAATTCCTACCGTACCTGGGCCAACCACTATCCCGCCGGCAGCGAGATGTTGAACGGCGTGTGCGTGCGACGTTTCCTCACCGAGCGCGAGCGCGACATGCCGCGCTTTAACGAACTCTCAGACAGGCTGTTCTCGGGCCCTGCTACACCGGCCGACGAGCTCGCATGGATCGATGCTCAGGGGCCGTTCGCACCGGCGCTCGTCGATTACCTGCGTACCACCAGCGCCGACGCCGACGTTCTGCTGTTCTTTACCTACCTCTACCATCCAACCGTGCATGGCATCCACGTTGCCCCCGAGCGCAGCGTTCTCGTACCCACCGCCCACGATGAGCGACCCTTCTACTTCGACACGTATGAGGCGGTGTTCACCCTCCCAGCCGGGTTGATATTCAATACCGACGCCGAGGCCGAGCTGGTCAGACGGCGGTTCCCCCACGCCCGGCAGCCGGCGCAAGTCATCGGCGTCGGGGTTGAAGATCTCGACTTGCTCGAGGCGGCGCGCACGGCGGTTGAGCCATCAGCGGGAGCGCCGGTGCTGCTATATGCGGGGCGCATCGAAGAGGGGAAAGGGGTGGCGGAACTCATCGCGCACGTCCGGCGGTTCCGTCACGATACAGGACAGTCACCGGTGCTCTGGCTGATGGGTGACGTGGCCATGGAACTGCCGGAGGAGCCGTGGATCAAGGCTCTCGGCTTCGTGTCGCACGAGGAGAAGCGTCGTCGGCTCGCCGAGGCGACGGTGCTGGTGGCGCCATCAGCACTGGAGAGCTTCGGCATCGTGCTGCTGGAGGCGAACGCGGCCGGCACTCCGGTACTCGCCAATGCCGCTAGCGGCGCCTATGTCGAACACTGCCAACGCGGCGGGGGCGGCCTCTGGTACCAAGACTTCGGTGAGTTCCGCGAGGCTCTCGATCTGCTGCTGCAAGATGCAGCGCTCGCCTCGTCGCTGGCGCGACACGGCGGGCAGTACGCACGCGACCACTACTCTTGGGAAGCGATCGCGGCGAAGTACAACCACTTCTTGACCGAGCTCCTGGAGCGTTGAGGCTCTAGGAGCTCAGCGCTGCAGCCATCGATCTACGGTGGCCACACCGTCGGCACGGGGCGCCCGGAGCAACGGACGAGCGGCGCACAGCAGAAAACAGGGCGCAACCCGGGGGGGCCACGCCCTGCAAAGTCAACGCTGTCACGCCGGCTTGACGCGTCAGCTTCCCGCCTGTTGGCGCCGAATGCGCTCCTTGACTCGTTCGATAGCTTCCGTCGTCTTCGTCTGCGGCGTGATCGCGCCGGAGTCCTCGAGCGCTGCTAGCGCGTCCTCGAAGCTCCCCACCTTCTCGTACATGAACCCGAGGTCGTACAGGCAATCGGCACGAATCGTGGTGCCACCCTCCAGGTACCTCAGGGCGTTGCTGTAAGAGGCAATCGATTGCGCGTCGTTACCCGCCGCCCCATAGGCCTGGCCCAGGTTGTAGTGGGCATTGCCGTTCGAGCTGCGAGCCTGCACAACCTGAGTCAGCTGCGCGATGGCGTCGCCGTAGCGGCTTGCACCGAGGTAGGCGCGTCCCATCATGTTGCGAATCTGCATGTTCTGCGGATCGCGCTGCACAGCCTGCTCGAGATAGCGAACCGCCTGCGACCAATCGGCCTCGTTCAGATACAGGCGCCCGAGATTGGTGATGGAACTGACGTGGTTGCGGTCCAGCGTAAGCGTCTTCTCGAACCACGTACGCGCCTGCGCGGCATCGCCAGCTTCCATGAATGCACGGCCGAGCTTTCCGGCAACGTCCGCATCGGTGTTACGGGCTGCCGCAGCATCGCTCAAATGCCTCACCGCGTTGGACCAGTCCTCTTTGAAATAGTAGGCCTGCCCCAACGTCTTGGAATGAACAGCCCGCTGGCCTGCACTGGTAGCGTATTTACCGGCCTCGTTCTCGGCCGCGATGGCGCGATCATAGTCGCCGGAGTTACCGCGGGCGACGTACACCTGTGCCAGACTGTTGTTGGCCGACCAGCGCTCCGAATCCTCGGAGATCAGCTCGAGCGCGGTTTGCAGCTCGGAGATCGCCTCGTCCCGCTGGCCGCGCTGGCCGAGACAGACGCCCAGCACCATATGCAACCATCCCCAGCGATCGTAGGCTTCGCCGCCGGCGCTGAGAGCACTCTGCATGTTGTCGACGCAGCCTCGGAAGTCTCCGCTCTGCATCGACTGTTGTCCGGCTCGCCACAGTGCATCCGGATCCTGCGCCAACGCAGGAGACGGCCACATCAGCGCGGCCACGACGATAACCAGGGGTAAGGACTGCGAAATTCTTCGAATGTTCATGGGTCACCTGTTAAGGATCGGGCTCCTTACTACCAGACCTGATTGTAGCGGGGAGCCCGGGTGCCTATCCAGGAAAGCCGCTTGGCGCGACTACTGGAGCTGGAACTGCACCGTCACCGTCAGCAGAATCTCTACCGGACGGCCGTTGTAAAACGTTGGCGTGTAAAGCCACTGCGACACCGCACCGACCGCGGATTCATCGAGCCCGAGCCCGAGCCCGCGTAGGACGTTCACGTTCGTCACGGACCCTTCGCGGTCGATCGTAGCCTCCAGAATAACCACGCCAGCGAGCCGAGCACGACGCGCCAGCTCAGGGTAGTCGGGCGGAATGTAATGGATGCGCTCAGGAGCCTGGATATCGCCTCCAACACGCATGGGGCCTTGATCGATGACCGGTGGGCCACCCACCGGCCCGCCCACCATGAAGTCCGTATCGACGCGCTCCTCCTCCATCTCGATGTAGTCGACCTCGGCCTCGACGATCGGCTCCGGGTCATCGGGCGTTGGATCGGGAATCGGCACGCGCGAAGTCTTCTTCTTGACGACCTTCTTCTCGGGCTGCTGCTTGGGCGGCTCGGGCGGCTTGTACCGCTTGATCACCACCGCTTCACGCTGCTGCTCGGTGGCCTCGCTCCCAGCAAACTCCGGAAACACCATTACGAACAACAGGAAGTGGGCTACAAGCGCTCCGATCCAGGCCACCTTGAACGGCTTGGTCGAGTCCTTCTTCATCGATGCTTCAAGAGCCATCGAACTTAGCGGGTTTGCGTCAGCTGGTCCGGGCGTATTGGCTCCTTCAGCCGTCTTGCCTTCGTCGGCCATCGTCTTCAACCCCCGCTCAGAGAATGTTGCCCCACGAGGCCTTCTCAGCCGCGGTGGGGATCGAGATGTTCTTGACCTGCGCCTGCTTGAGCTCGTCAAAGGCATTGACCATGCACTTGTACGGAGCTTCAGGATCCGGGTCGATGATGACGAACTTGTTCGGATTCCTGGCCAGCTTGGGCTCGATGTAGATCTGGATGTCGCCCAGGCCCATCTGCTCCCGATCGACTTCGTAGATGCAATCAGCACCGGCCGGGATCACGTGAATGTGGATCGCCTCCTCCTGACTCGAATCAGGCGGCGAGTCCTGGTTCTTCGGCAGTTGGAACTCCAGGCCACGGGTCACCGAGAACACCGACGTGATCATGAAGAACACGATCAGCAAGAAGGCGATATCCGCCATCGAGGCAGTCGGGATTTCGACGTCACTTCCCTTCTTCTTTAGCTTCATGACTCCCCCTCCTTTACTCGACGCCTTCTTGCTGTGTCAGCATGGCGATGTTGCGGACCGAAGCCTGCCTCAACTGCTCCATCACCTGATCGATGAACTGGTACTGCGCATCACCGTCGGCCTTGACGATGAACCACATGAGCGAGTTCTTCTCGATCACGAACGCAGCCGCTGGCAGCACATCGCTCATGTTGATTACGTGGCTCTGCTCGGCACCGTCTGAGAAGTGCACGACGCCGTCTCGCTCAACCGCAACCACTGCCGCGTCCTTCGGAACCTCGGTTCTCTCGAGGCTCGTAGGCAGTGCCACTGCCGTACGGTCGACCGTGATGCTGGTCGTGATCATGAAGAAGACGATCAGCAGGAAAGCGATATCCGCCATCGATGCAGTCGGAATCATCGACTGCGACCGTTTCGGCTGTTTTAGTCGCATAGGGTCACCTTGCTCCGTCGCGCCTGAGGGGTCGCGCTATGTACGAACCGGAGCTATTCCGAGTCCATCTCGGCGTACGTCTCGAGCAAGACATTTGCCGCTGTCTCCATCTCGAGCACGAACTTACCGACCACGCCCGTGAAGTAGTTGAACGCGATCAGAACGGGCACGGCAACCACGAGACCACCGGCGGTGGTGATCAGCGCCTCGGAGATACCCTTGGCGACCAAACCCGGGTTCGACAGGCCGGCACGCGCCAGCGCATCGAATGAGTTGATCATACCCGACACCGTGCCCAGGAAGCCAACGAGCGGAGCGGTGTTGGCCACGGTAGCCAGCACGCCGAGGCCACGTTCGAGCCGATGCAGCTCGTGCGCCGAGGCCGACTCGATGGTGCGCTCGATCTCCTCCTGAGGACGACCGTGCTTGATCAGGCCCGCCTTCATGATGTTCGCGATCGGGCCCTGGTACTCCTCGCAGACCGTGATCGCTTCCTTCACGTTGCGTCGCTTGAGGAGCGCGGTACGGATTCTGCCGATGAATTCCTGCGTGTTCACGCGGGCTTTCCACATGGCGTAGAAACGCTCGATGACGAACACCAAGCCAACCAGCGAGAACATGAGCAGCACGTGCATGAACGGGCCACCCTGATTATATAGGCGGAACAGATTTCCCGCAGTGAAACTCACGTCAGCTTCCTCCCGTTGAGATATTTCAACAGCCCGCGACAAGAGCGCGTGGCGAGCATTGCTGTGGCGATTCGCCCCGAAGATTCGCAGTAGCCGTCTCGGCGCTTCCCCGACGGCCAACACTGGGTCTGCGTACGATTGGCCCGAGCTTTTAGCACGTAGCCGAAAACGCTGTCAACAACAAGCCGCCCCTGCGGAGCAATCCGACCCGGTGCCATGCACCGCATTCGCCCCCCGGTTCGCCCCGAGGTCGCGCTCGAATTGGCCCCCCCTGACGCCGTTTGTGGCCCAACCGACCGCCCCGGTCATCCCCTATTCAGCGAAATACCCTGGACGCGATCTGGCCTTCCTCATTCTATCCGAACCGTGATCCGAGTGGAGCACTTCGACGCTCCGCCATTCACCCGAGCCACCGGCAGTCCGCGGCTCGTACGTGAGCCGGTATTGCTGGCGTAGGTCATCCGCGATGGCGTCGTACACCTTGCCGGGGTCGCCCAGGGTGCTCAGGTGCGATACTCGGCCGCCGGTCGCGGCGGCCATTTCTTGGAGCACCCAGCGCTCGAAGAAGTAGCGCGCACCGATGCCAACACCAACCGGATAGATGGCGACCTCAGCCCGCTGCGCTGCACGAATGGCGTCGCTCAGATCGGCGATGCTGTTGGCATCGTGCCCATCGGTCAGCACCACCAGCGCCCGTCTGCCGGTGTGGCCCTCGAACGAATCTGTTGCCGCGATGATGGAATCGTAGAGTCGAGTGTAGCGACCGGGGGTAATCAGCTCGAGCGAGGTCGACAATCGGTCGACGTCGTCGGTGAACTCCTGCAGCACCAAAGGCACATCCGCGAAGGACATCACAAACGCTTTGTCGTGCTGCTGCTGCATCAGTCCATCGATGAAGCCGCCGGCGGTCTCCAGCGCATATCCCAAGCGCTCAATCATGCTGCCGCTGCAATCGATCATCATCCCAATGGAAAGCGGCAGATCGCTGCTGTGCTCGACTCCGAGTATTACCTGGTCGATACCTTCTTCGGTGACCACGAAATCACTCGAGTCCAAGGGTCGCTCGGGGAGATGCTTCCTGTCGATGTGCACGTACATCTCGACGCGATCCACCCTGCTGGCGAAACGACTCGTGCGGCCGATATCAGGCGGCGCCGCCGTCTCGACATCGTCTTCGACAATCTCTCCGGCGGATCCATAGGCGCGCGCCACGATGCGATGTGGAGCCAACTCGCGTGTTCGCCAAACAAGCTCATACGGCACGCTAGTGTCGGAGAAGAGCAACCTTCCGTCGACCTCGAACTCGACGAAGAGCACCGCCTCGGGCCGATCGGCATCGACTTCCGCACGGAGCTCCACTCGACCCAGGACCTGATCGCCGGACGCTGGTGCCGTGAGGCGAACCGTGAAGTCGCGCTGTGGTGTGGGGAGACCGTGCGCCTCGTCTTGTTTCGCCGCGGGCACCGATGTCCCGGTGCCGCCTGAGCGCCCACTCAGCGCCGCTGCTGAGCCACCCGACATGACCACAAGGGCGACGCAACCGCAGGCAAAGCTCCATGCGCCTGTCTGCCACACCAGCTTGCCTCCCATTCTGCGAGCGACGTTACGGGCAACCTGCGTCCGGCGGTCGACTAGCTGACGCCGTCCATTAGCTGCAGCGCCAGGCTGACGCGCTCGGCGTCCTCCGTGCGGCCCTGTGTTCGATAGGCTCGCGCCAACAGATAGCGCGGCTCCCGGTAATCGTGCTTCAGCGCGATAGCACGCTCGAGCGAAGCGATCGAGCCCGCGATGTCGCCCGACTGATACTGCGCCAGGCCGAGATGGTAGTGCACAAACGGGTTGTTGCCTTGAAGCCCGATCGCCCGCCGATACCAACGAGTCGCAAGCTCGAAATCGCCTCGCCGCAGGTAGATGTTGCCCAGGTTGTGTCGCGGAGCTGCGAACCTACCGTCGGAGGATACCGCTGCCTGGTACGCGCCTTCGGCCCCATCGTCATTGCCAAGCCGGCTCATGGCAACGCCGCGGTTGTTCTCGGCACGCGCGAATCCCGGCAACACCTGAGTTGACATCTCGAAGTCGCGTAGCGCCCTCTCCCAGGGAACCTTCCCGTCTGCTGCTTGGGCGACGCTGATCGTTTCGTAACCGCGGTTGTTGTAGAAGTGCGCCAAGGCCTCGAGATCGTCGATAACCCGGAAGGTACGGTAGTTCGAGATCTCACCGGTAAAATCGACCAGCGACCACCCGGCGACGGTGTGAACCGTGGCAGCAATGTGCCCCGTATCGACGATCAGCTCGTCCTCCCGCAGCAGGGCGTTGACGCGGTCGGATGCGTCAACGTAGTAGGCCGTGAGCCCAACGGCGCGCGCCAGCCCGATGTACAAGGAGGTCATCGACAGGCAGTTGCCGTGCCCGTTGGCAAGGGTCTCCGGCGCGACCGTCGTGGCTACCCGTTCGTAGCTCAGGCCGAACTGACGTCGATCGGTAATCGCCCGAACCAGCGTGTCGGAACGCGCGGAGTCACTGGTAGCGCTCTCGACGTACTCCAGGGCCCGTTCGACCATCTCCGGCGTAGGCTGGAATGGCACCAGGATGTCGCCCATCCGGTCGGTGCCGACACGCGACGCCACCTCCGCCTTGAGCTCGTGCGGAGCGTAAGCGAAGCGCCTGCTGTTGCCGCAGCCAGCGAGCGACAGCATCGCCGCAACCACGACAAGAGGGACCGCCGCGCGGCGCACGGAGAGCGTCAGCACGGCGCCGCTCAAGGCCTTGCGCCTGACGAGCATCGAGGAACTCTCCGGGGATGCGCCAACGAATAGCTTGTTTACTGAGAGTATCGCGCAGAGCGTGCTCGGCGCCACGCCGTCGGCCCAACGGCAAAGGCGATGCGCCATGCCCCCGAGCCCAGCACCCTCGCGGGGATGACCGACGCAAGCTACTGGGGCACGGCGTCCTCGTCGACGGGCGCGAGGTGGAACGGCGCCTCGACGACCCGCTCGACGCCGCTGACCAAATCCCTGACGGTGACCTCGATGCGGTAGTCGCCACCCGGCGTCAGCCGATTTACTTGCGATAGTGGAAACTGCTGGCCGAGAACGTGGAAATCGAGCACCTGAGGCGGGATCGCCGCCAGGGAGCGGCTTCCTTCGAGATCCGCAAGAAGCCTGTACTGCACCTCGAGCCGGGGCTTGCCGGGTGCCGCCGGATCGGAGCTCCAACCGCTCGCCAGCAGAATGACGTCGACGATGTCATCGCGCTGGAACGTCCGATCCAAATCGTCCCGCACCACCATGCGGCCCAACCGCAATCCTTGGTAGATCGTACGGGGATCGATCGCAGTTTCGTCGGTGGCATGGGGTGGCCGTGCCATCAGCGGCCGCGTTAGCGTCAGCCCGTCGCCGGCGAAGTCAGGCACATCGAAGGGCTCGTCGCGGGTAACTGCGTTGCCGGTGGTTTCGTCGAAAACCCCCCAGGCGAGCCGATACTTCCCGGGATACAGGCTCACTCCAAGAGACAGTGTCGGGCTCTCCTGCTCGTCGCCTTCTGACTCGCCCAGCCGATAGGGGACGAGAAACCTGTGGATCGTGTCCTCCTCCCCAGAGGCGCCTTGGAGCACCGCCCCGAACAACTTCAGATGAGCCTCGGGATCCGCTGGTTCTTCGGGTTCATCATCAACAGCACCGCCATCGTCCGCGTCTTGGTCGTCAACGTCTGAGTCATCGGTCGCCGCCTCGTCAACCTCGGCAGCGTCGGCCTCAGTGGCGCCGGTCTGGGGGGCGTCGACCTCAGAAACGTCGCCCTCGACGACATCGATCGGAAGATCGCCGACCGTCTCGGAATCATCGGGATCGTCGGCGGGCCCTTCGTCGCCACGATCGTCCGCCATAGCGGAATCGGCGTCATCCTCTTCCTGCTCCGGGGCGTCGGTCCCGCCCTCCTCGCTGTCCTCTTCCTGACCGTCCTCTTCCTGACCGTCCTCCTCCTGGCTGTCCTCGCTATCCTCCGCAGCCACGAACGCCATCGCCTCCTTGCCCATCTTGAAGGACAGCACTGTATAGGTGGCATCCGAAGCCGGGAAGAAATCGACACGATGCCGCAGCTGGAGCTCATCACGACTGATACCGCCGAAGACGAGCTGCATCCACACCTGGATCTCGGGCGAAACGACCACCGGGTCAGGCTCTGCGATCACCTCCTCGACTACGGTCCCATCCTCAGTGGATGGAGCCAGGTCATCATCGGTAAGGTCAGAGTCCTCTGCTTCGGGCTCGTCGTCCTCCTCGAGTTCCTCGGGAGGCTCGGCAATCGCGTCCTCGCGTCCGCCGGCCGCCCGAGCTAGCTGCATGCGTAACTCCGACTCGAGGCTTGCGAGGAACACCGCGTTGTCCAGCGCCACCTCCGAAGACAACCGGAAGCCGTCGCCGTGTCGATCGAACCCAACCGCGTCGTCAAGCGGTGGCCGCCGATACGACCAAACGAGCTCCGGCTCGCCCTCGGGAGAAAAGGCACGCATCTCCTGCGAATCGGGCAGTCCGAGCACGATCATCACTCGGCCACGGTCGGTTCTGTAGCCTGGAAGGTCGGCTTCGGCGAACAGTCGAGCGGCGCGCTCGGCGCGCCGCTCGAACACCCGCCGTACCTCGTTCACTTCGGTGCCGGGGGTCGGGTCGCGCGCCTCCCAGAACCGATCGACGAACTCCTGCCTCTCGGTGTCGGTCCGAAGCCGGGGCCAGGCTAACGTCTCAGCATCCGACATCAGCACCGCGATCAGCTCGTCGTATACAGCGAGTGGCGCGATAGGTTCCTGAGCAGCGGCGGCGCGGACAACTATCAGCGCCCCTGCCAGGAGCGCGATGCAGAGATGCTGTGGCCTACTCATCGGCTCGGGAGGCCTCGGAAGGGCGATAAGATCACACCGAGCCGCGCCTCCGCGCGGCCAACCACGAGTATAGTCCATCCCCACCGGAGAGGATGGGAACTGCGAACACAGGGACCGACGTCGACAATGATACGGAATACGACGTTCCCGTACTCCAGGATGGTGCTCTGGGGGTGCACTCGGAGCGCAGAAGCTGAGGCCGAGGCGAGAGCAGAGATGGCGACTCGATGGCCGCAGGCAACCCGTACGGCACCGAGCGGCCAACCGGCGGTTGGCGCTGAGAGCCAGCCATGAGGCTCTCCCCGAGTACGCTTACGGCGTTGATTGCGCTGAGCTCAGCTCTCGATGGACCCGTGGTGCAGACGCCGCCGCCGGTAGTGTTTTCCGAAGCTACGGAGGAAGTCGGGCTGCATTTTCGCCACCACCACGGCGGGTCCGGTGAGCGCTACATGGTGGAGACCATAGGCTCAGGGCTGGCAGTGGCCGATCTTGATGTCGATGGCTGGCTCGACGTGTACCTGGCCCAGGGCGCGGCTACCCCGGGTGCAGAAGTACCGCCGGTGGGCGGGAACATGCTGTTAAGGGGCCACCCAGCGGGCCAGTTTGCCACCACCCCGGCCTCGACCGGCGTCGAGAGCGAAGGGTGGTCGCTGGGCGTGGCTGCGGCCGACTACGACGACGACGGGTACACCGATATCTATCTAACGAACCTGAACCGCAACGAGCTCTTCCGCAACAACGGCGACGGCAGCTTCAGCGAGGTCGGCGCAGCCGTCGGGGTCGATGACGAACAATGGGGAGCCTCGGCTGCGTGGGGTGACGTCGACAACGACGGTCGCCTTGATTTGTATGTGACCAACTACGTTGACTTCGCCTGGGACAACCACAAGTTCTGCGGTAACCCGCGGCGTAACCTGCGCGCCTTTTGCCACCCCGACGTCTACGGCGCCCTGGCCGACCGCCTGTACCTCAACCAAGGCGACGGCAGCTTCGTTGACATCGCCGAGCAGGCCGGGGTTGCCGATACGATCGACGGCAAGGGGCTGGGGGTTGTCTTCGGCGACCACGACGACGACGGTGATCTCGACATCTACGTGGCCAATGACTCGACCCGCAACTTCCTCTACACCAACAACGGCGATGGCGTGTTCGTCGAGGATGGGCTGCTAGCCGGGGTGGCGTTCAGCGCCGACGGACAAGCCGAAGCAGGCATGGGCACGGACTGGGGAGACTTCGACGGCGATCAGCGCCTCGATGTCGTGGTTACCAACCTCGACCTGGAAACCAACTCCCTGTACCGCAACCTCGGCGGTGGGGTCTTCAATGACGTGACGTTCGCCAAGGGTGTCGGAGAGCCCAGCCTGCGGCATGTGGGCTTCGGGACCAACTGGGATGACTTCGACAATGACGCCGATCTCGATCTGTTCGTCGCCAACGGCCATATCATCGACAACATCGCCGAATTTCGCGACAGCATCGCCTATGCGCAACCCAATCATCTGCTCGTCAACGACGGAACTGGAACGTTTACCGAGCAAAGTGCCAACGCCGGCAGCGGCTTCGAGATCGTCAAGGTATCGCGCGGCTCAGCCACCGGCGACTTCGACAACGATGGGGATCTCGATCTGATCGTCACCAACAACGATCAGACGGCAGACTACCTGCGCAACGATGGTGGAAGCCTGGCCGGCAACTGGGTTCAGCTGCGCCTCGTGGGCCGGAGTGCCAACCGAACCGGCGCTGGCGCGCGAGTCGTCGTTTCCGAGGGTACTGAACGGCCTCTGCTGCGTGAGCTCCGTATCGGATCTTCGTACTGCAGTTCCGGACCGTTGACGATGCACATCGGGCTCGGCGCAGCAGCCAGCGTGACCCTGTCAGTTCGCTGGCCCGGGGGCGCCACTGAGATAGTCCGAGGTATCGACGCCGGCCGTGCGTACGTCATCCAGCAAGGTCGCGGCGTTATCGCCAGCCGAGCCGGCAGGCCGACGGCGAGCCCCGGCTAAGGCTCTTCGCCAGAGGTAACGGCCTCGAGCAACCGCTGCATTTGCGGTTGATCGGGATCGATCTCGAGCGACTGTAGGAGAAGCTCGCGCGTACGGTCGAGGCGGCCGTCGGCATAGTATTCGGACGCCAACGCGTTGAGTAGCTCGGGAGTCTCCTCGGCGCCGGCGATCCGCGCTCGCTCGTAGAATCGAATCGCGTCGTAATGCTCGGCGAGCTGAGCCTTGACTTCACCCACCAAGATCAACAGCTCGCTGTTGTTCGGATCGTTCGCAGTGCGCGGCGTCAGCAGGGCGTCGAGCTCACTATAGCGTCCGGCGTCCTGGAGCAGCTCGATCTGTAGCTTCAATGCCGGTTCCAAATCAGGCTCTCGCCGCAACGCATGAGCGAGCTCCGAGACCGCCTCATCCGTGCGTCCGACTGTGCGAAGCTGCTCAGCCCTTGCGACCCGCACGCGCGCGCTGATGGCTGGCGGGTTCGGTAGAGAGTGCACGTGTGGTCTCGTGTAAGACTCTTCGGCGACGATCCGCAGCTCGAACCTCGAGCGCCGGTCGAGCTCCTCGACCTCGGTCACAAGCGAATAGGCTCCCGGCGGCAGCCGTTGCAAGCTGATCTCGGCAAAGTAGTTGATCACCCCGTTGTTATCGCGGCCAGCGGGGTCGACGCGGTCCGCCTTCTCGATGATGGGTTGCCCGCCGGCATCGTGCACCGACGTTCGTGTCAGCACAGGCTCGGTTCGGTCTGCCGGCACGAACAGCTGCCGAAAGACGGTCACCGTCCCATCAACAGGAAAGTCATTCTCAATGGCCGGAATCATGCTCTGAGGGCCCACCTGGAAGGCGTAGTGCACACCGAAGGCATTGTAGGCCTGGGGGGCGGTAGTCACCTCGCGCACGAGCAACGGTTCGCCGGCGTCCAGTGCTTCGCCGCCGACTCCCGGGGACGCCAGCCTGATCTCGGTGCGCCCGAACTCGCCGGTAAGATTGTTCTCCACCATCAACCCCAGCGTGTGGTTACCGCTGATGGTCGGGATCCGTTCCAGGTAGGCGACCGGTCCAGAGCGCAACGCGCGTGCCGTCTCGGCGTCGATATCGGCTTGCAACGCTCGGGGCTCACGACTGTGGATGAACCGGGATTGATCATCGCGAACCGTGCTACCGATCTCGAACGTGAAGTAGTAGTTGTCCTCGTAGTTGTTCAGGTTCAGTCGATTTCCCTCGGTGCGGAAGGCGTGATGAATGAACGGCATGCCCGAGGGGTCAACGATGACGGCGGCAATGGCATTCAGTGGCAGCGTCTCGAAGCGAACGGCCGATTCGGTCG
>DASCOT010000161.1:0-21632 GCA_036012155.1 Acidobacteriota bacterium
CTTCTATGGACCGAAGATCGACGTCCAGGTCACCGACGCGATCGGCCGAAAGTGGCAATGCTCCACCGTGCAGTTCGACTTCACCCTCCCAGAGCGCTTCGACATCGGTTTCGTTGGCAGCGATTCGCGCGAGCATCGAGTGATCATGATCCACCGTGCGCTGCTAGGGTCGTTCGAGCGTTTCTTCGGTATGCTGGTGGAACACTACGCTGGCGCCTTTCCGCTCTGGCTGTCTCCGGTGCACGCCATGCTCATCCCCATAGCCGACCGGCATGGCGAGTACGCGCAACAAATCGCCGAGGAAGCGAACGCCCGTGGCCTCCGTGTCTCCGTCGACGTACGCTCCGAGAAGATGGGGGCCAAGATCCGCGACGCACAAATGCAGAAGATTCCCTTCATGTTAGTGGTCGGCGACCGCGAGGCTGAGGCCAACCAGGTTGCCGTTCGTCACCGTGTTGCCGGCAATCTCGGTCCGATGTCGGCCTCGGACTTCATAGAGCGAACCGTGGCCGACATCGAGGCCCGTGCCCTTCGGGAGTGGCCTGTTGGGGCTGACTGAGGCATTCTGTATGTTCGCCGCTCGAGTTCGGCGGACGATCCGTACCAACTAGTCGAGGAACCCAAGCAATTAGCGACAAGCGCCATCGTATAAACGAGAGCATTCGCGTCCCGCAGGTTCGGCTGATCGACGGAGACGGCAACCAAGCCGGCATCGTTCCCACCGAAGAGGCAATGGATCTGGCTACCGAGGCCGGGCTGGACCTGGTCGAGGTCGCGCCTATGGCGCAGCCGCCCGTCTGCCGCCTCATGGACTACGGAAAGTATGTCTACAGGTTGGCGAAGGATCGCAAGCAAAAGGCACATCAACCGCAGCTTAAAGAAGTAAAATTTCGGCCCAAGATCGACGAGCACGACTACGCTTTCAAGCTCAACCACATCAAGCGATTCCTCGGCGAAGGTCACATGATCAAAGCGACGATCATGTTTCGCGGTCGCGAAGTGGTACATCCGGAACTGGGACGCCGCATTCTGGAACGCGTCCAAGAGGACCTCGATGAAGGCAGCTTCAGGGTCGAGAGTCGCCCCAGCATGCTCGGGCGTCAGATGATCATGATCCTGACACCGAAGCGCGAGTGAGAGTGTTCACCGGAACGCGAAGGGGGCCCGCGGGGTTCCGCGGCCAACGAGGAACGACATGCCGAAGATGAAGACGCATCGCGGCGCCGCCAAGCGCTTCAAGCGTACCGGCACCGGCAAGCTGGTTCGCCGCAAGGCCTACAAAGCCCATATCCTTACCAAGAAGGCTCGCAAGCGGAAGCGGCGGCTCGGCAAACCGACTACGCTGACTAGCGCCGACTACAAGCGCGTGGACCGGATGCTGCCCGGCTAGCCGATCAGCGACGAAGGAGACAACAATGCGCGTCAAGCGCGGCAATGTGCACACGAAGCGGCGTCGCCGCGTTCTCAAGCAGGCGAAAGGCTATTTCGGCGCCAGGAGCCGCCTCTACAGCGAGGCGAGCGAGGCCGTCGATCGGGCGTTGCAATACGCATTCCATGGCCGCAAACGCAAGAAGCGGGACTATCGTCGCCTGTGGATCACGCGAATCAACGCGGCAAGTCGTGAGCATGGCCTCTCGTACAGCCAATTCATCAACGGCCTCACGGTGGCCGGCGTCGGTCTCGACCGAAAAGTGCTCGCCGAGCTCGCCGTAGAGGATCCGCGCGCCTTCGAGGCGCTGGCTGCCACCGCCAAGAACGCCCTCAGCTGAGTCCGATATGCCGGCTGGCCCGCTGGACGACGTCGCGGGCGCGGCTGACGATCCCGTCGCGCTCGTCGAGACCATAGTCGAGCAGTTCGAGCGTGACAGCGTCGAGGTGCGCGACCTCGAGGCCCTCGAGGAGCTTCAGGCACGCTACCTGGGTCGCAAGCGCGGCCGCCTCACCGCTGTCTTCCAGAGCATGCGGAATCTCGACGCCGATGCGAAGCGTAGGGTCGGCGGCGCCGCCAACCGCGCCAGACAGGCCATCGGTAGGGCGCTGGAGGACCTCGAGGAAAGGCTCCGCGGAGCCGCCGCCGCTGAACGTGACCAGAGCGAGGCTATCGACGTCACGCAACCGGCGGTGCCCGACGCTCTGGGCGGACTTCACCCGATCACCCGCACGCTCGCCGAGATCGAGAGCATATTCGTGGCCATGGGATACGAGGTCGTCGACGGCCCCGAGATCGAGACCGATTGGTACAACTTCGGGGCGCTCAACTTCCCACCCGATCACCCGGCGCGCGATGCACAGGACACGCTGCATCTGGACGGTGGCTTGCTGCTGCGCACCCACACCTCACCGGTGCAGATTCGCTACATGGAGGCACACGAGCCTCCTTTTGCGATCATCGTCCCCGGACGCGTCTTCCGCCGTGATACGCCGGACGCCACCCACACACCCATGTTCGTTCAGCTGGAAGGACTGGTGGTCGATACCGACATCACCATGGCGGACTTGAAGGGCACCCTCGACGCGTTCGCCAAAGCGCTGTTCGGAGATCAAACGGCGACGAGATTCCGGCCCGGCTACTTTCCGTTCACCGAGCCCTCTGCTGAGCTCGACGCTACCTGTCCCGCCTGCGGTGGCTCAGGATGCCGCGTCTGCAAGGGATCAGGCTGGGTAGAGTTGTTGGGCTCTGGCATGGTCCACCCGGCACTGTTCGAGAACGTCGGCTACGAAGCGGGCCGTTACCAGGGCTTCGCGTTCGGCTTCGGCATCGACCGCATCACCGCCGTGCGTTACGGCGTCGAAGACATCCGTTACTACTACGAGAACGACCTGCGCTTCCTGCGGCAGTTCGCGTCTTAGTCTCCCGACCGATGCGCTTTTCTCGCAACTGGATCGCTGCCTACACGGACCTCCCGGACGACATCCCGGCGCTGTGTGCGGCGCTCTCCATGCTTGGTCTGGTGGTGGATGATGCCCGCCCCTCCGCCGACGACCTGAGCCTCGATCTCGATCTGCCGAGCAACCGGCCAGACGTGCTGAACCACTTCGGCCTGGCTCGCGAGATTGCGATCGGACTCGATGCCGAGCTGCGACCGCCAGCAGACGACTTCAGCGAGTCGGGGGAACCGACGGCGGCGATCGCCGAGGTGCAGGTTGACGATCCGGCGGCGTGCCCGCGTTTCGTGGGCCGCAGCATCGTCGACGTCGTAGTGGGCCCATCACCCGCTTGGTTGTGTGCGCGGCTGGAGTCGATCGGTCTACGACCGATCAACAACGTAGTCGACGTAACGAATTTCGTCATGTGGGAGCTCGGACGGCCCATGCATGCCTACGACCTGGACAAGCTCACCGACGGGAAGCTCATTGTTCGTTGGGCTCAAGACGGCGAGCGAGTCGTTACCCTGGACGATGTCGACCGCCAACTCACTTCCGACGACCTGGTGATCGCCGACCCGGAGGGAGCGGTAGGACTCGCGGGGGTAATGGGCGGTACAGGCACCGGCGTGACGGAGTCGACGCGACGGGTGCTGTTGGAATGCGCTTATTTCGATCCGGTGACCGTGCGGCGTACCTCCAAGCGCCTCGACATGCATACCGACGCCAGCCACCGTTTCGAGCGCGACATGTCACCGCAAGGCATCTCAGCGGCGGTCCGGCGCGCCTGCCATCTGGTCGCAGACCTCGGTGGGGGAACGGTGAGCTCGGCCGGAATCGACGTCGTCGGTGATCTGCCGGAGGCGCGTCGGTTGGTTCTCCGCTCGGCCCGCCTGCGCGGCTACCTCGGAGTGGAGGTTCCCGCGGCACGCGTGTCAGCCATCCTCACCGCGCTCGGGTTCGCGGTGCACGACGCGGGAGAGGACCTCGAGGTCGTCGTCCCGCCGCGTCGAGTCGATGTCTGGCGCGAGGAGGATCTCATCGAGGAGATCGCACGTTTCCACGGCTATGATCAGCTGCCGAACACACTGCCCCTGCTGCGAAGGAGGCATTCACGGGGCGCCAGCGCCGCCCTTCGGCGCGAGCGCCGCGTGAAAGACATCTGCGCCGCTGCCGGCTATTGGGAAGCGATGACCTTCGTGTTCACTAGCTCGGCGGAGCAGGCCCCCTTTCTCGACGGTGAGACGCCGCTGGCGCTCACCAACCCGATCTCAGAGGCCATGGGGGTCATGCGCACGAGCATGCTGCCGGGCCTGCTGGGCTCGGTAGCCCGCAATCACAATCGTGGAGCACGCCGCGTCAGGCTGTTCGAAGTCGGTCGAACGTTTCACAGCCGCGAGAGCGGCCCGCCCGTGGAACGTCGCGGACTGGCTCTGGCCGCCTGTGGCACCGCCCGCGAGGCACACTTCTCTGTTCCGGAGACCTCCACTGGCTTCGGCGAGCTGAAGGGTACTCTGGAGATTGTGCAGGCTCGAATGCGCTGGCCCCGGATCGAATGGTCGGCTGCCGATGTGCCCGGGCTACAGCCCGGGTCCGCGGCGACACTCCGGCTCGGCGAGCTAGCGACCGGCGTCGCCGGCAAGATCGACCCCGACGTAGCAGCCGCCCTCGGCGCCGACGTGACCGTGTGGGCGGCAGAAATCGAGATCGAATCCTTGCTGGCGCACGAGACCGATGCTCTCTCCATCACTCTCCTGCCCCGATATCCGGCCAGCGAGCGCGACTTGACGATTCTGATCGACGATCATTTGCCGTTCGCGAGAATCGAAGCGGAAATAGCAACGCTGCAGGGAATCCCATTGGCAGCACTGCGTTTGCTGGGTCTATACAGCGACGGTGACGTCCCGGACGGCCGGTTGGCGGCGACGCTGCGGTTGACCTACCGGGCCGACGACCACACTCTCACTGCCGAGGAGATCGAGACCGCTCACAATCAGGTCATCGATCAACTCGAACGCACCGTGGGTGCCGTGCGCCGCTGATTTCGTGTCGCTTGCTTACCGTCCGACTCGGAAGACTTGATGACCGAGAACCCTTACGCGCCGCTCGAGCAGGCCATCGCTGCTGCCGGCGCCGAAATCCGCTCGCTTCGTGTCCAGCGCGCCACGCTCCAGGCGCGCATCGACCAGCTCGAGGGGAGGCTCGCGGCGCACCTCGGCGATACCGAGATGCCTTCTCCCGCACCGCAGAATGGCGGATCTGCCGACGCCGGCACCGGAGAAGGTGAGCGACTCCAGCAGCTAGAAAGTGAGCGCGAGGCGATCAAGGCTCGCCTCCGTAGCCTTCAGGCACGACTCGGCACCATGGGAGGCGCCGAGCCAGAGGAACGCCAAAATGACAACCGTTGATATTCTCGGGCGCAGCTATAACATTAGAGGCGAACACGATCCGAACACGATCCGGGTCCTGGCTCGCTACGTCGACAATCGCATGCGACAGATGGAAGAGCGGGTGGGACCCGGCGATGCTCTCGGCGTCGCCGTGCTGGCGGCGTTGAACATCGCGGACGACTACTACCGAACCCGCAGAGCTCTAGAGAAGCACCAGAACGAGGTTACTGAGCGGACACGAGACCTGGCGCACGAGCTTGGTCAGGTTCTCGGCCCGGTGAATGAGTAACTCGGACGGCCACTCGACGAATGAGGCAACGAACGGTAAATCGCCCCGACTGCTGTACTTGTGGAGGATCGCAGGCGCGACACTCTCTCGCTGGCTGAACCTCCGCGCACCATACCGCGTACCTTTCGCCTGTTTGTTGCCGACCAACCGTGGCTGCACCGAGCCTCGAACGCCTCCAGTTCGTCCTGAACCTCGCCTGTCGCCTCCTGAGCCTGGAGGGGGTGACATGTCGCAGGGTTTCATCACCGGGGCAGGCTCAGCCGCAGGCCTCGCGGCTCTGGCTATCATCGCTTGGTTCTTCATGCGCGGCCGCCTGTCGACCCAGGAGGACCTGTCCGAAGCGCGGAGTAGCGCCAGCCGCCTGATCGAAGAAGGCGAGCGGCAAGCCGCCGCGCTGCTCAAGGAAGCTCGAATCGAAGGGCGCGAGCAGCTTCACGTCGAGCGACAGGGGCTGGAAGCCGAGTCGCGCGAGCGCCGTCAGCAAGTGCTCGAGGCCGAAGCTCGGGTCCACGAGCGCCAGGAGTCGCTCGAGCGACGGGCGAATCGAATCGACGAGCGTGAGCGCAAGCTCAAACACTACGAGGAGCGCTTGCTTGGCATGGAGCGTGACGTGAATCTGCTGCGTGAGGAAGCGGCGCAGCGTCGCGATGAGGCGGTCACCCAGCTCGAGCGGGCGGCGCACTACAACCGCGAGGACGCCAAGGCACAGCTTGTTCGAGCCATGACGCGCGAAGCGAAAGAGGAAGGAGCGCGCCAGGCAACACGCATCATCGAGGATGCCAAGACCAATGCCAATCGCGAGGCCAACCGGGTCGTAGCGACTGCCATTCAGCGCTGCGCCAGGAACCACGTTGCCGAGAACACCGTGTCTGTCGTGGCGTTGCCTTCGGACGACATGAAGGGGCGCGTGATCGGCCGTGAAGGGCGCAACATCCGCGCGTTCGAGATGATGACGGGCGTCAATCTGATCGTCGACGATACTCCGGAGGCTGTGCTCATCTCTAGCTTCGATCCGTTCCGGCGAGAGATTGCGAAGCTGGCGCTGGAGCGGCTCGTCTCGGACGGCCGCATCCACCCTGGGCGGATCGAAGAAGTCGTGCAGCGCGTGCGCGAGAAGATCGAAGAACAGATTCTCGTCGATGGCACCAGCGCAGCGGCAGAGATCGGAATTCACGATATGGCGCCGGAGCTGCTCCGTCTCCTCGGGATGCTGAAGTTCCGGACTTCGTACGGTCAGAACGTGCTTTGCCATTCGGTAGAGGTCGCGACCATCTCCGGCATCATTGCGGCCGAGCTCGGCGCCAACGACACGGTGGCACGCCGCGGCGGGTTGCTGCATGACGTCGGCAAGGCTGTCGACCAGGAGGTGGAGGGCACGCATCTACAGATTGGCATCAGGCTGCTTCGCAAGTACGGCGAATCCAAGGATGTCGTTCACGCGATGGAGGCGCACCACTTCGATGTCGAGCCAGCAACAGTGGAGGCCGTCGTCGTGCAAGCTGCCGATGCCCTGTCGGCGGCCCGACCGGGTGCCCGTCGGGACATGCTCGAAACCTATGTGAAGCGCCTACAGAAGCTCGAACAGATCGCCGACTCGTTCCGCGGTGTGGCCAAGTCCTACGCCATTCAGGCGGGGCGTGAGCTGCGCATCATCGTCGAGTCGAGCAAGGTCAGCGATATCGAGTCAATCTGGTTGTCGCGCGACATTGCCAACCGTGTCCAGCGGGAAGTGCAGTACCCCGGTGAGATCAAGGTCACTGTGATCCGCGAGACGCGTGCCGTGGAGATCGCGCATTGAAGCTGCTCTTTCTCGGCGACGTGGTGGGCAAACCGGGCCGGCGGATACTCGCCGAGCGTCTCGGACCACTGCAGCGCGAATGGCAAGTGGATTTCACCGTGGTCAACGGCGAGAACTCGGCGGGCGGCCGCGGCATCACCCCGGCAATGGCGGACGAGATTCTGGCGCTCGGCGTCGACGTAATAACAAGTGGCAATCACATCTGGGCTCAGGGATCGATCGAAGGCTATTTGCGCACTGAGACACGTCTGCTCCGGCCGGATAACTATCCTTCTCCGGCCGCCGGTAGCGGTCTGTTTCTGGGTCGCAGCCGCCGGGGGCTCGAAGTAGCGGTGGTCAATCTGCAAGGCAGAGTCTTCATGCCAGCCCTCGACTGTCCATTCCAGGCGGTTGATCGCATCCTCGACGAGATCGCTGACCGTGCTCGCATCGTCGTGATCGACATGCACGCCGAAGCGACCTCCGAGAAGCTATCCATGGGCTGGTACTGTGATGGGCGCGCCACGGCCGTGTTGGGAACCCACACGCACGTCCCCACGGCCGATGCTCGCATCCTTCCCGGGGGCACGGCGTTTTGCACCGATGTCGGAATGACGGGCCCGTACGACTCCGTCATCGGAACGCGACCCGACCTGGCCATTGAGCGGTTGCTCAACGGCCGGCCGATTCGATTTCAGGTAGCCAATGGCAACCGCTGCGTCGCAGGTGTGGTCGTCGAGGCAGATCCCGAGACGGGCCACGCGCTAGCCATTCACCAGGTCATCGACCCACCGCTTACCGGCTCGCCGTGACCTCCCAGGGAGTGCTGCCGCTGACCGGTGCCTCCGATCGACGTGTGTGGTCGGTCAGCGATCTGGTCGAAGACGCCAAGTGGTGTTTGGAGACGAAGCACTCCGCCGTCTGGGTGCAAGGCGAAGTTTCCAACTTCCGGGCCCAGGCCAGCGGACATTGGTACTTCGACCTCAAGGACGAGCACGCCGTCCTGCCGGTGGCGATGTTCCGCAGTGACAACATCGGCGTCCCTTTCAGCATTGAGGAGGGCTTGGCCGTTACGGCATTCGGCCGCCTCTCGCTGTTCGTTCGAGCCGGACGATTTCAGCTGATCGCCAATCTTCTGGAGCCACGCGGCTGGGGAGCTCAGCAACTGGCCTTCGAACAACTCAAGCGCAGGCTCTCGGCCGAGGGGTTGTTCGATGAAGAGCACAAGCGCCCGCTCCCCTTGTTGCCGCGGTGCATCGGGGTGGTAACGAGCCCGGATGGAGCAGCCTGGCACGACATGACCCGCGTCTGGAAACGCCGCCAGGTCGGCATGCGAGTATTGCTGGCGCCGTCGACCGTGCAGGGCGACCGCGCCCCGCAAGAGCTTGTTGCCGCGATCGAGCTACTGAACCGCCACGACCAGGCGGATGTGCTGATCGTGGGTCGCGGTGGCGGCTCACGTGAAGACCTGTGGGCATTCAACGACGAACGCGTGGCGCGGGCCATCTCCACATCCCGAATCCCGGTGATCAGCGCTGTTGGCCACGAGATCGATGTCACGATCACCGATCTGATCGCCGATCGACGCGCTGCCACACCAACTGCCGCCGCCGAGATCGTTGCTCCGGCCCGTAGCGATCTGCTGCGCCGGTTGCGCGCCGCGGCACGGCGGGCGGAGTCGGCCGTTGACCGACGCGTGCGGCAGGCCCGCGAGCGGCTGCAGACGAACCTCTTGAGACGAGCCCTCGAGCGTCCAGAGCGCAGCCTGGCGACCTACCATCAACGTCTCGATGCCGCGTGGTCGAGTACCACTGGGTCCGCCCAAGGCCATCTCGACGCCAGACGCCGGCGGCTCGAAGCCGCAGCGTCCCGTACCGGTCGCTACTCACCACAACGCCGTACCGAGCTTCGAGCCATCCGTCTACAGAGAGCCGCCGAGACGCTGCAGTCGATCCTTCGCGAGCGGCTGCAAGGGGCCCGCGGTCGCCTTGCTTCAACGGCGGCACGAACAGAAGCCCTGAGCCCGCTGGCGGTTCTCGGACGAGGTTACGCGCTTTGTCAGAACGCGTCGGGGCACTTGGTGCGCGACGCGGATCGGGTGCTCGATGGCGACCGTGTCCGCGTCACCTTGGACCGCGGGCAGCTGGATTGCGCCGTCGTCGCGCGGACCGTCGAGAACGCCGACTAGTGTCGTGAGGCTCGTGTATGCTGTCGCCTCCCGTGCGCCAGTGTTCGGACAGGCCACCGCTGTTTGTTGCCCTTATGGGCCGATGTTAGTGTCCTGACCATGCCTGCCCAGGATCCAGCCGACGACCTGACCTTCGACGAGGCGCTCGAGCAGCTCGAGGGCCTGGCTCGTGAGTTGGAGGAAGGCGATATTCCTCTCGAGCAGGCTCTCCAGGTGTACGAGCGCGCCGTGGGGCTGTTCCGCGCCTGCCGCGATCGCCTCGCCGGGGTCGAAGCCAAGCTCGAGCTCCTGACCCGCGACCTCGACAGTGAGCCGCTCGCGCCTCCCGCCGAGACCGGTGATGGTTGAGCCTGAGCAGTCAATCGCCGGCCCCACCTTCGATCTGCAGGATTTCGTGGCGCAGGAGCGCGCCCGCGTCGATACGGCGCTCCAGGTACTGCTACCGGCGGCCGAGCACGAACCTCGGAGCTTGCATCACGCCATGCGCCATTCCGTCTTCGCCGGCGGCAAGCGAATCCGTCCGTTACTGGCCATCGCTGCCGGCCGCGCCTGCCATGCGGAACCGGAGGATGTTCTGGGCGCGGCGTGCGCCATCGAGCTGATCCACACATACTCGCTGATCCACGACGACCTGCCAGCCTTCGACGAGGAGGAGCTGCGGCGCGGCGAACCAACGTGCCATGTTCTCTTCGGAGACGCGATCGCGATTCTGGCCGGCGATGCGCTCCAGGCGCTGGCATTCGAGACGATGGCGAGCGCGGCACGCGATGCCACCAATTCGCACGGCTGGGTTGTCGCTACGCAGCGAGTTGCAGCAGCCGCCGGCAGCATCGGGATGTGCGGCGGCCAGACGTTGGACCTCGAGGCTACTGGCCAATCGATTGATCTATCGGCGCTGCGCCGCCTCCATGCAGCAAAGACCGGCGCCCTGCTCACCGCCTCCGTGGTCTGCGGCGGCCTAATTGCCGGTGCGAGCAGCGCAGAATGTGAGGCACTGGAACGGTACGGACAATCGATTGGCCTGGCTTTTCAGGTCGTCGACGACCTGCTCGACGTGGAAGGCGACATCCGTGAGCTCGGCAAACAACCGGGCAGCGACGCGGCGCGCGGCCAGCCCACGTTTCCAGCTCTCATAGGGATCGATGCAGCGCGAACCGAGGCGATTGGCTTGCGCGACACGTCGATCGAGGCGGTGGAGCGCTTCGGACCCGATGGCGATGCACTGCGCGGATTGGCTCGAATGATCATCGACCGCACGAGCTAGCAGGCTGGTGTCCTATGGTTCCGCCAGTGCGTCTCGATCAGGCACTTGTCGATCGCGGTCTCGTCGGTAGCCGTAGCCTGGCTCGCCGTCTCGTTCTTGCGGGCCAGGTAAGCGTTGACGGCTACGCGGTCGACAAGCCAGGGACTCCGATCAAAGCGGCTTGTGAGCTCATCGTCGCCCAGGCTCCCCGCTTCGTCAGCCGTGGCGGCGACAAGCTCGAGCCAGTCCTGGCCGCCAGCGGAATCGACGTGTTCGCGGCGACCTGCCTCGACGTTGGCGCATCGACAGGAGGGTTTACCGACTGCCTCTTACAGCACGGAGCCGAGGCGGTAATAGCGGTCGATGTCGGATACGGTCAACTCGCATGGAAGCTCCGTCAGGACGAGCGTGTCTACGTCCTGGAACGTACCAATGCGCGTTACCTGAGCACCGAATCGTTGCCGCCGGAGTTGCCGGGGGGCATCACGATGCTCACCATCGACGTATCCTTCATAGGTTTGCTGAAGGTGCTCCCCGCCGTCACCCGTCTTACCGAGCCGCGCTCCCAGGCACTCGTGTTGGTCAAACCGCAGTTCGAAGCCGGTCCCAAGGATGTCGAGCATGGTGGCGTCGTGCGCTCTTCGAGCGTTCGCAGGCGTTGCGTTCGCTCCGTGGCCGAAGGAGCTCGTGAGCTCGGTTGGTGCGTGCATCGAGCCCATCCGAGCCCCCTACGTGGGCCGCATGGCAACTGGGAGTGCTTCGTTCATCTCGGCCGCGCACCAGGGCCGGGGGGAACCGAAGACACGAGTCGACTCGATGATCTCGAGGTGCCTGATGACTGACGGTACGACCGCCGTGCCGCGCTTTCACCGGGTCGGCATTGTAGCGAAGCCCCGCAACGCCAGCCTCGCTCGAGAGCTGCAAGGCCTGATGACCAAGTTGGCCGCTCGCCACATCGATGTGCACCTCGACGCCGAGGCCGCCAGAATGCTGGACATGGATGATCTCGGCGTCGCGCGACCCGAGCTCGCCGCAGCGGTAGACCTGATTGTGGTGCTCGGCGGTGACGGCACGCTGCTGTCGATCGCGCGGTACGCTGCCGCCGCCGATGTCCCTGTGCTCGGCGTCAACTACGGCGGTCTCGGGTTTCTCACCTCGACGCCACGCGAGGAGCTCCTACAAGCGACCGAGAGCATCCTCGACGGCCAATACGTCACCAGCAAGCGAAGCATGCTCCGCGCCGAGATCGTCGGACCGGCCCGGGCCGAGCCCGTCCAACACGAGGTACTCAACGACGCGGTGATCAACAAGACCGACCTGGCCCGGATCGTCGAGCTCACCGCCACTGTCAACGACGATCTGGTGAGCTCCTTTGCGTCCGACGGTCTGATCGTTTGCACGACCACCGGCTCGACCGCTTACTCCCTTGCGGCCGGCGGCCCGATCGTCATGCCAGAGGTAGATGCGATCGTGCTGACACCGATCTGCCCACATACCTTGACCAACCGCCCGCTCGTGCTACCCGGCAACGCCGTGGTACAGATTCGTCACGAATCGTTGGATCAGGAGGTCATCCTCACGCTCGATGGGCAGGCCGGGCACAAGCTGCAGGCGGGCGAAACGGTCAGCATCCGGAGGTCGCCCTACGAAGTGCGCTTGCTGCAGCCGGTACCGCGATCGTACTTCGATGTCCTGCGCACCAAGCTCCAATGGGGATCCCGATGAAGGGGACACCTCGAGATTGGATCGCCCCGTGGCTGGGGCTGGCCACAATATGCGCCGCATGCGGTGGTGGGGGCATCGTCGACCCTCTGACGCCGATTCCCCAGCGCGTGGCGCCGACCGACGTGGAGCCCGTTGCCCTACGGCAACATTGGGCCGTCCGCTTCGAGCTCGACGTCGACGGCGACGAGGAGCCCGACGCGCCAACTCGAGCGCCGGCGTTGGGCAGCGAGGCCGTTTTCGTCACCTACAGCACCCAGATGCTGGCACGCGACCGGGACAACGGGGCTCTGCTGTGGCAACTGCACATGTCGTCCGAGATCATGCTGGCGCCCATTGCCGTTGACGACGGCGTCCTTATTGCTACCGAGGAACGTTGGCTCTGGATCGACGCCCTCGGCCGCATCCAGAGTGCGCTTGACCTCGATACCACCCCTCTCGACACCGCCACCATCGGCAGGCGCATCTATGTGGCAGACGCCAACGGGGTCTACGCACTGCGACTCAGCGCCGCAAACGTCGAGACATCCATCGTCCAGGTCTGGCAAACGGACCTACAGGGCGCCGGCGGTCTGACCGCCAGCCCGCCCGACGAACGCCTCTTCGTGGTGGCGGACGACGGACGCGTCCACGCGCTGAGCGTGCGCGATGGGACGGTCCTTTGGCACAGCAACAGCGTCGAGGCAGGTGGGCCGCGCCCCGCCGTCATCGAAGGCACGCTCTTCATCGTCGCCGCCGACTATCGCATCGTCGCCCTCAACTCCGACAACGGCGAGCGCCGCTGGAGAAGCAAGGAGGTCGGCGTTCGGATTACCGGTGCGCCAGCGACGAGCGACGACCTCGTGTGGGTCCCCGGTCTCGATGCCGCGTTGCATGGCTACGCCATCGGCGGCGGAAGCCACCGACACCGCGTGCCCCTCGCGGGGCGCGCGTACGCCGACCTGGCGGTCTGGGGACGCTGGGTTCTCGCCAGCCCCCAGGCGGGGCCCTGGACCCTGGTACGGGCTCCGCTGCGTTCTAACGGGCCGGCAGATCCTGGACTTCCACGGGTCGTCAACCTGGCCGCGGAGAGCGATCTCAGCCTGCCTCCCGGCGTCGGACCGGGTGGTGTAGCGGTCGTCGAAGCCAGCGGCACGGTGCGGCTGTTCACACCCCAGCGCGGGCCCGAGCCGCGCGTAGAGGACCCGTAGCCGCTCCGGCCTCACTCCGCCTTTTGCTTGAGCTCCACCAGAAGACCACCAACCGATCGCGGATGCAAGAAGGCAATGAGCGAGTCGCGAGCACCAGGGCGGGGTTTCTGATCGATCAGGTCGAGCCCGGCCCGCTTGGCGGCCGCCAAGGCGGCGACGACATCGTCGACCCGGAAGCATATGTGATGCAACGCCTCACCACGCTTCCCGAGGAACCTCGCCAACGGCGAGTCGTCGGTCATCGGACACACGAGCTCGATGTTCGTTTGCCCTGGAACCTCGAGAAACCCCACTTCCACCTCGGAGGCGACGATCTCCTCCCGATACGACAGCTCCACGCCGAACGGCTTGCCCAACCGCAACGCCGCCGCCTCGAGATCGTGGACAGCAATGGCAACATGATCGAGAGGGCCCACCGCTATGGCGTCGAGGGTCATCTCAGATCGCCGCCAGGAGGTGGCGTGCAATGACCAGCCGCTGAATCTCGGATGTGCCTTCGCCGATGGTGCAGAGCTTAGCGTCGCGGAAATACTTCTCGACGGGATAGTCCTTCACGTAGCCATACCCTCCATGTATCTGTAGCGCCGCCTCGGCAGCGCGCATAGCGGTCTCCGAAGCGTAGAGTTTTGCCATCGACGCCGCGCTCTTGAACGGCTTGCCGAGCTCACGCAGCGTTGCCGCGCGCATCACCAAACGGCGAGCTGCTCCTACCTCGGCAAACATTCGAGCTAACGTGTGCCGGATCGCCTCGAAGCAACCAATCGGGCGCCCGAACTGCTGCCGTTCGTGGACGTACGCAACTGCTGAATCAAACGACGCTTGCCCGATGCCGACCGAGAGAGCGCCGATACTGATACGGCCGCGGTCGAGCACCTTGAGAGCATCGACAAACCCCCTGTCCCGCTCACCGAGCATGTTCTCGGCCGGTACTGCGCAGTCCTCGAGAACCAATTCAACGGTGTCGCTAGCACGCATGCCGAGCTTGTCCTCCTTACGGCCCACACGGTAACCGGCGGTACTGCTCTCGACAGCGAAAGCCGAGATCCCCTTGTTGCCACACTCGGCGGTGGTTACCGCGTGGATCACCGCAAGATCGGCGCGGGCACCGTTGGTATTGAAGGTCTTGCTGCCGTTGAGAATCCATTGGCCGCTCGGTTCGTCGAACTCGGCCCGCGTACGCGTCCCTGCGGCGTCGGATCCGGCCTGAGGCTCGGTGAGCCCCCAACATCCGATCCACTCACCCGTCGCCAACTTGGGCAGGTAGCGCTGCCGCTGGTCTTCATTGGCACCAATCATCAGATGTCCGATACAAAGCCCGTTGTGCGCCGCCACCGACAACGCCACCGCCGGATCGACCCGTGCCAGTTCCTCTATTACCGTGGCGAGCTCGCGGGGTCCCATCCCTGAGCCGCCATAGCGTTCAGGCACCATCACACCCATGAGCCCGAGTTCGCCCAGACGTCGCAGTAGGGCATCCGGAAAGTGCTGCGCCTCGTCCCAATCGCGCACGTGGGGGCGCATCTCGACCTCGGCGAACTCTTGAACGCTTTGCGCGATCAGGCCCTGCTCTTCGCTGGTGCCGAGGTCAACGGCGTCGATTACCGGTGGCATCAGAACGCTCGTCGTCTGAGGATGGGAACGGGTCGCCGCCTATCAACCCTGGCGACGATTATAGTCGGCGGGGCGCAAGCCGGACCTCTGGCTTGACCACAGCGCCACGCTCCGGGACACTCGCCAGCGGCGGCCACCGGGGTAGGCCACCGAATCACCTGGGTGGATGCACCATGCCTGAGCAACAATCAGCCGACCTGCACGCACACACCACTTGTTCGGACGGAACGCTGACGCCCGAGGAGCTAGTGTCCGCTGCAGTCGACGCCAAGCTTGCCGCCTTCGCGATCACCGATCACGACACCGTCAGCGGCGTGGCTCGAGCGCAGCTCGCCGCCAGCGCCACCAACGTCGAGCTCATCCCCGGCATCGAGCTTTCCAGTCACGCCGGAGGTCGTGAAGTCCACTTGCTGGGCCTGTTTATCGAGCCGGGAGCCGGCGCACTGGGTGAGCTCGCCGACCGCCAGCGCGCCTACCGCGAAGAGCGCGCCGAGGTGATGGTGGCGCGCCTCCGCAGGCTCGGAGTCTCGATCGACCTGGCGGCTGTCGTCGAGGTCGCGTCCGGCGCGCCGATCGGAAGACCGCACATGGCCGTCGCCCTCGTACAAGCTGGCGTCGTCACGGCCCCCCAGAAGGCCTTCGACCGGTATCTGGGTATCGGACGGCCGGCTTTCGCCCCGAAGAAGTCGACACCCGCCGCGAAGGCGATCTCCGCGATTCATGGGGCCGGCGGCGTCGCCGTGGTCGCCCACCCGGGCAGCAGCCGAGTCCGTGCGAAGCTGCTTGGTGAGCTCGCCGCAGCAGGTCTCGACGGCATCGAGGTTCGCCACCCGCGGCACCCACCGAGACGCCAACAAAGCCTGATGGAACTATGTAACGATCTCGGTTTGCTACCCTCCGGGGGTTCTGACTTTCACGGTCCGGGGCGCGGCGATACGCGGCTCGGCCAGTATCGGATTCCCATCCACTGGACCGAACGTTTGCGTGGCCGGGCCGAGCAACATCGTGCGGCCCGCTAGCTGCTAGGAGTTCAACAAAATGAGCATCAAACCTGATACCTGGATCAGGAAGATGGCGGTCGAGCAGCGCATGATCGACCCGTTCGAGGACACCCAGGTGTCGGAGGGGATCATTTCCTATGGCGTCTCCTCATACGGATATGACCTCCGCATCGCCGAGGAATTCCAGATCTTCACCAACGTGCGCGGCACGGTGGTTGACCCCAAGTCATTCGACGTAAATTCGATGGTCGTCGACTACCAGGGACCTGAGTGCATCATCCCGCCCAACTCGTTCGCCCTGGCGCGGTCGCTCGAGTATTTCCGCATTCCGCGCGAAGTGCTGGTCGTCTGCGTCGGCAAGTCGACGTATGCCCGCTGCGGCATCATTACCAACGTCACCCCGCTGGAGCCGGAGTGGGAGGGTCACGTTACTTTGGAGATCTCCAACACGACGCCGCTACCGGCGCGCATCTACGCCAACGAGGGAATCGCACAACTGCTGTTCTTCGAGGGCAGCCCGACTTGCGAGACTTCGTATGCCGACCGCAAGGGTAAGTACCAGGCGCAGACGGGCATCACCGCACCCCGCATTTAGCCTCACAGCGCTGGAGCCAGACAATGACCGACATCGACGTTCGTGTGGGCGGAACCCTGGAGGCCGATCTCGACAGTGAGGCCCTGATACTCCCCTGCCCTGCCTCCTCTGACTCCGCCCCCTGGCACGATTTGGACGAGCAGGTCGGTGGCTTGATCGCCTCGGCTTTGGCGGGGCCGGCGTTCAGCGGCAAGGTCGGCCGATGCCTCCATATACCGCTTCGGACGACCAGCGGGCCCGACGAGATCATCCTCGTTGGCTTGGGAGAGATTTCGGATCTCGACCTGGAGACTTGGAGACGGGCCGTAGCGAGCGGCGCCGCCGCGGCACGTCGGCACGGTGCGCGCCGCGTCGCCGTCGCCCTCCGACCCGAGCTCGGATCCGAGGAGGTCACCGCGGCCGCGACCGCGGAGGCAGTGCTCCTCGGAGAGTACCGGTTCACCGAATTCAAGAAGCCGGCACCCGAAGAGGTTGTGATCGGTGAGCTGCAGATTCTCACAATGTCCGAGAGCTCGGAGCCAGCGGTCAGCGTTGCGGCAACCGTCGCACGGGCTACGCGCTGGGCCCGCGACCTGATCAACACCGCCCCCAGCGACAAGCGTCCGCCCGATTTCGCCGCGGTTGCCGAGAAGATGGCGGCCGAGGTCGGTCTCAGTTGCGAAATCCTCGACGAGGCGGCGGCCCGCGACCTCGGCATGATGGCGTTGCTCGCGGTCGCTCGTGGATCCTCGGTCGAGCCCCGCGTGGTGGTGCTCGAGCATGCCGGTGCCGACCCAGACGCCGAACCCGTCATGATCGTCGGAAAGGGTGTGACCTTCGACACCGGCGGCATCTCGCTCAAGCCGGCAACCAAGATGGACGAGATGAAGTCCGACATGTCGGGCGCAGCCGCCGCGCTCGGGACGATGCGTGCTGTCGCCGAGCTCGACCTACCCCTACGCGTAGTGGGTATCGTGCCGATGGCGGAGAACATGCCGGGGGGCGACAGCTATCGGCCGGGCGACCTGATCCGGGCCTATGGAGGTACGACCATAGAGGTCATCAACACGGATGCGGAAGGCCGGTTGATCCTCGCCGATGCGCTGGCATACGGGTGTGACCGCTTTCAGCCACGCTGCGTCGTCGATCTGGCGACACTGACGGGGGCTTGTGTGGTTGCCCTTGGCGAGGACGTAGCAGGGCTGATGGACAACGATTCGGACCTCGCGAGCGAAATCATCGCAGCGGGTGAGCGCGTCGGCGAGCCAGTGTGGCGTATGCCGATGTTTCCGCACTACGGCAAGATGATCGAGAGCAAGGTCGCCGACATCAAGAACAGCGGTGCCCGATGGGCTGGTGCCATTACCGCAGCCAAGTTCCTGGAACGCTTCGTCAACGATACGCCGTGGGTGCACCTCGACATCGCCGGCCCCGCGTATCGGACGAAGGCCACGCCTTACGTGCCGCGCGGCGGCGCCGGGTTCGGCGTGCGGCTATTGGTTGACTGGCTGCGGAGCCGAGCCCAAGCGTGAAGGAAAGCTCGTCACCAGCAACTGCGAATCTCGAACGGCTGCAGAGGGCTTTCCGCGACGCGCCGTCGGTCGTCATCCTGACGCACGACAATCCTGACCCCGATGCACTTGCGAGCGCGTTTGCTTTACGGTTGCTCCTCGAGAATCTCTGCGATACGACCGTACGGGTGGCATTCTCTGGTCTCATCGGACGCGCCGAGAACCGCGCCATGGTCCAAGTGCTCGGCCTCGACCCGGAGCCCCTGTCGACACTCGACCTCGGGGAGGCGACCTCGTTCGCAATGGTCGACACGCAACCGGGTACCGGCAACAACTCCTGGATCGACGGGTGGCCCCTGGCCGCCGTCCTCGACCACCACCCGCTGAAATTCGATCCGGCGACGGTACCTTTCGCGGACGTTCGTCAACGCTATGGCGCCACCGCAACAATGATCCTCGAGTACCTCGATGCGGCCGAGATAGAGTTGCCCGCCGACCTCGCTACGGCGCTGTTCTACGCCATCCGGTCGGAGACACTCGATCTAGGTCGTGAGGCTGGAGATGCCGATCGCGGGGCCTATTTTCGGTTGCTCGAACAAGCCGATCTGGTCGCCGTCGCGCGTATCCAGCGTGCCCGCGTGCCACGCGAGTACTTCAGCGCATTCCATCAAGCTATCGAACGCGCCGTGATCCACGACAAGATCCTGATTACCGATCTGCAGGCGGTGGCCACACCGGACATCGTCGCGGAGATCGCCGACTTTCTCCTACGACTGCAAGGGACACAGTGGTCCTGTTGCATCGGGCGGCACCGTAACGACCTGGTCATCTCCCTCCGTACCACCGACCCCTTCGCCCACGCCGGGAGGCTGATTCGACGCATCGTCGCTGGGTTGGGAACGGCGGGGGGACACGGGACGATGGCGGGAGGACAGGTCCCGGTGCCCGACGGTGGCTACGATGAGATCGCCGCTACCCTGACGCGCCGGCTGCTCGCAGCGCTCGGACAGGATCCCGGCCCTGGGGAAACACTGGTACGGAGCTGAGCTGACGAGCTGAGTTGGTTGCCGCCGGCGCCAGGCGAGCGGGTTTCGCTACGACTCGCTCATTCCGACCCGGTTCCAAAAACCCAGGAAGTACTGGACGGCGGAGACAGCGGCCAACGAGACCACGACCCACAGGGCAATCTGACCCGGTCCCTCCAACCAGTCGAAGCGCTCGCGCAGAATCAAGATCGAGACCGCGACGACCTGGGCGCCTAGCTTGTACTTTCCCAACGTACCGGCCGGGATGATGATGTTCCGCGAGACCGCGACAGCGCGGAGGCCAGTCACGGCCAAGTCTCGCCCGATGATCACGACGACCATCCACGCGGGGGCAAGACCGAGCTGAACCAGAGAGACGAACGCCGCCGAGATGAGTAACTTGTCGGCTACCGGATCGAGCAACTGACCCAGTGTGGTTACCTGTCGATGCTTGCGCGCCAGATGCCCGTCGAGCCAGTCGGTAAACGAGGCCGCCAGAAAGACGGCGAGACCGGTCCACGCATAGCGGGTCAGGAGAAAGGCCACCAGCAAAGGGACCAGGAAGATCCGCAACAGAGTCAGCGCGTTGGGGAGCGTCCACAGCACGTTGACGGCGCCCGTCGCCGCCACGGTATCTGAGTACTTGGAGTCGCTGCTCATCGTCACTGCTCGGACATGATGTGGGGTGGCGCGATTTTAGCCGGCGCGGCGGCGGGAATAAAATGGGCGCCATGGATCCGACAATCACACGAATCCGCGTTCGCGACAGTTTTCCCGCCGCCCATCGGATCCGGCTAGACGATTGCGGAACCCACGAGCCTATCCACGTTCACCATTGGCGGGTGGCGGCAGTATTCCAGCCCCGGGCGGGCGACGTCCACACGGCCACCCACCAGGCCAGAAAGGTCATCGCAGACTGGGCACGGCAGCATCGCGGGCGAAGCCTCAACGACGTGCCGCCATTCGACCGACTGAGCCCCACCGCAGAACAAGTGGCACGGCAGCTGGCGGGAATGCTGGAGCGTCGTCTCCCGGATCTGGTGCTCATCGAGGTCACCATCGGCGAGGCGGCCGGCTTTAGCGCGACGTACCGTCCCCCCGGCTAGTGTCCGGCAGGGAAGATCCAGTGATCACTCCGCGGCAGTGACCATGCGGCGTCGTTCGACGAAGTTCTCGATACCTATGTGGATCGCGTCGGCGACCTGCTGTCGATAAGCGTCACCGTTCAGACGCGTTTCCTCCGTGGCGTTGCTCAGGAACGATACCTCGACCAGCACTGCAGGCATCTCCGCGCCAACCAGCACCACGAACGGCGCGTGCTTGACGCCCAAGTCGCGAACATCCCCGTACTCTTTGCTCATCTGCATGACCAGGCTGTCCTGGATAGACTTGGCCAAGTCACGTGACTCGCGTTTGTTGGCATTCCTGACGATGTCGTCGAGCACATCGTTCAATCCGCCGACTCCGCCGCGCGCCGTCAGGTTCTCCCGCGCCGCTGTCTCCGCGGCGGTCGGATCGGTAGCCAAATCGAGATAGTAGGTCTCGAACCCGCTCAAACTGCGATTGGTGCTCGAGTTGACGTGGATCGAGACGAACAGGTCGGCGCCGCTGTCTGTGGCGAAGGCAGCCCGGTCCTCCAGGTCGAGGTTGCTGTCGTCAGATCTGGTCAGCGATACGTCGTACTCGCTGGCGCGCAGATTGCTCGCGACACGCTGTGAGATGTCCAGAGTGAGGTCCTTCTCGGTAGCTCCGGACCGGCCAATCGCCCCCGGCGCCGTTCCCCCATGACCCGGGTCGATGACGATACGGCGCACGCCGAAACCGAGCTGACGGGCCTCCAATCCCCCCTCGGGCGGATCTGGACGGCGGGCACTCGCCAGACGCTCCGCCATGGTCGGGCTCGGCACATCGAGCACCAGCCGGGGAGGACCGGCCAACGTGAAGAAGCTGTACTCGGACGTACCCGTCAAGTCGAGCACGGCACGCACTACACCCGGCCGGTTGACCGCCAGACGGATCTGCCGAACGCCGGAGCCATTGACCGTAAGATTGCGCGGCACGTTGCGCGGCAAGTCGGCACCGATCAGGTCGATGAACACCCGCGGCGGCGACAACGCTTCGCCGACGCGGTGCTGCACCGGACTGTCCAGATCGAAGACCACGCGCGTGTGCTGGCCATCCGAGAAATGGCGCACGCTCAGTACCCGACCGGTAATCGCCGGTGGCAGCGTCGATTCGGCAAACCC
>DASCOT010000162.1:0-10192 GCA_036012155.1 Acidobacteriota bacterium
TGGCGATTGATGCGGTTCAACGTAGCGGCGGCGCGGAGGCAGCCGCGCAGGCTCGGACCACGCTGGCAACCGTCGTGCTAACCGTCCCGCTGATCGCGTTCTCGGTGCCGGCTGGCCTAATCTCGGACCGCTTTAGCAAGCGCACCGTGATCATCGTCATGAAGGCGGTTGAGATAGTGCTCATGGCGGCGGCTGCAGGTGTTCTCTTCGTACAGCCACAGGGCGGTGTGCCGGCATTGGTGATTCTCGGCTGTATGGGTGCCCAGAGCGCTCTATTCAGCCCGTCGAAGTACGGCATCCTACCCGAGTTACTGCCTCACTCGCGTCTGTCGTTGGGCAACGGCGTGCTCGAGATGTGGTCGACGCTGGCCATCATCGCCGGCACCGCGAGCGCCGGGTTGCTGCTCGGCCTGGCAGGGCCGCCGTGGATCGCCGGTGCGCTGCTGTGTGTGCTCTCGCTTGCCGGATTCGGCGCCGCATTGACCGTCCCCGCGGTGCCTGCGGCGCGTTCGTCCGGGGGCTTGATGGCCAGCCTCCGCGAGGGTTGGAGCGCCATCAACACGGATCGCGTTCTCAGGCTCGCAGTATTGGGCTCGATTTTCTTCTGGCTGGTGGCGAGCATCTTCTTCCAGGTCATCGTGGTCTACGTGAAGACGCATCTCGGGCTGGCGAATGCGCCCGCCAGTATGGCGCTCGGGGTGCTGATGGCCGGCATCGCCGCCGGCAGCATTGTGGCCGGCCGGCTGTCGCGCCGTCGCGTCGAATACGGGCTGCTGCCGCTCGGCGCCACCGCGCTTGCCGTCTTCACGCTGCTGTTCGGGCTGTTGGTGCCGGGCTTCACCGGAACGCTGGTGCTGCTGTTCATGATGGGTATCGCCGGAGGGCTGATCAACGTGCCCCTCAACGCCCTCAAGCAGTGGCGGTCCCCGTCCGATCGTCGCGGATCGGTGCTGGCACTCTCCAACCTGTTCGTCTACGTCGGCATTCTCGTCGGCTCGCTGGGCACCGGGCTGATGGCCACGGCCGGGTTCTCGAGCCAGGCCATCCTGTTGTTGACCGGCGCCGGCGTCGTCGCTGCTACCGCGTGGGCGTTGTGGCTGTTGCCGGATGCCCTCATACGGCTGCTGCTGGTGCTAAGCACCAACAGCCTCTACCGCCTCGAGGTGCTCGGTGGTGACCACATCCCGGCCAAGGGCGGAGCGTTGCTGGTGCCCAACCACGTGTCGTTCATCGATGCCTTTCTGCTGCTCGCCGGCACCGACCGGCCGATCCGCTTCCTGGCCGACGTCACCTATTACAACCACCCGCTTTTGCACCCGTTCATGCGGTCACTCGGCGCCATCCCGATTGCCTCCTCTGGAGGCCCCAAGCTCATCTTGCAAGCGCTGCGCGCCGCCGGGAGGGCGATCGAGCGGGGCGAGATCGTATGTATCTTCCCCGAGGGCCAGATCACGCGAATCGGCATGATGCTGCCCTTCCGCCGTGGCTTCGAGCGCATCATCAAGGGCCACGATGTTCCCATCGTCCCGGTGTTCCTCGACCGGGTCTGGGGGAGCATCTTCAGTCGAGCCGGCGGCCGCTTTTTCACCAAGGTGCCAACCCGAATTCCCTATCCGGTGACCATCAACGTCGGCGAGCCATTACCCGCGGACACGCCGATTCACGAGGTGCGCCGGGCGGTCCGGGAGCTCGGTACCGAGGCCTGGATGGCGCGGGTGAGCGAGAGCGCGCCGTTGCACCACAGCTTCGTGCGGTGTTTTCGCTCCCGACCGTGGAAGCTCGGCTTTGCCGACGCAACGCGGCCGCACGTCAGTCGATTCAAGGCCCTGGTGGGCGCCATCGCTCTGGCCCGCGCGCTGCGTACTCATTGGGAGGGACAGTCGAACGTTGGCATCCTGCTTCCCTCGACGGTCGGTGGCGCGCTGGTCAACATTGCCGCAGCGCTGGCCGGCAAGGTCTCGGTCAACCTGAACTTCACCGCCGGAAAACAAGGCATGGAGTCGGCGGCGCGCCAGGCAGGGCTCAGCACCGTGGTTACCAACGGACTCTTCGTTGCCAAGGCGGAGCTCGACCTCCCCGAAGGCGTCAAGCCGATCTGGATCGAGGAGGTGGCGCAGGAGATCGGCGCCGCAGATCGGATCGCCGCCATGTTGTTGGCGCTGTTCGCCCCGATCCGCCGCCTGGAGCGTGCCTGCGGGGCAGAGCGACCGGTGCAGGCCGAGGATCTGGTGACGATCATCTTCAGTAGCGGCAGCACCGGTGAGCCCAAGGGCGTGCCGCTGACGCACTTCAACGTCGACTCCAACCTGCGCGGCTGCCTGCAGACCGTGCCCATCTCGTCGAGCGATCGGCTGATCGGCATGTTGCCCTTCTTTCATTCCTTCGGGTTCATGGCGACGCTGTGGATGGTTGCCAATATCGGCGTGCCGGTCATCTACCATCCCAGCCCGCTCGACACCACGGCGATCGGTGACCTGGTGCGGCGCTACCGAGCCACGCTCATGTTCGCCACGCCGACTTTCCTCCAGCTGTACACGCGCCGTATCACGCCCGGCCAGTTCGGCTCGCTGCGTCTCGTGGTGGCCGGTGCCGAGAAGCTTCAGCCGGCCATCGCGGACGCTTTTCGGGACCATTTCGGCTTCGATCCTCTCGAGGGTTATGGGGTGACGGAAACGTCACCGGCGATTGCTATCAACGTCCCCGACTTCCGCGCCGCGGGTCTGTACCAGCCGGGCTGGCGTCGGGGCACCGTTGGCCAAACCATCCCAGGCGTTTCGGTTCGGGTGGTCCACCCCGAGAGCGACGAGATTCTGCCGCCCGGGGAGGAAGGGATGATCCTGGTGCGCGGCCCCAACGTAATGGCGGGCTATTTGGACCGCCCCGACCTTACGGCAGAGGTGCTGCGAGAAGGTTGGTACGTCACCGGCGACATCGGCAAGCTCGATGAGGACGGCTTCCTGAAGATCACCGACCGGTACTCGCGCTTCTCCAAGATCGGCGGCGAGATGGTGCCCCATGGCATCGTCGAGGAGGCGCTCGAGCGTTGCTCCGGTGTGGAGGATCGCGTCTTTGCTGTTACGGCGGTCGACGACGTACGCCGCGGGGAACGCCTCGCCGTGCTGCATACGCTGGAGGTCGAAGACGTGGCCGATGTCCTCGACCGCCTGCGGGCGTCCGATCTTCCCAACCTTTTCTTGCCGCGGAAGGACGACTTCGTACGCGTCGATGAGATTCCCCTGCTGGGCTCGGGGAAGACGGACCTCAAGGCCGTCAAGGAAACCGCCCGCAAGCGGCTCCTGGCGGGCGCTAGCTGATCTGGCGGCGGTGATCGGTATCCGGTGTGCCAGGCACACTCGGTGCGACATTCGAGCAGCCAGCAGAATCCCGCGGTTCCGGCCTCGAGCTTCCGGTGCGACGCGATCTCTCGAGGTTGGTGGTCCCGCGGGACTCTCCTGGGTGTTCGGCTTATCGCCGTCCGGTCCGCGGATGGTGGCGCTGGCCGCCCGGGACGTTCACCCCGTTTGGCACCCGGGCGGCCGAGCGCCGTCCCCCATCCGACAGCCCTGCCTACGAGTCCATCAGCGGCACCTCGTCGGTGTGTGCCTCGGCCGGTGCCGCGTTGTCTGGCGTAGCGATGTCCCATTCGTTACCGCCGGTCTCGATGACCAGCGTGACCCGGCGATTCGAAAGCCCGGCCTCGCCGGGCCCCCAGGCGCCCGGATTGACCTGGCGTTCTGCATCCTCTCCGTAGCTTACGGCGCGCACCTGGTCGCCTCTCAAACTGCCGTGCTCGACCAGGAAGGCACGCACTGCGTCGGCGCGCGCCTTGCCGAGTACGAGGTTGTAGGCCACCGGGCCGGCGGAGTCGGTGAAGCCCTCAACGGTGATCAGGCTATCCGGGTAGTGCTCTGTCATGACCGACGAGAGGCGCTCCAGCACCGGCCGATCGCCGTCGCGAAGCTCGGCGGAGTCGTAGTCGAAATGTACCGGGACGTTGAACGCCAGCGCGTTCTCGAAACGCTCGACGGAGGCACTGAAGGCCACCGCCAGGGCACGCAGGTCAGACTCCAGCTGTTCCGTTCGCGCCATGCTCTCGGACGCCAGTCGATCAAGCTCGCCGACACGGCTGTCGACTCGGTCCAACTCGTCACCGAGTCCATCGATGCGGTCGTCGAGCGCCGCGTCGTCGGCGGCCGACTGGTCGCGCACGTCCTGTTCGAGGCGCGCCATCTCGGCCTGGAACTCCTGGCGCTTGACATGCGCACAGGCCGTCGATGCCAGCAACAGCGTGACGCTCGTCGCGACGATCACGCTGGCTCGCGTGGTTTGGATCAACATGACGTTTCTCCTTGCGGTGGAAGGGCGTGTCGAGGACCCGTAGGGTGCCGGTCTGTCCGGCGTTGCAGGTCCCAGATCGTGTGTTTTGACGGCAACCACTTGGTTTGAAAGCAAGGGGCATGCCAGCTGCCCCCGGCGCCCTTGCGGGCCGCTGCGGATGTCGAGTCCGCCCGCCGCACGGGGGCTCTCGGACGCCGCATCGCTGCGGCCTCCTGACGGGATTGCCGCATTCGACAAGCGACGAGAGCACGATTTACAGTCGATCTGTGTAAGATTTACAGGCAAAGATGACCGCGGGCGCGGGCCGGAAGTCGCCCCGCAGGTCCGATTCCTGCCGCCCGGGAGACACGGTTGCCTACAGCGCTGGTCGTTGAAGACGACGCCGATTCACGTGATGTCCTGATCGAGCTGGTGCGCCACGAGGGGTTTCGGGTAGAGGGCGCAGCGACGCTCGCCGAGGCGCGCCTGGCTATAGAGCGCGAGCCGGTCGACCTGCTGCTACTGGACATGCGCTTGCCCGACGGCAAAGGCAGTGATCTGCTGGCCGCGGAAGGAGGCGTGGCCGGCGACGTGATCGTGGTTACCGGACACGCTTCGGCGGAGTCCGCTCTGGCGGCTCTGCAGTCCGGTGCCGTGGACTACCTGGTGAAGCCCATCGATGTCCAACGATTGCGCACCGTCTTGAGACATGTGCGCCGCCAGATTGAGCTGCGTCGGGAGGTCGGTGCGCTGCGCGGCACGTTGCGTTCGCTGGGACACTTCGGCGAGATGGTCGGTATCTCTGCGTCGATGCAGCGTGTCTACAGCTTGATTGGCAGGGTAGCCCCCACGAATGCGAGCGTGCTCATTACCGGCCAGACGGGAACGGGAAAGGAGCTCGCTGCCCGCACGATCCACGCATTCAGCCGGCGTCGCAACGGGCCCTTCCTGGCCCTCAACTGCGGTGCGGTTCCGGCGAACCTGATCGAGAGCGAGTTGTTCGGGCATGAGCGCGGTGCATTCAGCGGCGCTGCCCGCCGACACATCGGCTACTTCGAGCGCGCCCAGGGCGGCACCCTGCTGCTCGATGAGATCACCGAAACCCCCGCCGAGCTCCAGGTGAAGCTCCTGCGTGCGTTGGAGTCGGGGGCGATCACACGCGTTGGCGGCGAGCGTGAGATAGCGCTCGACATGCGCACGCTCGCGGCCACGAACCGCACGCCGTCGAGCGCAGTCCGCGACAACAAGCTGCGCGAGGACCTGTTGTACCGGTTGCGGGTGTTTCACGTCGACATGCCACCGTTGAGTGAGCGCGGCGGTGACATCGAGCTCTTGTCGCGCCATTTCTTGGAAGAGCTCGCGGTCAGCGAGGGTGTTCGGAAACGCCTGTCCGCGGCGGTGGTTCGCCGGCTCGCCGAGCATGACTGGCCCGGGAACGTGCGTGAGCTCAAGAATGTTCTCTACAGCGCCTTCGTGCTGGCGGGAGATGCCATCGAGGTCGACTGTCTGCCAGCCGATCTGCGCCGACCTGTCGGCGGTTCAGCGAACGTCTCTGAGTCGCTGGGAATCCACGTCGGCATGTCGGTGGCGGCGGTCGAGAAGCGGCTGATCCAGGCCACGCTCGCCGCAGTAGGTGAGAATCGCGAGGCAGCCGCGGAGATGCTGGGAGTTAGCGTGAAGACGCTCTACAACCGCCTCCGGGACTACCGTTCCGATGACGGCTGAGGGCTGTGGCCTGAAGAACTGGTGACGGGCTCGAGCGGCCAGGTGAATACGAACGTTGCGCCGGGTCCGGGTGGCGATTGCACCCATATCCGGCCCCCATGGCTCTCCACGACCCGCCGGCAGATCGCCAGCCCGATGCCGCTGCCAGCGCTTCCGCCGCCGCTGGTAAAGAGCCCGAAGATTTGCGCGGCCTGCTCAGAAGTAATGCCGGGGCCGTTGTCGCGCACGCGGAACAGCCAGTGCGAGGACTGTTGCTCGCCGGCAACCGTGATGTGTGGCTCCACCTCACCGCGGTGTCGAATCGCGTTGCCGATGAGGTTCTGGAACAGCAGAGCCAGATGGTCCGGATTGCCGCGAATGAGCGGCATTGGACCGACCTCGATCTTGGCTCCACTGTTGTGGATCGTCGCCTCTAGGTTGGCCAGCGCGGTGCGGACGACCTCGTTCGTGTCGACGTCCTCCACTTGCTCGGAGCCACCCACCTTGGCGTAGCGCAGCAGCCCTTCGAGCATCGAGGCCATGCGCGCCGAGGCCCGCCGAGCCGGTTTGAGGTGGCGCTCGGGGAGCCCCTCGAGGTTCTGCTCCGACAGCAGCTGAAGATGCATGTCCACCACGTTGAGCGGCTCGCGTAGATCGTGCGAGATCATATGGGCAAACCGCACCAGATCGGCGTTCGAGCGTTCCAGTGCCCGGGCTCGTTGCTCGAGGGCGTCCTCGGCGCGCACCCGGGCGTCTGCCTCGCGTTCGACCTCGGTCATCATCTCGGCCTGTTTGGTGCGCAGTCCCTCCGCCTGCCCCAACCGTACGGCGCCCCCGAGGAGCATGGCGAAGGCGAGGCCGCCGATGAGCACGGTGGTTGGCAGAGCTGAGCGCAGGCTGGCCAGAGTGGGCGGCGTAGGCCAGACGTCAATGACCAGCTCCACCCCCTGAAAGTCGACGGCCCGTCCACGGACCCATTCCGCCATCGATCCGTTCGGATCGCCGTCGCGGACGAAGAAATGTGCCGCGCTGCTGCCGATCGCCAGGGCATAGTCATTGCCGAGTCCGACAGTGGCGGCCCGAGCGAACGCTTCGGCGCCGTAGATACAGATCATCACCCCCGCCGCGCCGGCCTCGAGAACCACCGGCACGCGCACCGGCAGTACGGGATCGCCGCCTGGGCCCTCGCTGATCGCCATCATGCGCACGGCTGACAGCCCACGTCCGGGGAGCAAGGCCGCGGCGTGCTCGATGACCCAGCCTTCGACGGGCGGTGTACTCTCGCTTCCGCTGGCATCGATCGACCAAAGCAGCTTCGCCTCGGGCGTCAGCCATAGAACACGATCCACAGCTGGCGTTCGCAACAGGACGGCGCTCTCGACCTGGGCCATCGTCTCGCTAAGGCGGGTCAGCCCGATCCAGCGCACCGTGGTGCGGTCGAGCCCATCGCGAGCCTCTTCGAGGCGCGTGCGTACGTGAGCCGCCACGCTGTCGGCCTCTGCGTCAATGAGCTTGAGGATACGCTCGCGTTCACCGCGCAGAGCCGATTGCCAGGCTACGAGGGTGAGCGCCGCTACCCCTACGGCCACCAACAGGGGCAGCCATGGCCAGCGTTGGCGCGGAGTGGGAGATCCCATGCGAGGTGTCCTTCAGTGCCCGCGGCGCAGGATCGCCACGCGGATCACCCACCCGACGAGCATCCAGGCGCCGAGCATGGCCCAGGCGTACCGGTGCGCGTAGCCGAGGGTGGGGAAGTGGTTGCTCAGCATGATCAGCAGAAGCGGCAGCACGATGAAGGTGTTGTGCCGCGAGCGTTGCTTCGCGCCGGAGCCCCACGAGGGGTCGAGATGCTCGCCCGAGGCCACCGAGGCCACCATACGTCGTTGCGGCGGTAGGATACGCATCCACACGTTGGCGGTCATCAGTCCGCCGAGCATGGCTCCGACGTGGAACCAGGCCGCCCGCGCGCTCAGCATCTGCATCAGTACCCAGGTCAGGCCCGACAGCAACAGCAACGAGAGGGCTGCCGCGAGGGGTTCCCGCCGTCCCAGGGGGGAGCTCCAGAGCGCATCGTAGACAACCCAACCCGCTACCAGCGAGCCGAGGCTGACCGCCACCATCAGCGCTGTTCCGGTGCTCGAGCCGGGCGGCCGCAGCAAGCCCCCGAAGGTGTACATCAGCAGCAGCAGCCCGAAGCCGCTGGTCCAAGTCAGCAACGACTCCCAGCGCGTCCAGTGCAGTGGATCGGGTAGTTGGGCGGGTCGCATGATTTTCTCGACCCGATAAAATCCGCCACTATGGACCATCCACACAGGCTCCTCGTCGGATTCTCCACCAGAGGCCGTTTGGCCAAACTGCGCGTCGAGCCAGGTAAACAGGAACGTCTGACCGACCCAGAGAATGGCGGTGAGCACGTGCGTCCAGCGCAGCGCCAGGTTCAACGCCTCGTACACGGCCGCGTTCATGCGTGCTCCTCCGATCGAAAATACCCGTTGCCCACTGACCTTAGCAGCCACGGATGCCGTGTGAAGCTCCACCGGGCCTCTGCCGTATACCGGCGGGTCGCGAGGCGCAGGGCGGTGTCGTGAGGCGCATCGAGGGGCTCGACAAGCTTACCGGCGCCGAGCGCTACGTTGACGATCTTGCGATTCCCGGATGCCTCTGGGGTATGACCGTTCGCAGCCCCTCGCCGCGGGGCCGGGTGCTCGAGGTGCGGTTCGACGACTCGATCGACTGGTCGGAGTTCACGATCGTCGACCACACCGATATCCCGGGCGAGAACGCCGTCAAGCTGCTCGAGACCGATCAGCCCGTACTCGCCGGGACGCGTGTGCGACACTTCCACGAGCCGGTGCTGTTGCTGGCGCACGCATCGCGGCGAATGTGCCGCCGCGGTGTGGCGGCAGTGGAGATCGTAGTCGAGGCCGAAGAGCCGATCTTCGATTTCCGAATGTCGCCGGCATCGAGTCAGGTCCAGCACGGTACCGATAACGTGCTCAAGCAACTCAGTATCGTGAAGGGTGATGTCGAGGCGGCCCTGGCTGCCGCGGCGAACGTTGTCGAGGGCATCTATGAGACCGGCGCACAAGAGCACGTCTACCTCGAGAACCAGGGGATGGCCGCCTGGCTCGAGGACGACGGCACGGTGGCGGTCAAGGGCAGCATGCAGTGTCCCTACTACGTTCATGCAGCGCTCACGCATGCGCTCGGTCGTGGCGACGATGGGATTCGCGTGATCCATGCCCCGACGGGTGGCGGTTTCGGTGGCAAGGAGGAGTATCCGTCGAATATCGCCGCCCACGCGGCGCTGCTGGCGCTCAAGGCGAGGCAACCGGTAAAGATCGTCTACGACCGCGGCGAGGACATGGCCGCCACCACCAAGCGCCATCCGGCCCAAGTACGCCACCGTACGGGCCTCGATGCCGAGGGCCGACTGGTGGCGCAGGACATCGAGGTTGATCTCGATGGGGGAGCCTACGTGACCCTGTCGCCGGTGGTACTGAGCCGCGCCATCATTCATGCGGCCGGTCCGTACTCCTGTGACAACGTCCGCATCGTCGGCCGAGCCGTGTTGACCAACTCGGTTCCGTATGGCGCGTTTCGCGGCTTCGGGGCGCCGCAGTCGCAATTCGCCAACGAGCGTCACATGGACGTCGTTGCAGCGCGGATCGGGATCGATCCGGCCGAGCTCCGCCGCGTCAACCTGTTGCGCGACGGCGGAACGACTTCGACCGGCCAGGTGATCAGCGATGCGGCTGATCGGGTCGAGGTGCTCGATGCAGCGTTGCGCCATGCGAAGTACACCGACCGTCGGCAAGAGCACATCGCGTACAACAGCCAGCATCCGTACCTGCGCCGTGGTATCGGGCTCGCCAGCTTCTACCACGGCTCGGGATTCACGGGTGCCGGCGAGGTGTATTTGAAATCCCGCGTCGGCTTGAGGGCGCTGCCGGATGGCAGCGTCACGGTGCTCGCGGCGTCTACCGAGATGGGGCAAGGCACCACGACGGTGTTTACCCAGATCGCCGCCGAGCGGCTGGGGTACTCCGATGGTGACGTGTCCGTCGCCGAGCCAGACACCGCGGCAGTGCCCGATAGCGGTCCGACGGTGGCATCACGCACCGTGATGGTTGTCGGGCATCTGCTGGAGCGGGCCTGTGACGAGCTCCGG
>DASCOT010000163.1:0-8095 GCA_036012155.1 Acidobacteriota bacterium
GGCGTACACGTCGTTCATTCTTTGGATCCTGGGGTCATGAGCTACCGGGCCCGAGTGAGCTTCTCGAATCCACTCTTCATCGCCGAGACAAGCAACTCGATCTCCGATATGCCCATCGCGGTTGAAATGGCCGCCGAGCACGTGTTGATCATGATCAGGCGCTGGTCGAGAAGGTGCTCTAGCAGCACCGTGTTGCGGCTCACACCACCCGGCAAGACCTCGAGCGCGCGCTGATACAGCGAGGCGCTGGCGGAGAAAACCTCGGGCTGGCTCAAGCCGCAACGTCCACGGTCGGCCCTGAGACGATCACCACCTGACTGTTCATCCTTGAACTCCCGCCCGAGTCCCTTGGCGTGTTGGCGCTGACCAACGGAAGCGGGCGCCCGTGTGCCGCTTCGTCTAGGAACCGGCGACCGCGGCGACCGCGGACGGCGCCGGCGTCCTGAGGGTGCGCATCCGCGCGTAGTCGAAGAGCCCTGCCTCGTCGTAAATGACGCGGTCGGCGTAGCCGTCGAACCAAATCGCGTCGGGATTGCGCCCGACGATGCATACCTTTCCGCGCTCCGGCGCGCTGGCAGCATTGCGCAAGATCTTGAAGATCACCACGCCGCTCTCCGTACCCGGGACGCCCGGGATCGGTCCATTCGTGACCGCCGCCACCTCGGTCTTGCCCTTGTAGTGCGTAATCGAGAGACGGGCGCGCGTCTCGACACCTGACAATCCCTTCTGCGATTCATTCAACGTCTGCCAGGCGGTTTCAATCGGCACATTGAACGCCTCGTGGGCAACGATGTCGCGACCGCAGAAGAAATAGTGGTTCTCGGCGCCGACACGCTTCAGTGCCCGCTGCATGATGCGCAGCGCATCGGGGTCGTCGTTGATGCCTTTGATGATCGGGGACTGATTCTCGACAGTCACCCATCCCCGCGATGTCAGGCCCTGCAGAGCTCGCCTCGTCGAGTCGATCCACTTGAGCGACCCGTTCGGATTCTCGAGATAGCTCCCGTCATCGTCCCTGGCGAGGAACTCGTCGGGGTGATTGAAATGCACCATCACCCGAAGGCCGACGTCGGGATACGTGTCGTGGAACGCATCGAGCATGGAGAAGAAGGTCTCGTCGAAGCGATCGGGGAAGAACGCCAGCTCCTTCGTGCCGAGACGGATGGCCTCGATGCCGGCCTCGGCGAGAGCCGCCAACCATGCGGCGATCTTACCGTTCGGCAACACCATCGGATCGCCGCCGGACAACAGGATCTCGCGCAGCCGCTCACGGCCGGACTCTGGATGCCGCCCGCCGTTGTCTTCGACGAGCCGATTGTGGGACCGCACGTAGCTGACCACGTCGTTGATCTGCGCGAGCCCCTTGCTGGCGACAGTACCGTCCTGTCGCTCGACCTCCTTGCGGCTGATCAACTCCTCGCGATAGCAGAATCGACAATGCGCTGAGCAGGTCGACGTGACGTACAGCAGACCCATCTCGTACTTGTGCAGCAGACCCTCGACGGGGCTGAAATCCATCTGAAACCCAGGATCCTCGGAGCCAGCCAGACTCCGCGTCTCATCCGGGCTTGCCTTCACCAACCGTCGCAAGCGGGGACTGTCCTGCGCCAACGTGAAGTAATGGCGCGTCACCTTCACCGGCATCCGCGCCTCGACGTCGCGTTCTGTGCCCTTGAGCTCACCGAGCGTGGCCAGCTCGTCCGGCGAGTAGAAGTCGCGCATGTCGTCGGGCACGCGATCACCCAGGAACGGACTGAGCCCATTGACCGTCTGGCGGTCGTAGCGAGGGCTCTCGACAGCGGCGAGAAACTCCCGTTCTCTATCCGTCGGGATGTGGTCAGCATTCGACATGAGCGCGGCCTCGACTCTCTAGCTCATTCCTGCGTTTCGCTCACCCGGCTGCACAATCTTGCCGATGCCGCCTGATGAGCACATCTCGGTGGGAAATGTACCACCATGCATGGCTTCCTTCCGTCGAGCCACGCGATCAGGGCCGGGAGGCTTTAGGCCAGCGTCTCGTAGGCCTGTTCCACGAGCTCGAGGTCGCGGCGAGCCGCTTCGAGATCGAACGCCGGGTCCGTGCCGCTACGGATGGCGTCAAGGAAATCCTCGAACATGGCGCGGTAGCCGGAAATGTCGCGAAGTCCTGGAAACAGCGCTCGCCGGCGCCGGCCGCGGACGATGACAAACAGGCCGTTGGACTCGAAGGTGATGCTGCCCTCGCGACCCCAGATTCGCGAGATGCGCAGGCCCTTGAACAACGATGGAACCTCCCAGGAGTACAGCAAGGCTCCGGCCGGCCCCTCGTACTCGAGCGTCAGCAACATACTTCGTTCGAGGCCAACGCCCTCTCCCGGACGGGTACCGCGTACGGCACGCAGCGGTAGCCCCAGATTGGCGGCAAAGTTGACCCAGTGGATGCCGCCCTCGAACAGCGCCCCGCCGCCCGCCAGATCCGGATCGTCGCGCCAATCGTCGACCTGCTGAGTCTTGAGGGCGTTGAGCAAGACGAACAGCGGCTCGCCAATGTCGCCGTCCGCCAACACCTCGCGCAGGCAACGCAGCAATGGCTTGTAAAAGTAGTTCTCGGCCACGAACACGCGCCGGCCAGCCAACTGCGCCGCACTGGCGGCGGCATAGAAATCCGTGCTGCGCAGAAAGGGGGGCTTCTCCACGATGACGTGCTTGCCCGCCTCGAGCGCCGCCAGCGTCAGCTCCAGGTGCGACCCGGGCGGGGTCGCCACCAGAGCGACATCGAGGGCGTCGTCGTCGAGGGCGGCAGCGTAGCTGTCATAAGCGCCCTTGCCGTCCAGGTTGCGCGCTACTGTCGCACCGCGTCCGGCGCTACGGCTGGCGTAGTAGCGCTCGACTCCCTCGATGCGCCGCAGCGTCGCGCTGTGCTTGTGGGTCACGTCGCCGCAACCCAAAAAGACCAGCTTGAGGATGTCGGTAGAAGGCACGGCAGCTCGCGAATCAGAGGTCGCCGAGAAGATGTTCGCCTACTCTGAGTGCGTTCGCGGCGATGGTCAAGCTGGGGTTGAGGCCACCGCCGGCGGGGATGACGCTGGCATCGACGACGCGTAGATTCTCGACACCGCGAAAGCGACCGTGGGCATCGACAACCGACGTCGCCGGGTCACTTCCCATCCGTACGGTACCGGCAGCGTGGGAGAACGTGTGGATGTAGTGCGAGTACGTCCACACCGCACCCGCCTCTCGCAAAATGCGCCGCGACTGTCCGAGCAGAGCATCACGCGCCGCCAGGTCGCGCGCCGTGTAGGCGTGCCGGATAACCGCACGAGGCAGCCCGAATTGATCGCGTCGGGAGCCGTCGACGCGAATCTGATTGTCGGCGCGCGGCTCGTCCTCCGCCATCACCAGTAGCCCGGTTGTGCGTGGAATCAACAGCGCGCCCACCAGCTCCCCTACGAGGGGTGGGAGGTGTGCCTTGACCAGGCCCACGGGCGGAGATTGCAGCTGTTGGATTCCGCCGAGCTTGCCGATCGGCGATCTCACATCGGGATGGCCGAAGTAGAAATCGTGGAAACCAATCTGCTTGTGGAATTGCTCCTTCGGGTTCACCGGACTGCGAAAGAGACCGAACTCGATGGCGTTGGAATGGCGTGTGAGGTACCGGCCCACGGCATCTCCGCCCGGGTTGACACGCTCGAGCTCCGAGGCCAGTAGCAACAGCGGTGATGCCAGCGCGCCGGCGGCAAGGACGATCTGCCGGCCGCGGAACGTCAGCTCTTCGCCGCTCGTACGGTCGACGCACTCGACGGCGCGGATTCGCGCGCCGTCGCGTACCAGCCGGGTGACCACGACGCCGGCGCGCAGCTCCATCCCTTCGTCGAGCAACGGCGGGAGCACGCGGGTGGCGACATCGTTCTTGGCGCCGATGGCGCAGGCAAACGAGTCGCATGTGGTGCACGCCACGCAGCCGGCGCGAGAATCGGTGGCCTCGTAGTTGATCGCCAGCGGAAGCTGGAACGGCTGCAGGCCGAGGCGCCTGGCCGCATCGCCGATCATCCTCGACGTGTCCGACAACTCGGCCGGCGCGGCGCCATACGGCCCAGAGCGCGGTGGCTCTGTGGGGTCCTGCCCGGCAACCCCGGCTACGCCGAGCAAGTCCTCGGCGGCGGCGTAGAACGGCTCGATCTCCTCGTAGCGGTAGGGCCACTCGGCTTCGGAGTCCCCACGGATCTCGGCCGCCGGCTCGAAGTCTTCGACCCGCAGGCGCAACGAAACGGCACCATAGAACACCGACGGGCCGCCGACGCAATGGTAGCCACCTACCTCCTTGGTCTTCGTACGCCCGGTCACCAGCCGATCCAGCAGCGACGCGGTGGTGTCACTCCCGGGCGCCACGTCATACGGCGTTTCCTTGGAGTAGTACGGCGTCAGATCGAGCGACCCGTCGGGCTCCCAGTTGTGCGGACCGCGCTGCACCCAATCGCCACGCTCGAGCATGAGCACGCGCTTGCCGGCTCGCACCAGCGCAGCGGCGGTACAGGCGCCCCCAAAGCCGCTGCCGATGATCACGACGTCGTATTCGGGGCTTCGATGCATGCAACCGGCCAGGGGCGGAGGAGCCCGGGCAAAAGGCCCGGACAGCAAGGATACCTTTCCGAAGATCGACGATCGCAGCTCGCCCGGTGCCCGGGTTCGCTAGAATCCGATCGCGTGATGGAAATCTATCTGGCCGCAGACATCGGCGGAACCAAGAGCCTGCTGGGCTTGTTCACCCGCGAGGGGGGGCCGCGGGCTCCGGTGCGAGCCGAGAGCGTGACGACGTCGGCCTACGCCAGCGCCGAAGCGCTGGTCGGTGACTTCCTCGACGGGCAGCGCGTCGACGGGGGCATGTTGGCGGTCGCCGGCCCGGTCGGTGGTGACCACACTCCGGGCTCCACGCTACCGTGGGACATCGAGCACGCGCCGCTCGCGGCGGCAGTCGACGGCCCCCTGGCACTGATGAACGATCTCGAAGCGACCGCGACATTCGTGCCCTACCTGAACGACGGCGAGGTCGAGCTATTGCACGATGTGCCGCGGTCTCCGGACGGCGTGATCGGGGTCGTCGCCCCGGGTACCGGAATCGGCGAGGCAATCCTGGTGCGCACCGCCGCCGGAGCCGTTGCCGTTGCGTCAGAGGCCGGCCATACCGACTTCGCCCCCAACGGCGAGCTGCAGACCGAGTATCTGGTGTTTCTGCGCGAGCGATTCGGCCATGTGAGCCTGGAGCGCGCTTGCTCCGGCAGCAGCATGCCGCTGCTCTATGAGTTCCTTTCCAGTTGCGGCCGCGCGCAGGCAGATCGAGAGATCGCGGCAGCCGTGGCAACGGCCGACGACGCCACGCCGCTAATCTTGCAGTCGGGACTGTCGGAAACTTGCGAGGCTTGCACCCTCGCCCTGGACACCTTCGTGGCGATGTTGGCGGCAGCAGCGGGCGACCTGGCGCTGCAAGCCGTGGCGACCGGCGGCATCTACCTGGGCGGCGGTATTCCGCCGAGAATCCTGCCGGCGCTGCGACGGTCGATGTTCCTCGAGGCCTTCGCCGACAAGGGCCGCTTCGGGACATTGACGCGCACGATACCGGTCGGCGTCATTCTGGAACCGCGCACCGCGCTCTTCGGTGCCGCCTGGCGGGCCCTCTCGGACGCCAGCTAGCCTCTACTGGGCGGGAGTCACGCCGCACCACCGAATTGGATGCTGATCGCGCAGCCACCTTCGTCACCGTCGATCATCGTGACCGTAACGGAGCGCTCGGGGTCGTCCATCGTCGCCTGGAGCATCTGCATGGAAGCGGAGCCGGCCGACGCTGCTGCTGACGCGGAAGTCACGGCAATCCTGAATCCTGCCTCCGGCAGCACCTGGCCATAGTGATCGGCCACCGTGGAACAGGCGTCGTCGGTGCTCATCTGGAACGCCCCGGCGACTCCCTGCGGGGTCGCGCCACGGAAGCCACCGGGCGCGACGGCAGCATCGGGATACAGCGGCAACCAGTCGGGTAGATCCTCGCCACTTAGGGCACCGACGCGGGATACGGCTCCGTCCGCTCCGGTGGCCGTGATGCCGCCACCTTCAGGATCGGTATCGAACGCCACCGCTCCTTCAACGCCGGTGATCGTGAAGCGACCCTCGGCGATGTCGTCGAAGTCCAGCGTGAACTCCTCGCCGGTACTCGTATTGCGTACCGTCATGGTACCGGCCTCGTCATCACTGCTGACGAGCTCGACCTCCGGATTGGTCCGCACCATCAGCTCGGCCATCGCCTTGGCGGGATTGGCCTCGATGTCGCGAGCTAGCTCACGTGCCGCCTGGGTAACGACCAGCCCGCACGCCACGCAAGCACCCATGGTGAGCACGAAGACGCTACCCAGAATGATCAGCACCCACATCAGTGGGCTGAGACCTTTCTTCTTGGCCTCGGGTACCGACGCTGTCGATGGATCCGGGGATGGGCTGGGGGAGCTAGGCTCGGTCATCGACCTCTCCTGGGGTGTTGGGGCACGGTCCGTCCTTCGACTCCGTGTTGGGTATTCTACGCGCCACTACGCTGCCCGAGCGACGGCTTCCTTGCCGTTCGGCGCGCCGATTCTCGGTCGTTTGACACCCGCGCCGAAGGCGCGCAAGATTCGAGCTTTCGCTACCTTTTCACTTCCGCACCTTTTCACTTCCGCGTACGGAGTCCCAATTCGCATGAGCCTGGCAGATATCGCACAGCAAATCGTCGCGCCGCAGAAGGGGGTCCTCGCCGCCGACGAGAGCGCGCCCACCATCAAGAAGCGCTTCGACTCGATCGGCGTCGAGTCGAACGAGGAGAATCGACGGTTCTACCGACAGCTGCTGTTCACCGCAGACGGCGCCATCCCGCATATCGGCGGGGTGATTCTCTTCGACGAAACATTGCGTCAGAGCAGAAACGACGGAGTGCCCTTCTCCCAGGTACTCACCGACCAAGGCATCGTGCCCGGCATCAAGGTCGATCAGGGAGCCAAGGATCTCCCGGGCTGCCCCGGCGAGAAGGTCACGGAGGGCCTCGACGGCCTCCGCGAGAGGCTCGCCGAGTACTACGATCTCGGCGCACGGTTCACCAAGTGGCGGGCCGTCATTACCATCGCCGACGGCATCCCGAGCCGTACGTGCATCGAGGCCAACGCTCACGGGTTGGCGCGCTTCGCGGCACTGACCCAGGAGGCCAACATGGTGCCGATCGTCGAGCCCGAGGTGCTGATGGCCGGCAATCACACCCTCGAGCGCTGCGCCGATGTGACCGAGGCGACGCTCGCCGAAGTCTACCACCAGCTGCACGTTCAGAGAGTCGAGCTCGAGGGTACGTTGCTGAAGCCCAACATGGTCGTGTCGGGCGACCAGTGCCCGATACAGGCCGACCGGAACGAGGTAGCTGAGGCGACCATCCGCACCCTGCGGCGCACCGTACCGAGCGCGGTCCCCGGCATCGTGTTCCTGTCGGGCGGCTTGTCGGAGGTCGACGCTACCGACTTCCTCAACGCCATGAACCGGCGCGGACCGCTTCCGTGGGAGCTCAGCTTTTCGTTCGGGCGTGCCTTGCAGGCTTCGGCTCTGGCGGCATGGGGCGGAGACGTCGAAAACGCCGAGGCCGCGCAGCGCGCTTTCACCCACCGTGCGCGTTGCAACGGGTTGGCGCGCAGCGGCGACTATTCTGCTGCCGTCGAGGGAGAGGAAGCCACGGCCTGAGCCGTCAGATCGAGGTCCGGATCTCGTCGAGTTGCTTGCGACGGATGTCCGGAACGCTGCAGTCATCGGCCGGATACCCGACCACCAGAATCAGGAACGCGCTTTCGTTGTCGGGCCGACGGAGGATCTCTTTCAGGAATCCCATCGGGCTCGGGGTGTGGGTTAGCGACACCAGACCCGCCTCGTGTACCGCCGCGATCAGCATACCGGTGGCCAATCCGACCGATTCGAGGGCATAGTAGTGCTTCACTTTGCGCCCATCGGGTAGCAAGCCCCAGCGCTCGACAAACACTGCAATCAGCGTCGGTGCCTCCTCAAGGAAGGGCTTGTGCTCATCCGTTCCCAGGGGGGCCAGTGCGTCCAGCCACTCCTGGGG
>DASCOT010000164.1:0-10065 GCA_036012155.1 Acidobacteriota bacterium
GGTTGTCATACTGGATGAGGCCGGCAAGAAACAGCCGGGTGCTGAAGTCGTAGGAGATCCGTGACAGCATCAGGTCGGTGACGAAATCACCCTGCGGCAGCTCGACGTCGTTGCGGTTCCAGGCCGCAGTGACCGCTAAGCGTGGACCAATGCGGGCGCCACCGGTAAGCGTCAGGTTCTTTCGCGTACCCCCGAAGAAGCCGCCCCAGGTGTAGGTGATGCTCCCGTCGATGGCGCGGCTCGGATCGGCCACGATCTCGAAGTTGTACTCGTTGAACCGATACTCGCCCGCTGGGATAACCACGCCCCGCACGATTTCGAAGGGGGTGTCGAGGCGCTCGAACAGGCGATTGTGGGCCAGCCCGGTGATGTCACCGCGACGCAGGAAGATATCCCAGTCGAAGTGCCAACGCTGCGATAGCAGTTGACCCTTCCGATCGGTGACGTGGTCCAAGGTAGCGTGGGGGTTCATGTTGCGTATCCATTCGGCTTGCGGGTAGGGGGTCCACATTGCCTCCCCGTGATAGGCGCGCAAGCCTGTGCGGTTGACGAAGCCGAGCTCGGGGTTGAAGTCCTCACCGATCTCGAGCGCCGATCCTTTGACGAGCCACTGGGGTGTGGCGTGCTCGAAGCGAACCTCTCCGGCCCAGGAGGCATCGTCTAATCCCGGTGTAGCAGTCTGCATCCACCATCCGTCAACCGTTGTCTGCGGCGTGATGGCCCAGCGGCCGTCGACGCCGTAGGTACGATTGTGGTCACCACCGCCGGCCTCCCGGTTGGTGAACAGCATGCCGAAACTCGAGCGGCTGCCCAGATCACGCCTGAGTCGCACGACGCTGTGGTTGGCCGACGCCACCCCGGCGATGCTGGTTGTTTGCAGCGATAGCACACCACCCGACCATGGTCCGATCTTGCCGGTCAGTCGGCCACCGCCAATGATCGGTACCTCCCGGTTGTCGGCCGACACCCCGATGCGCCGCGAGTGGAAGCCGATCACTCGCGGAGTGCGTCCGAGCTGGAAGGCAACCCCGCCGCCACCCCCGCTACTCCCCGTCCTGCCGAAGTTGAACAGTCCGGCGTTCTCCAGGAAAAACTCACGTTTCTCAGGGAAGAACAGCGGAAAACGCGTCAGGTTGATCTGCACGTCATCCGCCTCCACCTGCGCGAAGTCGGTGTTCAAGGTCCCGTCGAACGTCAGGTTCGACGTAATCCCCCACTTGATGTCGACGCCGGCATCCCCTGACAGGTCGGTAACGTGGCCGTCGCCGAGCCCGAGGCTGGGGTCACGTAGGACGGTCGACGCGTCTCCCAGGGCGAAGGGCTTTACCTGCAGGTTACGCGGCGAGGCCAGGTGCTCCATTCCCACAAGCATTCCCGAGTGCGACAGCCGGGTGGCGTTGTACTGCCGAGGCACCGGTGCCCAGTACGCTTCCTCGCTGTTGCGGGGAATGCCGCGTCGGAAGTTGATTCCCCACGCCGCGGTGTTCTCCGGATCGAAGCGTAGCGACCAGAACGGGATGGCGATCTCCACCGACCAGCCCTCGGGGGTGATGCTGCCGGCTGCCTCCCACACTGCATCCCAACTGGCCTCGAACTGCTCGACGTTACCCCCGAAGCTCGATCGACCACCCTCACCGACGATCTGCGCGTCGAACTTGGCTCCCAGCGCGTTGGTCTCGAAATAGTAGCCGTTGCGGTGATCGTGATAGGTATCGAGCGTCAGCACGAAGTGATCGTTGGAGCGTGAGCGCTCATCGCGGCGCAGCACGTTGGCAACGATCCGCTCGGGCGCCCGGTCGTACATCATGGCCGCCACGTAGAGCTTCGACTCGTCGTACAGGACGCGCACCTCGGTGCGCTCGGTAACCGGCTCCCCCTCGTTGGGTATCGACTGAGTGAACCGCGTGAGCGGTGTCGCCTGTTGCCAAGCCGGGTCGTCGAGCAGCCCGTCGATTCGCGGCGGCAGCGGTGTCGACTGTGCGGCTACCTGGTAGTCGGCGTCGGCCTCGGTAGTCGTCTGACCGACCGATTGGGCCGACGCTGACGGAGCAGACGCCGTGCATATACCCACCAAGGCGATGGGCAGGATTATCGCCACGGGCGTCGGGCACCGGTTCCTCGATCGCTGCGGACCCTGGACTACGTGCCGTTGCACATGTCACCGAGCAACCGGACGGGCATCAATCGCCGCCGTCCAGCAGCTTGTCCATCTCGTCGGTAAGGCCTGTCATCTGCCAACGGATTAGAGCCATCGGCATCTGTCCGGCGGCAAAGAGCTCGTCCATGAACTCGCGCATGTCGAAGTCGATGCCGAGCTGCAAGGCTCGATCGGCGACCAGCGTCTGGAACTGCAACACGCCGGTGTTGTAGGCCATCTCATATCCGGGGCCCCGCACCGCGTCCTTCTTGTGGTCCCAGGTGTTGTAGTTGGCGGCGGCATTCCACCATTCGCTCTCGTCCAGCATGGACGACCCGGAGAGGCTCATCTCGGCGTCGTACCGATTCCAGCCCTCGTAGTCGAGCTCGTTTGCCCAGAACCTCAACGACCCCAGCGCCCGGCCACCGCGATTGCCAGTGGCGAAGTGGATCTGCTCGCGAACCCTGGGCTCGTCGTCGAGTATGCCAGCGTGCATCATCGCTTGACCCAATCCATCTGCGACTCCTTCACGACGCGGGTGGGTCATCTCATGCAATCGGCGCGCCGCGCGGATCGGCGACAGATCGGTCTCCGGTCGCAGCGCATCGAGCTGATGGCCCAGGTGTTCGTGGATGATGCCGGCAAGGAAGTTGCGTGGCCGGGCTGGGGGCGAGGCCGGTGGCCGGGGCGGGTAGGCAGCATATGCCGCAGCCAGCTCGTCGGCTGAAACGGTCATGAACGCGCCTCCGAGCAGGAAACGTCGCAGTTGGTCCTCTGCGGTGTGATGCCGGCGAAGGTACTCTTCCTTGGTCTGTGCTGGCTCGAGTTGTGGAAGGTCGCGGTTGCGGTATTGCTCCAGCTTCAGCGTAGTAATCCCGCGTCGGCGCTCGCGATGTCCGAGCGTCCAGGCCTCGTCCCATGTATAGGGCACCAGCCAGACGTTCTTCAGCCACCAGTTGAAGTTCTCTTTGCCGAAGCCGACCGGTGCCTGCATGGCATCGAGATTGTCCTCGACCCAGGCCCCGTAGCTCTGCACTGCCGCCCAGGCGGCTTCGGTGTCGGCGACCAGATCGGGGTGGTGCTGTTGCATCTGGGCCACCATCGGTTCCAGCAGCGACCCCTCTTCGGCGATCGCTCGCAGGACGATCAGCCCCAGATCACGCTTGGCCTCGGCGACAATGATGTTGGCCTTGCCCTGTGCCAGGACCTGCGGCAATGCCTGCAGCCTCACGCGGTAGGCCTCGACCTCGTCGTCGCTGAGCGGGAAGTCTGGCGTTCCGGAGAACCCGAGCTCTCCCCAGCCGGGGCCTTCTGGAACCGCGGGACGATCTGAGAATGCGAAATAGGGAGTGCTGGTCCCCGTGGATGAGCCCCAGTAGTGGAACGGGCTCGTCTCCGAGGGCCTCATCACGCGGTGGGTGAACTCCATGCCGTTCATTTCGGCGCGAACCAGGTGGTAGTCGATCTGCTCGGATATCGACCAGTGGCTGACGTCGAACGATCCCAGCCGTCGCTGCTGGACGCGCAACTCCTCGTAGATCCGCGCCATCGTCGCCGACGAATAGTCGGGAACGCCGTTGACGAGAGCCGGCGCGTGCAGCTCGCGAAACTCCTCGAACAAGGTCACTAGGTCGTCGTAGTCGCCGCCGTTCGACCCGGTGGTGGTACCCACCGTGGCCCGTTCGGTCTCCTGCGGCGGGCCGCAGGTAACGAGGAGCACTGCAAGGACGGCTACGGTGGCCAAGCTGGACCGTGAGCGCATGGCGGGCCTCCCTGTGGGGGGGGTGGGGGACGCTGTCGACTATATGCCTTTCGTGGACGGATCTCACGGGTAGCGATTATGGCCGATTCATCTCTCGTGCCGCTGCCCAGCCCTCAATGATGCGCTGCTGTTCGTGACCACTTTCGAGCCCGTCGCGATTGAATAACCGACAACAGAGCAGCGCCAGCAGCCGCGAAGTCTAGCTAGTCCATCACAGCTCAGTGGCGGAACGCGTAAAGGGCCACTGCCACGGCAGTGGCGAGGTTGAGACTCGACACCCCCGGCGTCATCGGGATCGCCACGCGATGCTCGGCGCGCCGCAGTACGCTCTGGCTCAGGCCATGGCGCTCGGGTCCGAAGGCCAGAATCGCGCGCGGAGGTAGCCGACAAGTCGAGATGGGCTCGCCTTCGGGATCGAGAGCGATCAGCGGGCGCGAGGTTACCGGTAGCTGGTCGACGCGTGCCGAAACCAGGGCGAACTGCAGTCCGGCGGCCGCCCGCACCGCCTCCGGACTCCAGGGGTCGTGTTGTCCACTGGTCAACAGGCCGCACGCGCCGGCGGCGGCGCCAACACGCACCGCGGCGCCCAGGTTGCCGAGATGCGCCGGTTGCTCGAGGAACACCAGAGGCTCGGTGGCGGCACTGTTAGCCAGGCTCACGGGGTCCACGTTGCTGCGGCGGGCGATGGCGATGAGCCCGGTCGGATGAGGAAGCGGTGAGAGGGTGTCGAACTCAGCCTGCGGCAACTCGTCTGCCTCGGCGAGCCCCCCGCAAACATCCGGTGCCAGCTGCCGGGCCAGCGTGTCGATCTCGTCGCGACTCCGCACCGCGATCTCGAGGATCGAAGCGCCGAAGCGGAGAGCATGCTTGACGGCGTGGAATCCTTCGAGCACCACGAGCTCGTGGTCGCGGCGAGCCGACCGGTAGCGCTCCATTCGAGTCGTGCCGGATGTCGTTGGACGCGCCGGGGTGTTACTCACCGCTACCTCACGAGGTCCCGGAGCTTCGGCGCGCCATCCACAGCAGCACCGCCGAGATGAAATACAGCAGATTCGCCAAGCCGATCCCTGCGAAGATGCTGGGCGTTCCGAGCATGTAGAGCCCGACCGGCACGAACGACACGGCGAAGGCAATCAAGAGGACTCCTGGACTGGCGGCGACCGATCCGCCGATCGCAGCGATTGCCACCGCGATCATCGTCAGCGCCACCAATAGGCCGCCTTTGTTGCCGGTCGTCATGATGCTTGACGCGAACACGACCCACAGGGCAATCGCCACCGTGCCGGAGGCGACGCCCGTAGCGCGGCCGAATCGATGAGCAACCTCGCTCCAAGACATGGGCTGACGATACCCCTAGCAGCGCAGAGTGCCTAGCTGGAGCGGTGGCTGTTGGATGCCGTGGCTGCCACCAATCAGGAGCCGAGGAGTGACAGGTCCGGAGCGGCGCCTAGCGCGGCCGCGGCGGGTACTCCAGCAAGCCAGTGTGAGCGATTAGCTTCCAATCCTGCCCGTCCTTGGTGTAGATCTTTGCGGCGCGGCCTCGCCAGTGGAAGTCGTGGCCGCTGGCATCGCGCCACAGCGTATCGACGTCGACTACCGCCAGCCCACCGTCGGCCTCGTCCGACACCACCACGCGGAGCGTCTCTCGATGGTTGTGCACCAGCTCATGGCTATCGAACAGGTCCTGCCAGCCGCGCCGCCACCGTTCGTCGCTGTAGCGGCCCCAGTCGATCACCCAATCGAGCGGGTCGTGCGCCTGATCATGCGGCGGCCACGGCCACACCATGTCGGGGTGCAGGATCGACATCAGCAGTTCGACGTCCTGTGTGTCCCAGGCGCGAGTCTCTCGGTCGACGAGCTCGCGAACTGCTGCCACGGCATCTCGTTGGGCGCGGGATTCGTACTCCACCATCACGACTCCTGACGCGGATGGGGAGACCTTACTACTCGGCCCGCAACACGGTCATCGCGTCCAGGCACCGAACGAATCGTACCCGGCCTCTGATTAACTGCGGCGGGCGATCTGCAGGAAGTTTGCCATCCGTCGATCGGCGAGATGGAAACGAGCTACTTCCGTCTGGGCGCATTGGCGCACGATGGCTCGAGCGTCGCCGCCGAATTCCTGCAGCTCGTCGGCGTAGGCTTCGGCCCAGCGTGCCGCTTCCGCGGCCGACGTCTCGAGGTGAAACTGTACGCCTGCCTGCCTGCCACGGCGGAATGACTGCTGGCCGCCGTCGAGGCCGTTCACCAGCACGTGGCCGTCTGGTGGCGGATCGAAGGTGTCACCGTGCCAGTGGAAGACGGCAAAACTCGACGGGAAGCCTGCGAACAGCGGGTCGATCGCGGCCTCCTCGCGGACCCGGACCTCGTAGACGCCGAGCTCGCGGTACCCCTGGCGCCGTGCCCCACCACCGAGCAGCTGGGCGAGTATTTGGCCGCCGCAGCACACACCGAGGCAGGCGACGTCCCGGTTGATGGCGTCGCGCAGGAAGGCGAGCTCAGCGCGCAGGAACTCGTGCTGGTCGGCGTCGTAGGCGCTGATCGGGGTGCCGCCGACGAGGATCGCGTCCCAGGTTTCATGGGCGGGGATGGTCGTATCCGAGTAGGCGTGCACGAGCCGATGATCGACGCTGTTGCTATGCAAGTATTCGGCATAGCGGCCGAATGTCTCGAGCTCGCAGTTCTGCAGCAGCAACACGCGCACGTTGCTCACCCCGCGCCTTTCTCTCCCGAACGATGAAATCGAGCAGCGTAATCTTGCCGCCGCGGCCTTGCGGACGCCAGCGTGCCGCCGCGGCGGAGGGTTGCCGCGACCCGTTATGCTGTGCCGCGATGAAGGGACCACGGCTCACGCAAAATCCCGAGGTGACGGGGACCTTGAGGGTCTCACCCATGCGCAAGTCCAGTGCCGTCCTCGGAATCTGGGTACTGATGCTCGGGCTCGTGGCCTCGACAGCGGAGGCACGACACCGTGAACGGGCGGGCGCCGAAGCGCCAACGATCGCCGTGCAGCCGGGCGAACAAGAACAAGACGAGACGCAGGACGAAGCGGGTCAGAAGGAGCAGGAGGAGCCGGTCCGGCCCGCTGTCGTTGACGAGATCACAGTCATCGGCGCGACGCCGATCGGCGCCGGCGTCGACCTCGACAAGATCGCCGCCAGCGTACAGACCATGGGATCCGAGGCGATCGCCCGGTCACGGGCCCGCGACTTGAGCGATCTCCTGCGTCGTGGGTTCGGCGGGGTGCACGTTGTCGAGGCGCAGGGCAACCCGTTCCAGCCCGAGGTCCACTTCCGCGGATACGGGGCGTCGCCCCTGTTGGGATCTCCTCAGGGGCTCTCGATCTATCAGGACGGCGTGCGGCTCAACGAACTGTTTGGAGACACGGTGCACTGGGATCTGGTGCCGTTGCGCGCTGTCGCCGCGCTCGACTTGATCTCCGGCTCCAACCCGTTGTTCGGCCTCAACACTCAGGGAGGCTCGATCTCGATTCGCACAAAGTCCGGTCAGACACATCGAGGCCACGGCTTCCGAGTCCAGGCAGGGTCGTTTGGCCAGCGGAGTCTGTCTTTGGAAACCGGCGGCGCTGGTAGGCAGCTGGGCTACTACGTCACCGGCAATCTGGCGTCGGAGGACGGTTGGAGGGACTATTCACCGTCGACCATTCGAAGGCTATTCGGCAAACTGAGCTGGCGCCGGGAATCCGCCGATATCGATGTCAGCGTAACGGCTGCCGACAACCGATTGCAGGGCAACGGTGCCGCCCCAACCGAGCTTCTCGATGCCGATCGCTCGGCAGTGTTCACGCATCCCGACATTACCGATACTGCGCTGATCCTCGCCTCGATCGGCGCACGCACCGAGCTCGCGCAGGGAGCTTGGCTCGAAGGCCGAGTCTACTTCCGGGGCAACGACATCGGCACGCTCAACGCCGACGCGGCCGATTTCAATGCCTGCACCGGACCCGCCGACGGGCTGCTCTGCTTCGAAGATCACGGGCAGCGGCTCGTACTCGACGCCGGCGGTAATCCGGTGAGGCTGATAGGTGGCCCATTCGATGCAATCAACAACACCAGCGCGACGCGACAGCGCGGCTACGGTGCGGCACTGCAGACAACGCTCCAGCGCGATCTTCTGGGCCGGGACGATCAGTTGATCCTGGGGGCGAGCTACGACGGAGGGAGGTCGCGGTTCGACTTTGCGTCGGAGCTGGCGACCCTGTTGCCCGATCGCAGCACGCAGGGAGAAGGCTTCGTCTGGCTGGATTCGCTGGTGCGCGTGCGTATTCGCAGTCGCAACCTCGGTCTGTTCGCGACCAACACGTTGGCGGTAGCTCCTCGGCTGTCGTTGACGCTGTCGGGGCGCTACAACGACACACGGATCGAGCTCCTCGATGATCGGGGAGATGATCTGAACGGTGATCACTCGTTCCACCGCCTCAACTTTTCGGGCGGCATGACCATCCAAGTCTCGGAACGACTTTGGGCGTTCGCGGGATACGCCGAGTCTTCCAGGGCGCCGACTCCGGTCGAGCTCACCTGCGCTGATCCCGCCGATCCGTGCCGTCTCCCCAATTCCTTCATCTCCGACCCACCGCTCGAGCAGGTGGTCACCCGTACCTGGGAGGCGGGGATCAGAGCGCGACTGCAACGGGCCGCGTTCCGGGCGGTGGTGTTCCAAAGCAACAACCGCGACGACATCCTCTTCGTCAGCAGCGGGGCGCTACGAGGGCAGGGTTTCTTCAGGAACCTCAGGGCCACGCGGCGCCTCGGATTCGAGCTGGGCGCCTCGGGGCGAGCCGGGGAAAGGGTCGACTGGTTCGCCGAGTACATGTTTCTACGGCCTACGTTTGATATCGATGTGACGATGCCCAGCCCCCACCACCCGTTGGCCGTCGCGGGCGAGATTCAAGTAGCGGCAGGCGACCTGATGCCGGGCATCCCAAAGCACAACCTCAAAGCCGGGCTCACCGTGCGCGTCGGCCAGGCCTTGGGCCTGGGACTGGACCTGGCGTTCAACTCGGGGCGCATCCTTCGGGGGGACGAGGCGAATCTGCTGGCGCCACTGCCGGGCTTCACTCTGCTCAACGCCGTGGCGTCGTATTCGCTGGGCGGCGATTTGACGCTCTACGCTGCGTTGAGCAACCTGCTCGACGGAGAATACGAGACCTTCGGCGTTCTGGGCGATCCGGGGGAGCTGTTCGCAGGAGAGTTCAACGATCCGCGGTTCCTGGGACCGGGCGCGCCGCGATCAATATGGCTGGGCCTGGAGTGGAGCCTGGCTCAGTAGCGCCGCGGCGGGGCTCCGCAAACGTCGATCTACCGCTAGCGCGGAAGCAGCTCGCCGTCCTGAACCCAGATGACGTCGCCGACGGCAACCGTGGCGTCGATGAAGAAGTTCCAACGCACGAACCCTCCACCGACGTTGCCGCCGAGCTCGGAGTTGTCGCCCAGCGACAGACGCACGACGCCGGCACCGTACCCGTAGTGCGGAATCCAAAGGTCGTCGTCGGGGATGGCCAGCAGCGGGTTGAAGCCCAGCGCGAACTCCCGGAACGATCGCGCCGACACGCCGCCGCGACGCAGTACCGCCTCGGCGGCTTCAAGGCCTACGTCTGCAGCAGCCGAGACGACAACACCGTTGGAGAACGTGAGCACCAGGCCCTCGGCGATCGTGCTGTTCCACATCGACGGTGGGAACGCGATGGTGCCTTGTACGGTTTCCTCGATTGGTGCGACCCGGATGGCTCCGGCTGGTAGCTCGATCTCGCGGTCGATGAGGTTTAGGGCCCGCTGGGCGCGGGCGGCGGAGGCGTCGCCATTTTGGTGCGTTACCGGCCGATCGCCGATGCGGAAACGTAGATCGGTGCCGGCTGGGGTGGTGATGCGAATCTCCGCACAGCGCATGGCCGCGTCGAAGCGGCGCTGCGTGGCGGCGAGTGCTTCGTAATCGGTAGTGCTCAGCGCGTGCTGGTAGAGCGCATCGATGCTGGCGTCGGCCTGCCGCACACGGCCGGACAGCTCGTAGGCTCCCGACCAGTGGAAATGGATGGTTCGACCGCGCCCCTGTCGGAGCACATCCTGCATGGCCGAATAGACGAGGTCGGCGGGGGTAGTATCGGGCAGCATCACCGCGAGATCTACATCGGAAAGCGCCTCCACAAGCG
>DASCOT010000165.1:0-3233 GCA_036012155.1 Acidobacteriota bacterium
ATCGCGTCGGTGTACTCGGCACGCTGCATCGGTGTCAGCACATACCCTGGGGATATGGCATTGACGCGGACGGTGGGCGCTAGCTCGAGCGCCATGGATTGCGTCAGCGCGATCACCCCGCCCTTGCTGGCGTTGTAGTCGGCGTAGTGAGGGTAGCCGGTGCTGCCACCCGTAGAGGCGGTGTTTAGAATCACTCCCGACCCGCGCTCCATCATATGGCGTGCCGCCGTCTGGGCGACGAAGAAGTTGCCCTTGAGATTGACGCCCAGGACTTGGTCCCACTCCTCCGGAGTGATATCGAGACATCCGTGGCGGATGCTGATACCGGCATTGTTGATCAATACGTCGACCGACCCCATGCGCTCGATGGCCTCCTCGAACGCGGCGTGTACTTGCTCCAGGTTCGAGACATCTGCGGCGATCACGCCCGCTAACTCCGGCAACTCGGCGGCGACCCGGTCGCGCGCCTCGGCGCTGCGATCGAGCACGCAGACGGCACAGCCCTCCTCCAGGAAGCGGGCCGCGGTAGCCTGCCCTATGCCGCTGGCGCCCCCGGTGACCAGTACGTTCTTACCCTTCAATCCTCTCATCGGGCCTGCTCCTGTCGTTGCGTCAATCGGTTGACTCGAAAAACGACACCGCGATTTCGTCGGCCAGCCGGTTCGGGTCGCGTGTCGTCAGATTCGTAAGAACAATCACGGTCAAGCGGATGTCCGGATAACGAGCGATGGCGGTGCGGAATCCGACCCAGGCTCCGCCGTGCGAGATTCGCCGATGGCCACGATGGGAGCCGATCCCCCAGCCGAAGCCATAACCGAACGTGCTGCCGTCGTTGAGAGCGCCGGAGGTGAAAGCCTCTTCCAAAGCCGCCTGGTCGACGAGGCGATCCGTGTAGAGAGCCTGGTCCCAGCGGAGTAGGTCCTCGACTGTCGAGAAGACGCCGCCGGCGCCGACAATCGAGTTCAACATGTGATCATCGTGGATCTCGAACCCATCATCGGAGCGCGCGTGCCCGATCGCACGGTTGCTGATCTGCGGCAACGTATCATCGGGGCCCGGCGGCCATGTGCCAGCATAGGCGGGTACGAACGAACGGTCCATCTCCAGAGGCTCGAAGATCCGCTCGCCTACGAACTCGCTGAACGACTGTCCGGATACGCGTTCCACGAGTGCAGCAAGTGTGTCGTAGCCCGGATTGCTGTACTGGTGGCGCTCACCCGGATCGAAAAGGGCCTCGCCCCAATCGGCGAACACCGCGACAGCTTCCTCGTTGCCGGGTCGTAGCCCGGCGAATCGGCGCTCGATCTCGTCGTAGTACTCGGGCAGGCCACCGGTGTGAACCAGCAGGTGGCGGATGGTTACGTTCGAAAATCGGCGTAGCTCGGGGAGGTGATCGGCGACCGAGTCCTCGAGCGACAGCTTGCCATCCTGCGCCAGAATCATGACTGCCATCGCCACGAACTGCTTGGATACCGAGCCGAGCCGGAAATTGGTATCGGCGCTCACTGCAGTGCCTGCCGCCACGTCAGCGAGCCCGTAGCCGTCGCTGTGCAGTATCTCGCCATCCTTGGCCACCAGAACCGCGGTGCCGGGCTGCGAGCCCTCGTTCATAAAGCCCACGACGTTGTCGACGCGATCCGCCGCCGGAAGTGGATCGAGGTAGATGTCGGTGATCGGGTCGATGAACTCGCCACTGTCGAAGTCGGCTCGATTGGATAGCAGAACAATGCTGAGGTGGGCGTCAGGGTGGCGTGCGATGGCGGTGCGGAACCCGACCCAGCTGCCGCCATGAGAGATGCGCCGATGGCCCTCATAGGCGCCGACGCGCCAGCCAAACCCGTAGCCGATGTCCTCGAAGCGATTGTTGAGCGCCGGCGTGAATGCCTCGTCTAGGGTCGATTGGCTGACCAGTTTCTCCGTGTAGAGCGCCTGATCCCACCGATACATGTCCTGCAGGCTGGCGTAGATACCCCCGGCGCCCATCATGAAGTTCATTCGATGGTCGTCGTTCAGCTCGAAGGCGTCGTCAACGGGCGAGTATCCGAAGGCACGATTCGGGATCACCTTGTCCGGGTCATCCCAGGCAATCGCCCCGGACATTGCGAGGGGCTCGAAGATGTCTGTCGCCACGAAGTCGGAGAAGGGCTCGTCGGCCACCCGTTGGGCGACCAGCGCCAGGACCTCATATCCGGAGTTGCTGTACTCGTAGCGATCGCCGGGGGCAAAAGCGGGCTCTCCCCAGCTCGCGTATACCTCGGCGCCGTCCTCGTTGTTCGGCGGGCGCCCGCTGACGTGTTTCCGCAACGGCGGGTAGTAGTCGGGCAGGCCGCCGGTATGGTTCATCAGGTGGCGCACCGTGATCTCGTCACCGTATCGAGCGGATATCTCCGGGACATGCTTCGAGACCGGGTCGTCATAGTCGAGCTGACCGTGCTCGGCGAGCAACATGATGGCCATGCACACGAACTGCTTGGTCACCGAGCCCAGCCGAACAGAGGTGTTCGGTGCCAATGGGGTGGCGTTCTCCAGGTCAGCGTATCCGTATCCGGCCTCGTGCACTACGCGGCCGTCGTGCACGACCATCACCGCGACCCCCGGCTGGACTCCGTCGGTGTAACGGGCGAACAGAGCATCGACCTGACCCGATCGATCGGCATCCGTGCCGCCGTTCGCTGCGCCGCTGGCACAGCCAGAGCTCAGCACGGTAAGCGCGGCGATAGCGACCAGCGGGACCAGAGCTCGCCCTACCAATACCCGGCACGGCAGGGTCGCCGAGCGCCGATGAGCGGCGAATCGAGTGACGATCATGGTGCGACTCCTGGAGTCAGAGGTCTTTGGCAAGACAAATGCTGGTCGAAGAGGCGGAGTAGTCCCCGAAATAGGGTATGCGGCGATAGCCGGCACCCTCGTACATGGCCAGCGCAGTGTCCTGCCGATCTCCGGTTTCTATCAGAATTCGGCGCACGGCGAGGTCACGCGCCTCTGTTTCGAGCGCCCGCATCAGCGCGCCCCCGATTCCGTGACCGCGCATGTCGCCGGCAACGTACATTCGCTTCAGCTCGGCGGTCTCCGTATCGAGCTTGCGAATCGAGCCACAGCCTATCGGACGGTCCTCGAGATAGGCGACGAACAACGCGCCGCGGCCGGCACCAATCTCGTCGGCGTCGAGGCGGAAGTGCTCGTCGCCCTGGTCCGGATACTGCTTCTTGACCTCGGCGTTGAGTGCCGCGAAG
>DASCOT010000166.1:0-17978 GCA_036012155.1 Acidobacteriota bacterium
CGAGATCTGGGCGAGGAGTTCCAGTACCAGAACCTCATGTTCATGACGGCGGGCTATCTCGCAGAGCGAATCACCGGCGACAGCTGGGAAGATCTGGTGCGCGAACGGATCTTCGCTCCGTTGGCTATGGAGCGCACGAACTTTTCGGTGCTCGCTTCGCAGCGCGATGCCGACCACGCGCTGCCCTACGCGCTCGAGGACCGGGCTGCACAGCTCATCCCGTTCCGCAACATCGACACGATCGGCCCGGCCGGCTCGATCAACTCGTCGGTGTCGGAGATGAGCCAGTGGATGCGTCTGCAGCTGGGCGGCGGCGTGCTTGGTGGACTGCGCCTCCTGGAGACGGCCACGCTCCAGGAGATGCACACGCCGCACATGGCGATCTCGAGTTATCCGAGTAGCTCGCGAACGATGACGTTGGGATACGGCCTGGGGTGGTCGGTCGAGGCGCACCGGGGCCACTTCGTGGTGCAGCACGGCGGAGGTATCGACGGGTTCATCTCCTGGGTTGCGCTGCTGCCGTTGGACAAACTAGGTGTCGTGGTCTACACGAACGCGAGTGGCGCCAACCCGGTGCCCCCGGCGGTCGCGCGAACCGTGATCGATCGCATCCTGGGACTCGACGACGCGGGCTATCTCACCGAGGCGCTGGAGGACGTCGAGGAGGGAGAGAAGGCCCTGGCGGAGGCGCGTGCCAACGCCGAGGCGAAGCGCAAGGGCGGTACGAGACCGACGCACGCGCTAACCGAGTATGCCGGCAGGTACGACCATGTCGGCTACGGGGTGATCGAGGTGACCGCCGACGATGCCCGGTTGCGACTTGAATACAACAGCATGCCCACCGACCTCGAACATTGGCACTACAACACGTTCAACGGTGCCGACGGGGGCGAAGACTTCGAAGACCTGAAGGTGCTGTTCCGCCTCGACGCCGATGGCGAGATCGTCGAGCTGGCGGTGCCTTTCGAGGCGCAGATGGACCCCATCGTGTTCACCAAGCTGGCCGACGAGCGGCTCTCGGATCCGGACTACCTGGCGCAGTTCGTCGGGATCTACGAGCTCTCCGGCCAGCGGGCCGAGGTGATGCTTCAGGGCACTGCGCTACGGGTTGCTCTGCCGGGGCAACCGGTCTATACCCTCGAGCCGAAGCGTGGCACCGAGTTCGGTATCGGCAACCTCAGCGGTTTCAGCCTCGAGTTCCTGCTCGATAACTCGGGGGCCGTCACCGCCGCTCGCTTCATCCAGCCGAACGGTGTGTTCGAGGGCAAGCGCGTCGAGGAATGACGAGCCGCTCGCCGAACGCTGTACGAAGACCCGCGGGCTAGTCCGGCAGCGCCACGGCGGCGAGTGAGCCGGAGTGTGCGGGTCCGCCGATCGGTAGCACGATGTACTGCTTGCCCTCGTGCATGTAGGTCATCGGGGCGCTGTTGCTCGGTGCCGGGATGTCGACCGTGCCGAGCCTCTCACCGGTGCGCTTGTCGACCGCGTGCAGGAGCGCGTCGCCGCGGCGACCTTCGGCGTAGATCAGCAGCGTCTTGGTGATCACCTTGGTGGCGTGCGAGGGTTTTCCGGTGTTGGGGATGTCGATGCCCTGTAGGGCGGGATGGTGCGTGACGAAGTCGGGAGAGTCGCCGTTGGGAATCCACCACAGGTGCTCCCCGGTGTTCAGATCGATCGCTGTGATCCGACCGTAGGGCGGCTTGTAGTAGGGCAATCCCTGTACCCGGCCGGGCCCGAAGCCCGGACCGCTGGCCCACGCCATGATCGTCTTGCCGACAATCGGTTCAGGGTGTTGGCTGTCGGCCTCGGCGCCGGGGATCAAGTCCGGCGCGGAGCAAGTCTTCGTCGAGGCAACGTAGAGAATCTGGGTTTCCGGATCGATCGCCGCGCCGCCGGGGATGTTGGTGCCGCCGTTCCCACCCGGGCAATGGACCGAGGCCCTGAGCCCGAGGTCGTTGTCGCGATGTAGCGGTGGGTTGAACAGCGGACCGAGCTCGTACTCGCTGAGCATCTCGACGGCCGCCTGTCGTAGCTCCGGCGTGAAGTCGACCAGGTCGTCCTCGGTGATGCCCTGCATCTCGTACGCCGCCGGCCAGGTCGGGAAGGGCTGCGTCGGCGAGGTGTATTCGCCCGGGATCTTCGACTTCGGTACCGGACGCTCCTCGATCGGCCACACCGGCTCGCCGGTCTCGCGGTTGAGCACGTACGCCCAGCTCTGCTTGGTCGTTTGTACGATAGCCGGGATCTTCTCGCCGTCGACCGTTATGTCTACCAGGATCGGCGCGGTGGGGTTGTCGTAGTTCCAGATGTCGTGGTGCACGGTCTGGAAGTGCCAGCGCCGCTCGCCCGTCTTGATGTCGACGGCAAGGATCGAGGTGGCGAAGAGATTGTCGCCGGGGTGGTGGCCTCCCCAATAATCATTGGTCGGCGGATCGGTGGCGAAGTACACCAGCCCGAGCTCCGGGTCGGCGGCCATCGGCGCCCACGCCGAGACGTTGCCGGTCCACGACCAAGCGTCGTTGAGCCAGGTGTCGTGGCCGAGCTCGCCCGGCTGCGGAATGACGTCGAACTTCCACAGGTGCTCGCCGGAGCGTGCGTCGTACGCCAGCACGTGACCCGGCACGTTCTCGCGCCGGGTCTGGCGGTACCCCTGCTCGTGCGAGTTGCCCACCACCACCACATCGTTGACCACCATCGGCGGCGACGAGTTGGTGATGTAACCAACCTCTTTGGGAAGCCCTTCGTAGGCGTCGTACTCGTAGCCGAAGTCGGCCAGCAGGTCGACGGTGCCCTCGTTGCCGAACTGCTCGATCGGCTGTCCGGTGACCGCATCCAAGGCGTGCAGGAAGAAGCCCGGCGAGATCATGTAGATCACACCGCGACGGTCGATGTTGGCGTAGCCGACGCCCTTGCCGTAGTTCTTGCGCATCGACTGTTCCCAGCGCGGGGTGACGGGCTCACGGTAGGTCCACAGCGTCTCGCCGGTGCCGGGGTCGAGGGCGACGACGGTACGTCGTTGGCCGGCGACGGTGTACAGCACCCCGTTCACGTAGGTCGGCGTGGAGCGCATGATGTTGTCCACCGAGGGGCCGTAGTTGTCGCCACGCCACACCCAGGCGACCTCCAGATCCTCGAAGTTGTCGGCGTTGATCTGATCCAGGGGTGCGTAGCGCGTGCTGGCCGTATCTCCGCCCCAGTGACGCCACTCACCGTTCTCGGTGCCAGTGCTCGGAGCGCCGCTCTGGCCGCTCGCCGGCATCGTCATCGAACACAGCGCGACCGCGATTGCGGCGCACAGCGCAAGTTTCGTCCACGTCGGCTTCGAGCGTTCGATCGTCGGCATCCGATTCTCCCAGGTCCTTCGGCAAACGGGCTCGCACCCGATCAACGGGCGGATGATACACGCATAGCAGCCGGATCTCCGTTGGCGGCCCGCACGAGCGTGGGCAGCGTTTCGGATGAGCGTCGGATGAGCCGGTCAGAATCACTTCAGGAATGGACCGCGTGCTCGCCAATGGTCAGCGGCGCGTCACTCGGTGTCAGGTCACCGGAGGCCGTGACCGGAACGCCGTCGATGAATGTCTCGAGCGCTCCGAGATCGTAGCCATCGGCCGCGTCATGGCGTATCTCGACGCGGACGGATGCCACGCCCATGGCCCGCATCTCTTCCTCGAAGCGAGCCGAATCCGGGGTCTCGGTGGTGTCGATGACGGCCCGAATCGGCGTGCGGTAGCGCCTCGCCAGGCGTGCCTCGGCGCGCGTGCCAACGTTGCCCGGCAAGGCCACCACACAGCACGACGTCAACACGTTGATCGGGTTGCGGCTGTGTACGGAGGTAGGGTCGGCACCGGCCAGGTGGGTGAAGATCGGCACCTCGATGTGCTCGTTGGGATAGCCTGGCTTGGGCTCGCCCTCGGGAGTCCGCGGAATGACGCCGATCGCCAGGCCCCGCCTCGCTCGCACGGCGGTGAACCCGCGCGAGGCGTCGAGCATCACCCCGTCGCCGCCGCCGGTCAGCAGGTGGCAATGTTTCCGGGCCACCAGCTCGCCGATCTCGAAGGCGAGTCTATCGCTCGGATGGTCGGGTTGGCCCGAGCCGATGATGGCGACGATGGGAAGTCGCGCCAGCATCTCGCGCTTGGTCATTGCTCTCAGTAAAGCGGCCATATGGATGCAATGGGCTCGATGTCTCTCGCGCCATAGGCCTCCTGCGGGCTCGGCGTCTCCTCTGCCACCGAGGCGCCGTACTTGTCAGAGGCTGCGCTCACCGGGTAGCAGAGCTCTTTCGGGTCGGGTCGGTAGCCGATCATCAGGACCACGCAAGGTGCGTCGCCGGCGCCAACCAAGACATGGTTCGTCTCGGCCGGGCAGTGGATGAAGTCGCCGGCTCGTAATGGCCTTTCCTGCTCCTCGACAACGAGGATGCCCTCGCCCGAGATGACGAAGAAGTCCTCTTGGGCGTTCTCGCGGTGGTAAAGACAGGCAGGCTTGCCGGGGTCGAGGACCCGAAGGTTGATGCCGACGTCGGGGAACCCTGACTCTCCCTCGAGGCGGCAGCCTGCCCCGAACCGGACACTGCGCATCCAGGGAGCGTCGGAGGCGTGCAGCACGAACCAGCCGTCGGTCGTGGCAACCGTGCCACCGGGTGTGCGTCTCAGATCCGCCTCGTCCACCATGTCGCTCCTCGCGCGCTCGTGCTGCTGTGTTCGACGAAAGCTTGGTCCGCATGTGTGGTGTCAGATCAAGCGCCATACGGCCGATGCCCGTCCACGAGATCATCGGGCCTGAGGGTAAGCCATGTCGACGTCGAAGCGCGCTCGGCAGTACGATGCCGAGGTGATCGCGTCGCCCGCCGCCCGGATATGTCTCGCCCTAGCGCTGCCGTGTGCGTTCAGCATGTCCGGCTGTGCGGCACCTGCGTCTGACGCCGGCACGCCGGAGCAACGTGCGGCGCTGTTCAACGCGATCATCTCCAAGACCAGGGATCGGCAGGTCGTCGCTCCGATCAAGAACGCCACCCTCGACTTCGATCCCATCCGTGCCATGCGCGCGGAGCGCGATGCGGTGGTCGATGCGGAGACGGCGAGCGAGCTCTTCTACGCGCTCTCGCGGATGAGTGCGGCGCGCCGCGATGGGCACCTGTCGGTGATGCTCGTTCCTGGAGGCGTTGCGCCGGCGTTGACCGACGGGCTCGCTACTCTCGCCGAGGCAGAGACGAAGTCCCCTCAGCAGGCGCCGATTAGAGTATTCCCCGACTACAGCCACCGGTCCAGCGACTACTTCGTCGGCGACCTGGCAGACGGTCACGAGGCGGTGCAGCAGATAACGCCCGGCGATCGAATCGTTCAAATCAACGGCTTGCATATTTCCGAATATGTCGAGCTCGCCGCACCGTACGTCCCCCACTCGAGCGCTGCCGGGCTCCGCTGGCGGATCGCTGAAGCCATTCCCCAGCGCACTGGCGTGCTGCACCCCAGCCTCGTCGGCGAGGAGTTGCTGCTCATGCTCGAGAGCGGCGACGGCAGCTTCTATTCCGTCAACCTCGGCTACGACGACCCCGCGTCGCTCGTGTGGCGCGACCTGAGCGAGCCTGTCTACACAGGATTCGCTCGGGTCGGCAGCACGCCGACCTATGATTTGTTACGGCCCGGGGACGGCGCCGAGGTCGCGATTCTCGTTTGGCGGAGCTTCGGTGCGACGCTGGTCGAAGACGTTGACGCCCTGGTTGCCCGAGCCGAGCAAGAGGGATGGCTCGACCACGCGCTGATCGTTGACGTTACGCGGAGTCGCGGAGGCTCGTTCGGCCCCTACGCTCTACAGCGGCTGCAGCCGCGGGCGTTCAAGACCACCTTCGGCACGCTGCGCCTATCCGATGTAATCGAGCGGTTCATTGCCGTCCAGCGCGCCGAGCTCGCCGCCAGGGCCTCTATCGACGCCGATTCTGCCGCGACGGTCGATGCTCATGCCCGACTGCTGGAGTGGTTGCAGAACGACGTTCAGGCGGCGCTGGCGCGCGGCGACTCGACGACTGCCCCAGTGCCTTTTGAGCTGGCGCACGCAGCCAAGGGGTCGGACGGGATCGTCGAACCGACGCCGCAGCATTTCTCCGGTCCGCTGGTGGTCATCAGTGGACCCCATGGCGGATCGCAGGTAGATCAGCTCAACGCCATCGTTGCGGACAACGATCTCGGTCCGATCATCGGTATGCCGGCTGGCGGATACTCCAACACCTGGGAGTGGACGGAGGAGTTGGTGTTTCCGGGTACCGACCGCCCGATAGTGGGCTTCGGCTGGAGCATCGGGAATACGATTCGGCCGAATGGCGAGATTCTCGAGGGCAATCCTGCCGCCCCCGATAGCTGGGAGCCGCTTACTAGCGGCGGTTTCGCCGACTACTACGCGCGGCTCTACGCTCGCGCCGAGTCGTGGCTCGACTCGATTGGTCACCCGACCCGTCCTTAGCTACCGCGAATCGAGCGGGGTGAGTCGTTCGGTTGCGCCGGCGCCAGGATGGAGCCGCGGAACCTGCGGTAGGTCATCAGCCGGTTGCGCCGTAGGGTCTCGATTGCCGCCTTGAAGTCGCGTTCCTCGATCGCCAGGAGGATCTCGGCGTGCTCCGCAATCGAGCGCGCCCAATCCCGCCGATCGGTGGTGAATGTCCAGGTCTCCAGTCGACGGACGGTGTCGCGGAGCTCATCCCGCATCGCCTCGAGCCGGGGAAAGGACTCCCCGCCGGCGAGGACCTCGAGCGTACCGAGAATCGGATACAGCTCCAGCAAATCGGTGATGGACTCCTCGGGAACTCGGAAACCGCGATGAGCAATGCGCTCCAGGAATCCTTCGGAGGCCAGCCGACCGAGCGCATCGCGCACCGGCGTTCGGCTCACCCCGGCGGCGTCGCTGACCTCCTGTTCGCGAATGAACTCGCCGGGGGAGACGTCGCCCGCGAGGATTCGATCGCGCAAGACCGTGTAGACCTGGTCCGTGAGGGTGGCCGTGGCGAGCGTCGGCCAGGCTTCCTTGATGACGACGTTCATCGCGGCTCCTGGCAGCTACGGTGCGCTTCTGAGCCGCGCCCAGGCGGCGAGTGTGCTCGCCTCGCTGATTCGCAGCGGTAGGTACGATTCGACCATCCACTGCCGCAAGCATCGGGTACGCACCGCCAGGGTGCAAGAGCATGGCTCTCGGCGGCAGTAGTTTGATGAGCCGCTGGTGCCCCATCGCGGCCGGTCAGCGTCACTGCTCGGCCAGTAGGCGGCGGTGGGTGGCCAGAGCACGGGATTCGAGGTCACTTTGTCCTAGTGCCCGATAGACGCTGGCCAGGTTCAGATAGTGAGCCGGCGTCGTTGGCTGCACGGTCACGGCGGATTGATAGGCGTTCAAGGCCTCCGCCGGTTGTCCGATCGCCATGAGTGCATTGCCGAGCGCCGCGTAGCCAGGACCGTACATCGGGTTCAGCTCCACGGCTCGCTCCAGAAATCCGACCGCGTCGGCAGGTTGGCCGGTACGATGCAGCAATACCCCACGAAGGTAGAGAGCCTCCCAATCGTCAGGATAGAGCTCCAGCGCGCGGGACGCAGCCTGTAAGCCGGTGTCTGGCTCATCGCCCCCCAACGCCATGCGAGCCTGCACGATGAGGACATTCAGGTCGTCAGGTGCCAGTTGCGCCAGCTCCTCGGTTACCGCGCGCACCCCGGCCAGGTCTTGAGCGGCGATTGCCACGTCGACAGCTCCCCTGAGTAGCCCGATGCGGCGCTGGAGCTCTTCCTCATTGTCGCGTGCCTGGGATAGCTCCTGGAACCGCTCCTGGTGAACGCGGGCGGCGTCCCGCTCGCCCAAACGTGCGTAGACCAACGCAATCCGGTAGTGGGCATCGGGCTGCTCGGAGTCGATCTCCAGGCTGGAGCGGAGCGCCTCCCGGGCCGGCTCGAGCTCACCCCGCGACGCCCGGATCCGACCGATCAGGTAGAGCGCCATGGCATTGCCAGGATCGGCCGCCGTCGTCGCTTCGAGGTGCATCAGGGCTCGCGTGTACTCCTCGGGTCGATCAGCCAGTGCCATCCCGAGCCCGAAGTGGCCCCTGACGTGATCCGGTTCGAGCGCCACGACGCGTTCCATCGTGGCGATCGCGCCGTCGATGTCCTCGTCGAGGTACTGCTCCATCCCGAGCACGCTCATTGCCACGACGTCGCCGGGACGCAGCTCGAGGTACTGACGTAGGTGCTCGATGGCGTTTCGGTGCAAGACCAGCTGCACCTCGACGCCAGCGGCCTTCCGGTATCCGACCGGAAAGTCCGGCGCCACCGTGATGGCGCGCTTGTAGTAGTCGAGCGCGCTGTCGAGGTCGCCAGCGTCCGATTGCAGGTCACCCAGCGCAATGAGCGCCCCGGCGTTTGTCGGATCGAGCCGGACCGCCCGAAGGTATTGCTGTGCCGCGCCGCGTGGGTCTCCCGATCGTCGCAACGCGTGGCCCATCCAGAGCGCCACCTCGCCCGACTCGGGACGCTCGGTGGCGAGGCCGCCGAGCAGCTCTAGCGCTTCCTCGACCCGGCCGTCGACAACAGCTCGGCGTGCCGCGGCCAGTTCCGGATCCCCTCGCTGAGCCTGGCCGCCCGACGTGGTTGCGACCGGGCCGAGCCCGACCAGAGCGAACACCGCAGCGGCACAGATAGCGCCCCACGTCCGGGACATCACGAGGTCGGTTCTCCGCGGTGTTCCGGTACGCGAGCAGAATTATCGTGCGCAGCCAGCTCGCGAGCGTGCAACAACTCGCGGTGTACCTGCAGATACTCGGTGACCGCCCGCTGATCAATACGGCCCGTCGCCGTTGCCTCGACGAAATCACGCAGCAATCCCTCGTACTCGTTCACTTCGTGGGTTGCGTCGAGCGAAAGTTGGTCCGGCGTCGAGCCCGTGCCATGCCAGGCGCGCACTTCGAGTCGATACGGGAGGTTGTCGCGGGTGTCGGTCGTCGCTTGTAGCTGGATGCCGTGCAGGCGCCCTCTGACGGTGGCACGGAGTGGATAGTCGGCCCCATCACCCATGCCGTCGGCGCGAGCCCACAGATCGGCCATCGGCTCACCGTCGGCACGACTCAGCCAACGCGCCAGATCGAGCACGTGCACGCCCAGCGTGAAGAAGGCGCCGCCGGTGCGGTCCTGGCGACGGGTCCAGTCCTTTCCGGAGGCGAGATCATCGATCCCGAGCGTGTACGAACACTCGATCCGACGTGGTTTCTGCAGAGCGTCGCGTAGCTCCCGGAGCCGTGAGTTCCAGCGCATGCGGAAGCCGACGTGGATGGGCACATCGGTCTGCGGCAGCTCCCGTTCGAGGTCGTTGAGCTCGGCAGCGGATATCAACAGGGGCTTCTCGACCATGACGGCTCGGCCGGCGCGCACAGCGGCGAGACAGCTGCTGGCGTGAAGATCGTTGGGCACCGCGATGGTTACGCCGTCGACATGCGGTAGCAGCTGTTCCATCGATTCGAACCACGGCACGTCCAGATCTGTGGGGCATCTCCGCGCCGCAACTCCAGCCACACGCGCGCCCGCTCGTCGCACCATGGCGGCGTGCAGGCGCGCGATCTCCCCCCAGCCGACGATACCGATTCTGACCGCCATTCGAAGACTGCTCCCCGCTATGCTTCAGGTTCGCCAGACCGTTAGAGTCCACGGTACTCAGTATGCAACAGGCGGCGCCGACTCCCGTGGCGGCCCTGCCGGCGGGGGACTGATTTGCACGAGCGGCATCGGGCGTCGTCACTGGCTTGCTGTGGAGCGCTGGCTCTCCTCTTGTTCTCGGCCGCAGCGGCGGCGGTGGACGCGCAGACGAACGGTGCCTGGTTCGTTGATCGCGCCGCCGAGCGGGGGGTCGACTCTCGGACGCTGTACGGTGGCGACGACAAGCGCCTGATCACCGAGGCGGGGGGCTCCGGCGCCGGCTGGATCGACCTCGATGTCGATGGTCGACTCGACCTGTTCATGCCCAACGCTCTCGTCGCGCCAGCCGATCACCCGAGCGTGGCGGCGAGTCGCCTCGGCGTGGATCGTCAGGAGGGTGTCGGGGGCGGCGCGCTTGGCCACCGCCTGTATCGTGCCACGGCTGACGCCTTCGAAGAGGTCGGAGCCCTGGCAGGAGTGGCTCAGGTTGCCTGGGCCAACGGGGTGGCCGTAGGCGACTTCGACAACGATGGTTGGCCGGACCTCTATGTGAGTGCCATTGGTGCCAACCAGCTGTTTCGTAATAACGGAGACGGCACCTTCGATGCCGTGCGCGCCGGTGTTGAAGATCCCGGTTGGAGCACGACCGCAGTGTTCGTCGATTGGGACGGCGATGGGAATCTGGATCTGTACGTGCCGAACTACGTCGACTTCGATGCCGACGTGGCGCGCTCTGCAGCCTGCCATCTGCATCTGCGCGGCGTCGAGGTGTTTTGCGGTCCGCACGGCCTGGCAGGGCAGCGTGACGCGCTCTATAGGAACCGTGCCGACGGTAGCTGGGTGCCGTGGCCTGGTGCAACGATCGATGCCGAGACGACGTACAGCCTCGCCGCGCTGGCGACCGACTGCGACGGCGATCGGCTTCCGGAGATCTACGTTGCCACCGACTCGACCATCAACCACCTGTATCGGCACGACGATGCGGGCACCCCGGACGACTGGTCGTTCCTCAGCGGCGCCGGGCTCAGTGCTTCAGGTGTGCCCCAGGCGGGCATGGGGGTCAGTGCCGGGGACTTCGACGGTGATGGTCTGCTCGATCTCACGGTTACCAATTTCCAGCACGATCGCAACAACCTGTACCTTGGCCTCGGCGAATGCTCGTACGAAGACGTCGGCGAGGCAGCCGGCATCGCCCTACCGTCGGTACCGTTTATGGGGTGGGGCACGCTGATGATCGACGTCGATGGCGATGCTGACCTCGATGTCTTCACGGTCAACGGCCACATCTATCCGCAGGTAGACCAGCCGGGAGCGGACGAGGGAGCCCGCGCCGAGCTATTCGATCCGCGCCGCGACCCCGAGGACCTGGAGACCTACGCTCAGCACAACCTTCTGTTCATGAATCGCCTGCGCCAGACGGGCGAGCCAGTGGTCGATGAGCGCGCTGCGGCAAGCGGTCCGGCGCTGGCGGTGCGGGCAGTGTCTCGCGGGGCGAGCTATGGCGACTATGACAACGACGGCGATCTCGACATTCTGGTCACCAACATGGATAGCGGGACGGCGCTGCTGACCAACGAGGGGGTCATGGAACATCGGCCCATCCGGCTGACGCTGATCGGCCGCGACTCCAATCGCAGCGCTTACGGAGCGCTCATCCGCGTGGTCAGCGGTGGCGTCAGCCAGGTCCACGAGCTACGCCACAGCGATGGGTATCTGGGCAGCAACGATCCGCGTCCGCTGATCTTCCTGCCGGGGGGCCGCGTCGACACGCTAGAAATCGGCTGGCCGAGCGGCGCCCGCCTCGAGCTCACCGGGCTGGAGCCCGCCTGGCTGGTGATCGACGAGGCGCGCGGCGTAATCGCCCGCCGGCCTCTCGAATAACGGCTCTTGCGTACCGCAAGTGACGACGGAACGCGCCATCCCCCTTGTATCGGCGCCTTTCTCTGATGAATCGTCAGGAAGTCGTCAAGTTTCCGGGCCCATGGCCTTTACACGGATGCTCGAGCGTCGTTAGATTAGGGCTAATCGAATACTGCATACAATATCCCATACACTATGGGCAGTCAGTGACTGAGACTTGGCCGCTACTGCGTACCGCTACGCTGACCGATCAGGTCTATCAAATCCTCCGAGATCGCGTGTTGGCCGCGAGCCTGAAGCCTGGTGAGTTCATTCGGGAACAAGAAGTGAGCGAGCGACTGCAGGTGAGTCGTACGCCGGTACGAGAGGCGCTGGGTCGTCTTGCGTCCGAGGGGTTTCTCGAGCGCATTCCCCATCGTGGCTTTCGGGTACCGGAGGAGTCTGTCGCTGACCTCGCCGATTCTTATCCGATCATGTGTGCGCTGGAGATTCTCGCTGCTGAGGAGTCGTTCTCGCGATTGGACGCCGCGGCTCTGGAGGAGCTCCGGGAAGTGAACCGGAGCTATCGCGACGCGTTCGACCAGCAGGCCATTGGTGCCGGCATCGCCGTCAACCACGAGTTCCATCACCTGCTTTCGGCTGGCTCGAAGAACGATCGCCTACTACGCATGCTCGACGAGCTTCGCTCGAAGGTGAAGAGCCTGGAGGTCTGGGCGTTCTCGCACATCAACGAGTGGACCGAGTCGATCGACCAGCACGAGCAGATACTCGATGCGATCGAAGCGGGGCGTTTTGAACATGCCATCGAGGTGCTGAAGGAAAACCGATCCAAGACCTACCACGAGTACCAAACCAACAGCTGGCCATACGCTAAAATGCGTCCAGCCAGTGACAACCTGCCGGTAGAGTCGGAGACCGCGGCGTCGGTCAAGGGCTCTGCGAATTCGGGCGATCGGCACGCCCCGGAAACAACCTCGTAAAGACACTTCATCAACGTTGCCCATAGCCCCATCGAGGAGAGCTCATATGCGACGCGCTGTTTGGCTGATTCCCGTTACCGCGGCCCTCGTCTTGTTGCTGACGACGCCGACGAACGTCATGGCACAGGGCGCCACCGGCCGTACCGGAGTGCTCACCGGGACCGTCTCGGACCCGGATGGCGCACCGTTGCCAGGTGTCACCGTTACCGTCTCCGGCCCGGTGTTGATCACGCCGAGCGTCACCGTCACCGGAGTCGCCGGACGGTACAGAGCGCCGGCGCTGCCGCCTGGCCTCTATACGGTCGATGCGGTGCTGGAAGGCTTCGGCCCGATGCAGCAGAACGATGTCCGGGTGAGCATGGGCGCCACGCTGGCGGTCAACTTCACCATGGAGATCGGCGGTGTGGAGGAGACCATCACGGTCACCGGTGAGGCGCCGCTGGTCGATGTCAAGGGCTCGGCATCGAACACCACCACGTTCAACGACGAGTACCTCGATGCGCTCCCGGCCAACCGCGGCAACAGCGGTGCATCGGACTTTCTCGGTATGGCACCGGGCGCCAACGTCGGTGACACCGACCGCGCCGGCGGGGTGACCGGACGGCGCACGTCCGCCCTGGGTGGTACGAGCCAGGGAACCCAGTTCTCCTACGATGGCGTGCTGGTGAACTCCGCCGAGGGTGGCGAGGTCGAGATGCAGATGGATGTCGACAACGTCGCCGAGGCGTCGTTCGGCGGCGTTGGGGCCCCGGCTGAGGTCGGTGGCTACAGTGGCATGGTCATGAACCTGGTGACCAAGTCCGGTGGGCCGCGCCTGCAGGGCACGGCGAACTACTTCCTGCGCGCCGACGGCTGGAACGCGCAGAACTCGGACGACCCGCAGTTCATCCAGAGCGTCAACAACAACAACCAGCAGCACCTCGATATCGGTGGTCCGCTGGCAGCCAACAAGCTCTGGGGCTACGGTTCGTATCGTCGTAACAAGTCGAACTTTGCTACCGAGGTCTCGGGCGGTACCGAGGGGTTCAACAAGCGCTGGTCGGTGTTCGGCAAGTTGTCCTGGCAGATCTCGCCCAAGGACCGGTTGCAGGGAAGCGTGCAGTTCGAGCGCCAGTCCGGACTGGACGCGGCGGATCTGTTCGTCGCGCCCGAGGCGGTGTTCGCGCCATGGGGCAAGTGGGACACCTACTTCGCCGACTATCTGCGTATCTTCAGCCCCGACACGGTGCTCGAGGTTCACGCCGGGCTGGCCTCCAACGCTAGCGCCGACTTCCCGGGCGCCACGGACATCCACCCCGACACCGATACGAGCAACCTGTTGCCGGCGGGTCACTTCGACGAGGCCACCAACCTGTTGTCGGAGAGCCCGGGATTCTTCTTCGATCGCACCCGGAACCGTTATCAGCTCAACGCCTCGATCAGTCATTACGCCGACGAGTTTCTCGGCGGCTCACACGACTTCAAGGCGGGGATCCAGTCGTCGAGCGATCCGACTCGAACCCACACAGGGTTCCTGGGCGGTGCGTACTACATCGACTACGCCGGGGAGCCGTTCCTCAGGCTCGAAGTGCCTGGCCAGGACGACCGGCCCAAGAACCGCACAATAGCGTTCTTTGCCCAGGATGCCTGGACACTCGGCGGTGATCGCCTGACGCTCAACCCGGGCGTGCGCATCACCTCCTGGCAGGGCAGTGGAACCACGGACATCGGCGGCGCCACCGGCTTTGCTCCGGTGTTCGAGGACTTTGGTCCCATCTTCAAGCCGAAGACCGGCATCGCGCCGCGTATTGGCGCGACCTACGATCTCTTGGGCGACGGCACGACGGCCCTCAAGGGTCACTTTGGCAAGTACTACTCGCAGATCATCACCAGCATGTACCTGGCTCCGGGCGAGTCGCTATTCCAGGAATTCGAATGGAACGGCGACGAGTACGAGCTTGCGTTCACCGAGTTCCAGTCGCCGATCACGCCGGTCGACCCGAACATCCGGATGAGCTACTTCAACGAGTTCAGCTTCGGTATCGAGCGCCAGCTGAGCCGCACGGTGGGCGTCGAGCTGACCTACATCAACCGTCGAACCAAGGACTTCCAGGACTTCCGCCTGGGCAACGGGATCTTCGAGAACGTAACCGGCGTAGATCCTGTGACAGGGACCAGTTACCAGCTCTGGAATCACCTGAACCCCGAGGAGCAGCAGCTGCTCAACACCAACCCGGGGCGTCTGCCGATCCTGTCGCCGTTCGGCTTCAACAACTTCAAGCAATCGCGAAGGTACGACGGCGTCGGCCTGACCGTCGAGAAACGCTTCGCCGACAACTGGATGGCGAACGTCTCCTATTTCTACGGTCGTACGAAGGGAACCGATGACACCGAGTTCGAGAACGGGCGCGGATCGTCGCTCGGGCCCTCGCGTAACTGGAGCAACCCTAACAACCACTTCAACGCCGATGGCCCATTGGCCGGCGACCGGCCGCACAACATCAAGGCGACCGGAAGTGCGCGGATCGGCAGCCATATCGCGGTTGGCGGGTTCTTCTGGTTGCAATCCGGTAACTCCTATGCGCGCGAATACACGTTCCGCGATGTCGAGTCGAACACCCGCGATTTCGAGATCTTTGCCGAGCCGCGTGGTAGCCGGCGTACTCCGACGCAGGCCAACCTCGATCTCCGGGCCGAGGCCCGGTACCGTGTCGGTGGGTCGCAGTTGCGCGTCATGGCGGATATCTTCAACGTGTTCAACTCGAACACGGTGACCAATGTCGAGAACGAGGACGACCCGTTCTCCGATGCGGACAACGCCTTCGAGGTGGTCCGCGATATCCGCTTCCCGCGCAACGTCCGGCTTGGATTCATCTTGAACTTCTAGGCCTGACCGCGAGAACGCGGCAAGATACCGGGGGGACGGAGCGATCCGTTCCCCCGTATTTGTTTGGAGGGCTCGGTGACGATCTGGTGAACGAAACCGACCCTCGATCACCGCACTACCGTTTCCCTGTTGCAGGCCATAGCGATGGCACCGCGGCGTACCGGCACAACCCGAGCTCGGCTTGCGGCGACTCTGCTCGCCTGTGGCGCCGCCGGGTGCAGCGGCGAGACGCCCTCCGGGAGCGTCGCCGACGCTCGAGGAGACGGGCCCTACAACGTGGTCGTGGTGACGCTCGACACGCTGCGCGCCGACCACATCGGAGCCTACGGGTTCACCGAGATCTCGACGCCGGCAATCGACGGCTTGGCGCGCGACGGCGTGCTGTTCGAGAGCGCCCACTCGACCACGCCGCTGACGCTGCCGGCGCATGCGTCGTTGTTCACCGGGAACTACCCACTGCTCCACGGGGTCATCGACAACGGCGGCTTCGTCGTGCCCGAGGAAGCCGAGACGCTCGCCGAGGTCTTGGGAGCGGAGGGTTACCGCACCGCTGGATTCGTGGCGGCGTACGTCCTCGATCGGCGTTGGCGCATCGATCAAGGATTCGACCGCTATGTCGACGACTTCGACGTACGTGGGAAGCGGGTGATCGCCATGGGCGGCGTGCAGCGGCCCGCCAACGAGGTCGTCGATCACGCCATCGATTGGCTCGACCAGTCGCTATCGCAACCGACGCAGGGGACCTCCGAGCAGCCGTTCTTCATGTGGTTGCACATGTACGACCCACACGCCCCCTACACGCCGCCGGAGCCCTACGCGTCGCGGTACCCCGGACGCCCGTACGTGGGCGAGATCGCCTACACCGACTCCCAGGTGGGCCGGCTCTTGCAGGAGCTGCGGCAGCGCGAGCTGCTCGATAACACGCTGGTCGTGCTCGCGGCCGACCACGGTGAGAGCCTCGGGGGCCACGGCGAGGCGCAGCATGGTTTCTTCGTCTACGAGGAGGCGATGCACGTACCGCTCATCATCCGCGTGCCGTTCGGTGACTACGGTGGCCAGCGTCGTTCCGAGCCCGTGTCGCTCGTCGACGTCATGCCCACGGTGCTCGAGATCCTCGGTATCGAGCCCGACCTCGAGTTCCAGGGTCGCAGCCTGGCACCTCTGTTCCAGCCTGGCACCGTGTCCGAGAATCGGTACATCTACTCCGAAAGCTGGTACGCGCGGTTGCACTATGGCTGGAGTGATCTGCGAGCGCTTCGCGATCAGCGCTACAAGCTCATCCTGTCGTCGGACCCCGAGCTCTATGATCTGACCGAAGATCCCGGCGAGCAGAACAACCTCGCCGGTACTCTGAACACGGTTCTGTTCGAGATGACCCAAGTTGCGCAAGAGCGGATCGCTGCATGGAGCGTCGGCGCCAACACAGCGGCTGCCGGCGAGCTCGATGAGGAGACGCGACAGAAGCTCGTCAGCCTCGGCTACATAGGCACCTTCCAGGCGATCGACGCCGACGCCGATTTGGCCAGCCCGCATAGCAAGATCGAGATCTACAACAAGTCGCTCGAAGCGCGGCAGGCGATGGGCCGTGACGAGCTTGCCGAGGCCGAGCGGCTGCTGCGCGAGGTGCTGGCAGACGACCCGGGGATTGTCGATGCGTACCACACCCTGGGCGAGCTGTATTTTCGGCAGGGACGCCTGGAGGAGGTGGTCGAGGCTTACAGTGCCTCCATCCCCCTCAATCCCGACCATCCGTACGCTTACATCTTTACTGCCGACGCGCTGGCCGGCCTCGGGCGCCTCGACGAGGCTGAGAGGACGGTTCGGGATGGTCTGGAGCTGGTCGGTGACAACGCCCAGCTGTACTTTCTTCTCGGCGACCTGCGACGCAGGCAAAGCGACCTCGACGGCGCTATCGCTGCGTTCTTACGATGTCTGGAGCTCGACCCCGACGGTTCGTCGGCGCATGGGGGCCTGGCGCAAGCGTACTTCCATCTCGACCGCTTCGCCGACGCCGAGAGCTACGCGCGTGCCGCCCTCGAGCTCGACGATCAGCTGATTGGAGTGCATGCGGTGCTGGCCGAGATTCACGACCAGCGTGGTGAGGCGGCAGCAGCCGTGCGCGAGTACCTGCAGGAGATCGAGATCGCTCCTGAGGACGTCGCCGCGCACTTCAACCTGGCGATGGTCTACCGAAAAATGGGGCGCGAGGACGACGAATACCGCCAGCTGCAGCGCGTGCTCGAGATTGACCCGCAGTTCGCACAAGGCAACGTCTTCATGGCGCGCCAGATCTTGCGGCGCGGCGGTGATCTGCAGCGCGCCATCGAGATGGTCGAGGGAGCGATCACCGAGTCTCTCGATGCCCCCGATATGACGCTCGGCTACTTTCTACTCGCCGATCTGTACAACCGGATCGGAGACGCGGTACTGGCGCAGGAATGGGCGCGTCGCGGCCAGCAGTTACGCCAGCAGATCGATGGCGGCTAGTCGCGTGGGGTGGCTCGTTGTGGCCGCGTCGGCCATCCTCGTGGCGCCGGCGGGGCTGTATGGTCAGTCTCTCGATCGCCGCGTGGTGGCTAACTCCGGCCTTGATCTGGTGCAGAGCTTCGGAAG
>DASCOT010000167.1:0-10411 GCA_036012155.1 Acidobacteriota bacterium
CTTTGGCGACCGCTTGGTCTGGGGCGATCGGGTCATCGAGCTCCAGGTGGCCAATCTCGACGCGGCCTTGCTCTACGTCTTTGCGATGCTCTCGATGGGCGTTTACGGCGTGATCCTTGCCGGCTTCGCCTCGCGCAACAACTACGCGATCATGGGCGGCCTGCGGGCCACTGCGCAGATGATCTCCTACGAGATCGCTCTGGGGGTGGCCATCCTCGGTGTGATCATGGTGTACGGGACCATGAACCTGTCTGAGTTGGTCCGCGCCCAGGGGCATATGATCGGTGGCTGGATACCGCTGTGGGGCATTGTTGCGCAGCCCGTGGCCTTCTTCATCTTCGTGACGGCGGCACTGGCGGAGACCAAGCGGCTGCCCTTCGATTTGCCGGAAGGAGAGTCCGAGATCATCGGTTACTTCGTCGAGTACAGCGGCATGAAGTTCGGGATGTTCTTTCTGACGGACTTCCTGGAGACCATCATGGTTTCCTGCCTGGCGACGACGCTCTTCTTCGGTGGCTGGCAGATACCGTTCCTTACACCCGAGGGATTTCTGCTGCCCTGGGGCGCGGAGATCCCGGTGTCGAACCTGGTCTATGTTCTGCTCGGCGTGGCGAGCTTCACGATCAAGGTGATCGTCTTTTCCTGGCTGTTCATGCAGATCCGCTGGACCTTGCCGCGCTTCCGCTACGACCAGCTCATGTCACTGGGATGGAAGGGGTTGTTCCCGGTCGCCGTCGTCAACGTCGTGGTGACAGCCTTGGTGCTGTTGTTCTTCGCCGAGGGGGCACCGTGACCGTACGAGTTGTTCAGAGACGCGAGCTGACGTTCTGGGAGAACCTCTACGTTCCGCAGATCGTCTCGGGTCTGAAGATCACCTCCAGGCACTTCTTTCGGAACCTCTTTCTACACATCGCCCACCTGTTCGGTCGTCTCAGGCACATCCGTGCGTCCGTTACGTATCAGTATCCCGAGGAGCTACGGCCGCTCATGTCGAGGTTCCGCAGCCGCCACCGGCTTACGCAGCGTGACAACGGCGCGCCACGCTGCGTTGGCTGCATGCTGTGCGAAACGGTCTGTCCGGCCAAGTGCATCACTATCGTGCCGGCGGAGCACCCCGACCCGCACGTCGAGAAGCACCCGGTGCGCTTCGATATCGATCTCGGTGTCTGCGTCTACTGCGGCTATTGCGTCGAGGTGTGCCCGGAGGACGCGATCCGGATGGACACCGGGATACTGGATGTGGCGGCGTACTCCAGGGAGGCAATGAGGCTCGACATCCACGAGCTCATGGACCCCGGGCTGCGGAAGCCCCTCGGCGATTGCCGCCTGGATTTTCCCCACAAGTGCGAGCTCACCGGCGGCGAGATGAAGGGCAGCTGGGATCCTGGAGATTCGCCATAGACGGCCCGGTTCGGCGTCTTCCGTAGCGGTCGGTTTACTGCAACGGGCAACACGGAGGGGCGATGGTGCATGGGGGCAGGCACGTCGGCGGTGGGACTGCGCTGATCGCAGTGCTGGCGCTGATTGGCACTGCGTGCGCGTCTGCGCAGCGAGCCGGCGTGTTACTCACCGGCGCTACGATGGGAACCCGCTACACCGTACGGGTGGATGATGCTCGCGCGCCCGCCGCCGAGTCGTCGATCGGCGACCTCATTGTCTCGACGCTGGAGCGGATCGATCGCCTGATGTCGACGTATCGAGAAGATTCCGAGGTTTCGGCACTCAACCGGGCTCCGGCGCACCAACGAATCCCTCTCTCGCCGGAAACCGTGAGGGTCCTCTCCGCCGCCCTCGCCCTATCGTTGGACTCAGGCGGCGCCTTCGATATCACGGTCGGCCCAATGGTCAACGTTTGGGGGTTCGGACCGTCGGGTAACAGCAACGCGCCGCCGTCGGACCGTGTGCTTGCCGAGGCCCTGCGCCACGTGGGCTCCGACAAGATTGCGCTCGATGCCGCCGCCGGCACGGCGACGAAGCTCGATGGTGACGCCTACGTCGATCTGTCGGGAATTGCCAAGGGTTACGCAGTCGATGCGGTCGTTGCGGCGCTGGCAGCGGCGGGTTTGCGTGCTAACGAGCGCTTCGAGCGCCGTGTGACGCCGGCGTACGGGCGTGCTGTTGCAGCCGCGGGACGATGACGAAACGGAATCGTAAGGGCAGCGCGCTAGTCTACTCGACGGCACACGGGCAGATGTGTCCACGCTGCCGTCGGCCGACGATTCGGTGTCTCTGTCGCGAGCTCGTGCCGACCCCGAAAGGTGATGGTGTTGTCCGGGTAATGCGACAGACGAAAGGGCGTCGTGGCAAAGGGGTGACGCTGATCACCGGGGTGCCGCTCACCGGGCAGGAGTTGGTCGATCTCGGCAAGGAGCTGAAGCGTAAATGTGGCTCCGGAGGAACCGTCAAAGAGGGGACGATCGAGATCCAGGGCGACCATCGAGACGCGCTGGTTGCAGAGCTCGAGCGGCGCGGCTGGGTGGTCAAGCGCGCCGGAGGGTAGCCCGCCGCCCAGGCGCGCCGCCAGGCGCCCTTGTTCCACGCGGCGCTTCTCAAGCTAGCGGACCTACTCCCAAACGCCGAACGACAGCATCATCCCGGTGTGGAGGTGTTCGGCGATGTGGCAGTGCAGGACCCACTCACCCGGATTCGACATGTCGACGAGGATGTCGATCGTCGAGGCTACCGGAACCAGTGCCGTATCCTTCCACACCAGGTTGTCGTTGCGCACGCCGTCTGTCTCGAGAACCAGAAAACGTTGTCCGTGCAGATGAATCGGGTGATTCATCGGGTGCAGAGTCTCGGGGTCATTGAAGATACGGATCTTGACGATATCACCGGAGTCGAAATCCCAGTAGATCTCCATGTTCTCTCTGCCGGTGTCGAGATCGCGCAGAATCCACAAGACCTGGCTACCGCTCGCCAGCCAGTTCATCATCGGCATCGTGTCGTTCCACTCGACGGGCGGCACGTAAAGGCCCTTCTCGAACTCCATCGAGAGCACTATTGGCAGCGGCAGGTCCCTGACCTCCAGGCTGAGCTCGAGCCGGCGGTCGGGCGGCTTGTCGAAGTAGGGGCGGAAGCGCTCTATGTCGAGATCCGCATCGGCGTTGTTGCTCAGGTGCTCGAAGCCGTTTGCATGGCTGTCGACGACAGGGTCGCTGCTGACCTCGACGGTGCCGAGACGATCGACGTGCGGGTAGAACACACCGCGGAAGTGGTTGATTGCTTGGATCGTGTTCTCGATCTTCACGTCACCGGGCTCCTCGAAGAGCACCTCGACAACGTAGCGCTCGCCAGGCGCGATCACGACGCTGTGAACCCATGCCTCACGCTCGAACTTGCCCGCGTCCGAGGCGATGATCTTCATGGGCACGCCATCGAACGTGAGGTTGAAGGTGCGCGCGTTCGCGGCGTTGGCGAGGAAGAAGCGCACTAGCTCGCCACGCTGCACCGACAGGCGATAGCCACTCTCGCCGTTGATGAGCATCACATTGCCGAAGCGCCCCATGAGGGCGTGGGTTGGCGCGTCGCGTCCCCAAGGCAGGGCGCCCATCGGGTCCATCAGGATGTCGTCGAGAATGAGAACTTCCTCGCGGTTGGCGGGGCCGTAGTAGTCGTCCTCGAGCGGGGCGACGAGCAACGCACCGTAGAGGCCGAGGTCCATCTGTATGTCGGTACGAACCTGCGGGTGGTACCAGTAGATACCCGAGTCGGTGAAGTGAACCTCGTAGGTGAAGGACTTACCGCGCGCCACTGGATCCTGGGAGACGACCGGGGTGCCGTCGAATTCGTTGTCGACCCGAACGCCATGCCAACGCACGGTTGTAGGCATCTCGATGTTGTTGGTGAAGTGGACAGTGATCGTCGAACCCTGCCTGGCCCGAATCAAGGGGCCAGGATACTGGCCGTTGTAGCCGTAGGCGACGAGCTCGCGGTGACCGATGGTGCGGCGTACCAGCGTCGCCTCCAGGTCGATCTCGTCGCCGTCGCCGAGATCGCGAACCTCTCTGGGCTCAGCCTCGGGCAGCATGCGTGGGTCGATGTCGAGGCCCGGCAGGAAGGGCTCGATCGGCGGCACAGCGCCCTCGAGCCCAGGCAGCATCGGCATCATCGTATCCATGGGGGGCATGCGCCACACGGCCTTGCCGTCTTCGGCGGTGGCGCCCATCTGATGTCCCTGGTGCTGGCCCGAAGCTGACGCAGCGACTGCCAACAGGGTGGCGAACAGAGCTGCCGGCACGGCAACGGATTGGCTTGGCTGGCTCGACATGAACATGCGCGCTCGCTGCACCTTGCTCGGGGAGGACTTCCTAAACTAGGATTTCACGATCCGAGAATATTAAATAGTCGGACGGAGTGGAAGAAACAGAGGGAGGATCCCCAATGAGAACGAGCACGCCCGGTTTCGCCATCGCGCTCGCCGTGCTCGCAATCGCCCCGACGGCCTGCGATCAGAGTGAGCCGCCCTTCGTCCCCGAGGTTCCCGAGCTGCCGGTGTTTCCGGAGGAGCTGGACATCGATCTATTCTGGGTTCCCGAGGACAACCCCATTACGCCGGAAAAGGTGGCGCTTGGCTGGCAGCTCTTCTACGAGCCGCGCTTGTCGGCCGACGAGACCATTAGCTGTGCGTCGTGCCATGTCGCCAACGCGGGCTTCGCGGATCCGCGTCGCGGATCCGTAGGGGTCGATGGGACCGTAGGCGGGCGCAATGCGCCCACCGTAATCAACGCCGTGTTCAGCGACGCGCTGTTCTGGGACGGTCGTGCCGGATCCCTCGAGGAACAGGCGGTTGGGCCGATCATGAACCCGATCGAGATGGGCAACACGCTCGAATCCATGGAGGCACGGCTCGCCGAGATTCCCGGTTATCGGCAGCAGTTCAAGGCGGTCTTCGGCGCCGATCAGATCACCTCCGAGTTGGTGGGCAAGGCCATCGCCACCTTCGAGCGAACGGTTGTCTCGGCAAACTCGCCCTGGGATCGGTCACTGCTGAGCGGAGACGAGTCGCTGATCTCCGATGCCGTACGTCGGGGCAATGCGCTGTTCAACGACAAGGCCGGATGCTCACAGTGCCACGCGGTAACCAACGTCGACAGCGTACCGGCGGACCTGTACCAGAACACCGGTGTCGGCATGAACATCGAGAGCCCCGACCTGGGTCGCTATGTCCAATCCGAAATGGAGGAGGATCGAGGTGCGTTCAAGGTTCCGATGTTACGCAACGTCACGGAGACGGCGCCGTACATGCACGACGGTACCTTGGCGACGCTCGAGGACGTCATCCGCTACTACGAGCGGGGCGGCGATCCCAATCCGTGGCTCGACGAGAAGATGAAGCCACTCGAGCTCACGGATCAGGAAAGGCAGGATCTATTGGCGTTTCTCGAGGCGCTCACCGGCGAGGTGCCGGCGTTCACCAAGCGTGCACCGCGGTTGCCGCCGGACGTCGGCGACGCACCGTGAGCGGGCCTGCCGCGGGAGCGGGCGCTCGCTGTTCGGCCGCCCGTGTGTTGAGCGCACTGAACGTTGCTCTACTGGTGATCGTGGCCGCTGCGCTGCCGGCGTCAGCAGAAGCGCAGGCGAGGCCTGAGCCGGAGACCGGCACGATACGCGGTGTTCTGGCGCATCGGATCGCGCAGAGACTCCCCGCCGCCGTCTACATCGCTGCGACTGACGGTGCGCAGACCGCTCCGAATGGCGTCAATCCGGTGATGGACCAGATCAACCTGACGTACACGCCTCACGTGCTTCCAGTTCTGGTCGGCGCGACGATCGATTTCCCCAACAGTGACGAGACTCGGCACAACGTCTATACGGCCAAATCCTCCGTGTGCCAGTTCAATCTCGGAATCTACGACGCCGGCGTCGTCAAGCACGTAAAGTGCGATACGCCTGGTGTGATCATGTTGTTGTGCAACGTCCACGCCGAGATGCGTGGATTCATCATCGTCTCTCCGACGCCGTACTTCGACACCACCGATGAGGCCGGGGAGTTCGTGATCGAGGGGGTGCCGCCGGGTACCTACAGGCTAACCTTCGAGCACGAGCGGCTGGAGGCGAAGGAGCTCGAGGTGACCGTGAGGGCCGGAGCCGAATCTCACGTCGAGTTCACCGGCCTCGGTCGCAAGAGGTCATAGTGCTGGCTCGAAAGGTCATCGTATTCGCACCAGGTCGACGACGGCCGGATCTCGACGGCGCGGCTGAGGCCTGACCGATGGGCCCGCGCCTAGCTGGCGCCGGCCGTTACCAACGCCGCGTGGTCGTCGTCGCCGGTGAACCAGCCGCCGGGCTGGTTGAAGCCCGTGTCGATCTCCTCGTCGGGACCCGCCGAGTAGCACACCACGGCCGAGGAAAAGCCGTCGGAGTTGTCTCCCTGTGGGTGGTATAGGGAGAAGGCGTTCACCATGTAGCGGTTGCCCCACGGATCGGGATCAACCGTGTCGCTCAGATACGGACCACGCCAGGCGAACATCGAGTTGAAGCCCTGGCCGGAGGGCGGATCAAAGCGTAGCCCGCCCGGAATGCGGCTGCTGTTGTCGCCATCGATTATGTTGGCGGGCGTGCGGTAGCCTTGATTGGGCTCGTTCTGCGGAGTGTTGTGGATCAGATGGTTTGCAAGGGTGTCGATGGTAAAGCTGAAGTTCTCGCCTCGGAAGTCGCTCTCGAGGTCGAAGTAGTCCCCGTCTACGCCTTGCCACAGGTGGCCGTCGTCGGCGCTTCCCGAGCCGTTCAGGTCCGGGGTGTCGCCATCACCGACTAGGAGGCCGACAGGCCACGAGCGATCCGGGGTGTCGGGGTCGCGCCAGCCGTGGTTCCAAAAGCTGCTTTCGCCGGTGTCAGTCAGGTAGGCTACGACTGCAGCGCAGATTCCTCCGACGTCTTCCCTGACCCTGGTGAGCCGAGCCAGCCGGTTGAAGCCGCCAAGCTGCACTAAGAGAATCGCTGCAAGAATCGCGAGCACCATGAGGATCACGGTGACCTCGACGAGCGTGAACCCGGCCACGTTCTTTCGCATGCCGTACCCCAGGTAGGGTGTTTCGTGGCACCACCGCAGGCGACCGCGGTAGTTCCAGCATACCGATCGAGCCGTGCGCGTCGAAGCCCAAAAGGAATCCAAAGGAAACTGCCCGAGGAAGCCGCTAGGCGACGGACGCGGCAGTAGCTCGCTGCGGCGGGATTATTCCTGTCAGGCGGCGTTCGCTTGCCCCGCCAGGAGTGCCCGAGTGACGGGTGGGGCAGCCAACGATATGCTGGACTTCACGACCTATCGGACCGACTGGAACCCCGGGAGCGCTTGATGCGACGATGCCTTGCCCGCACACACCTCGTCAGTCTCGCGCTGATTGTCTCGGGCGGCCTGGCGATCGCGCCGCTGCATGCCGCTTCGGCCCAGAGTGGTCAGATTACGCTCGAGTCTCTGTACAGTCCCGACTCAAGCGAGCGGGTGAATTACTCGGGGTCGGTACCAGCGCTCACCTGGGTTGACGATGCGAGCTACGTCGAGCGCCGTGCAAGCGGTCAATGGACGAAGTTCGACGCGGTCACCGGAGCGTCTTCTACAGCCGTAGACATGGATGCAATTCGCGCCTCGCTTGCCGAGCTCGCGGGGCTGACGGATGACGATGTCGCGACCATGAGCCAGCGGGCCGCCCCCGGTATCGCGCTCGGGCGTGCCACGGTCTTGCTGAACCACGCCAACGACCTGTTCGTGGTGTTCGCTAACGGCGCCGCCCAGCGGCTGACGTTCAACGCTGAGCCCGAGGTCGGTGAAGAGCTGTCGCCTGACGGTCGCTTCGTATCGTTCGTCCGCGACTACAACCTCCACCTCATCGAAGTGGGCTCTGGCCGCGAGCGGGCGTTGACGACCGACGGCTCTTCCGAGCTGTTCTATGGGCGTCTCGACTGGGTCTACCAGGAGGAGATCTACGGTCGCGGTAACTTCAAGGGCTACTGGTGGAGTCCGGACTCGAGCGCGCTCGCTTTCCTCAGGCTCGATGAGTCGCCGGTCAATGAGTTCACCGTCGTCGATCATATTCCCTCGACGCTCGATACGGAGGTGACCAACTATCCCAAGGCCGGAGATCCGAACCCCAAAGTCTGGCTCGGCGTGGTCAAGGCGGTCGGTGGCGAGGCCGTGTGGGTCGATACCAAGAAATACGAACCCATCGAGCACCTGATCGTCGACGTTGGCTGGCATCCGAGCGGCGATCGCGTCGTCTACCAGGTTCAGGATCGTGAGCAGACCTGGCTCGAGCTCAATATGGGAGATTCGGCGACCGGTAACAGCACGACGCTCGTCCGCGAGACCACCGAGGCCTTCGTGCAACAGATGGGCGGACCGAGCTGGCTCCCGGACGGCAGCTTCCTGTGGTTCTCCGAGCGCACCGGCTTCAAGCACCTCTATCACTACGGGTTCGAGGGTTTCGACGTCCCGGTGGTCAGACACCAGGTGACCGGTGGCGAATGGGAGGCCCGGACCTTACACGGCGTCGACGATGACGGCTGGGTCTATTTCTCCGGTACGGAGCACAGCCCCATCGCCAACCACGTGTATAGAGTCCGTGTCGACGGCTCGGGACTCGAGCGCCTGTCGTCCGTCGAGGGCAACCACGGAGCGCGTTTCAATCCGGGGCTCACTCGATATCTGGATACTTGGAGCGATGCCACAACACCACCGCAGGTGCGGCTACACGCCGCCGACGGCTCCGAAGTGCGCGTCATCTCCGAGAATCGGGTGGCGGCGCTCGAAGCGCTCGATCTTGGCGCCGTAGAGTTCCTCCAGGTACCCACGCGCGACGGCTTCCTGATGGAGGCGATGTTGATCAAGCCTCCCGATTTCGATCCTCAGAAGCGCTACCCGGTACTGCAATACAACTACGGCGGCCCGCATGCGCCCGTGGTGCGCAACGGGTGGGGTGGGGTGCGCTACATGTGGCACCAGATGCTTGCCCAGCGCGGCTACATCATCTGGATGTGCGACAACCGCTCGGCTTCCGGCAAGGGCATCAAGCCCACCTGGTATGCCTACCAACAGTTGGGCGTGGTGGAGCTGCGTGATATCGAAGATGGACTCGATTGGCTCAAGCAGCAGCCATGGGTCGATGGCGACCGTCTCGGAATATGGGGCTGGAGCTATGGTGGCTTCATGGCCTCGTTTGCGCTCACCCACTCGAAGTCGTTCAAGGCCGCGATCGCCGGAGCGCCGGTGACTGACTGGCGTCTGTACGACACCATCTACACCGAGCGCTACATGCGCATGCCGCAGAACAATCCCGAAGGCTATGACTCGACGTCGGTGGTCAAGGCGGCGGCAAACCTGCACGGCAAGCTGCTCATCCTGCACGGAACCATGGACGACAACGTGCACTTCCAGAACTCCGTGCAGCTGGTCTACGAGCTACAGAAGGCCGGCAAGGACTTCGAGTTCATGATGTACCCGCGCTCACGCCACGGCGTCAGGCAACGGGAGCTCGTCTGGCACCTACAGCGGACGATGACCGACTTCGTGTTGGACAACCTCTAGTCGGGATCGCACATCGCGCTCCGACCCCCGGGGCCGACACCCATCCCTGGCCACCCCTCAAGCAGACGCGGACGGAACATGGCACGACGGTATTTCAGCTCCGGCACCTTTGGGTTTCTGCGTGATCTGAAGCGCAACAACGATCGAGAGTGGTTCAAGGCCAACCAAGATCGTTACGAGCGGACGGTACGGGAGCCAGCGCTCGACTTCATCGCCGACTTCGAAGCGCCGCTCCACAAGATCAGCCCCCATTTCGTTGCCATCGCCAAGAAGTCGGGTGGCTCGCTGTTCCGCATTCACCGCGACGTGCGGTTCTCCAAGGACAAGAGCCCGTACAAGACTCATACGGGAGTACAGTTCCGCCACGAGCAGGGTAAGGATGCGCATTGCCCGGGGTACTACCTACACTTGGAGCCCAAGCGGGTTTTCGTCGCAGCGGGTATCTGGCGGCCCGACGGACCGACGCTGCAGAAGATTCGCGAGCTCATCGCGGCGGATCCGGACGGCTGGAGGAAGGCGGTCGGCGGTAAGCGGTTCAAGGATAACTTCGCGTTGGAGGGAGACTCCCTGAAGCGGCCGCCGCGAGGCTTCGACGCCGGCCATCCATCGATAGATGACCTCAAGCGCAAGGACTTTATTGCGGTGGCCGCGGCGAGCCAACAGTTCGCTACCGGGGAGAGCTTCCTGAAGGACATCACCGCCACGTGGCGGCATACCACGCCGCTCATGCGTTTCCTCTGCGATGCGATCGAGGTGCCGTTCTAAGCAGCTCGGGAGGACGTCGTAAGTCCGGTAAGTCCGGGCGGCGACTTCGAGGCAGTCACAGGAGCGGTTCGACACCAGCCTCCTCGGGCGGAAGACCGCCGTGCCTTGATCCTACGGATAGAG
>DASCOT010000168.1:0-22455 GCA_036012155.1 Acidobacteriota bacterium
GCACGCGGATCACCCGACCTTCGCGCTTGCCGCTGCGACGTCGATGCTCGAAGCGCGCCACGACGCGATCGCCGTGCAGCGCACCCCGTAGCTGGTGACCCGGAATGAACAGGTCGGGCTGACCGGAAGCCGCCGGCGGTACGACAAACGCGAACCCGTCGGGGTGCGCACTCAGGCGCCCGACAACCAGGTTCATACGCTCCGGGGCGCCGTAGCGGCCACGTGTCTCGACGACAGCGCCCGTGGCTACTAGATCGTCGAGAAGCCCTTGCAGTCGGGAAACGTGTTCGGGTTCGAGCTCAAGCTCGCTGGCGAGGGTGTCGGGGGAAACCGGGCCGCGCGCTGTGTCGCGTAGATGAGTGAGAAGACGAGAAGCGTCGAGCGAAGGCTCGGCAGACGTGGATATTGGCATTTACAACTCTATGCTGACAGTTGCTCCGTGCGCGCAGCCTCATCGTATTCCTCAGGTGCAAATGTCTCTAGCGATCCTGCGCTTTCTACGATGCTGCGCTTTGAGTGGTCGCGCCGCGGGGCCGCGAAACCGCCTGCGCCCCGAGATCCGGGTGGGTGAGCAAGGCGGAAGGCCCTTCGCGCGGCCGCAACCTGTGGTACCGGCAGCGTACGGCCACGGCTTAAGGATAGCATCTGTCGCCGCAGCGCGCCGACGTAGGCTGGTGTAGTCTCTCGCCCATGCTCGGACGCCGGTTGCCCGCGCTGATCTTGGTGCTGATCTCCCTGGCTGCCTTCGGTTATGCGGCAACGCTACGTGTTGCCGACAGCAAGACCAACGGCACGCACACCGGCATCTTTTGGAGCGACGAGGCCGTCTACCACTCGATGGCCTACAGCTTCGCGTTCGACGGCGACATCCGATACGAGCGCAAGGATCTGCAGCGTGTCTACGCCGCCGGTTATAGCGGTGGGCCCTCAGGGATCTTCCTGGTTCGCAATCCTGGCAACGGCCACCTGTACTACTCGAAAGCCTGGATCTATCCGTTGGCGGCAGCACCGTTCGTGCGCCTCCTCGGCGACAACGGGTTCTTCGTTCTCCACGCCCTCCTGCTGGCCAGCATGCTGGCGGCCGGCTACGCGTACTCTCGCCGCGGATCGACTGCAGCGGTGGCCAGCCTCTTCACCGCCACCTATCTGCTGGGGTCTGTTGTCACCCTGTACTTCTTCTGGATGACTCCGGAGTGGTTCAACTGCACGTTGATGTTTCTGGCTACCTTCTTGTGGTTGTTCAAGGAAACGCCACGCTCGTCGGGCGGCAGATGGAGCGCGCTTCTGGAAGGAGCCTGGACGGACTATGCGGCGGCGCTGGTCTACGGCCTGGCGATCTTCTCCAAGCCGCCCAACATCATTCTCGTTGCCCCGCTGCTGCTCTGGAACCTGCGAAAACGCCGATGGGGCCGCTCGATCGCCTGCGGGACGATCTGCGCCGGCATCATCCTGGCGATGTTCGCCGTGACCTGGGCCTGGATCGGCAGCCCCAACTACCAGGGGGGCGACCGCCGCCAGTTCAACGTCAATACCTCGTACCCGTTCCTCGACCCCAGCCGGAGCTTCGACGAGCTCGGCATCGACATGACCACCAACCTTTCCGACTTCGCTGCCGCGTTGCCGCCGCTGGATACGCTGGCGCGCGACGTAGTCTACGTGTGGATCGGACGCAACGGTGGGATGGTGCTCTATATGTTTCCGGCTGTCTTGGCGCTGGGTCTGTTCCTTGCAAGCAGCCGACGTCGCTGGATGAGCCCGCGTGGGCTCCTGGCGGTGTTTTGGCTCTTGGAGATCCTGGCCATCGTGTTGTACGTGCGGGGCAACTGGATCGGTGGCGGCGGCACCGTCGGCAGCCGCTACTTCGCCAATGTGTATCCGGTGCTTTTCTTCGTCCTGCCGACCGGCGCGCGGCTCGCAGCATCGGCAGGCTCGTGGGTGATCTGGGGCCTCTGCCTGGCGCAAATCATCATGACCCCGGTAACCGCTTCGCTACGGCCAGCGGCACACACGAGCCGCCTCCCGTACACCCTGTTCCCTGTCGAGTTGACCATCTTCCACAACCTCCCGTTCAACACCAACCCGCGAGCGCGCCGCCAAGCCCTGGTGCAGCCACCGATCTACCATGCCTATTTCCTCGACGACAACACCTACCTGAGCGAGCCACAAGTGGGTGGCTTTTGGGTCAAGGGAGGGCGAGATGCCGAGGTCGTCCTACGTACCGCCGCGCCTGCCGAGCGCATCACGCTCAATATCCGCAATCGCACCAAGGCCAACAGGGTCATCGTGCGCTTCGGCAGCCAGGTGGTGGAGCGCCGTATCGCGCCCCGGGTGGCTATCGACCTCACCCTCGAGGTCGACGAACAGCAGCGCTACATCGAGGGGCCAAGTTGGCTGTATCGGTTCAGCATTTGGTCCGAGCAGGGCACGCTGCCGATATTCGACACCGATGGGAGTGGCGACATCCGCAACCTCGGGGTCCTGGTGAAGCCGTCGGTGGAGCCCGATCTGCCGCTGATGCGCTGAGCTGCCGCCGCGCAGCGCCCTTGTTATACTCGCGGCCCATGCCCAAGTGGCGGAATTGGCAGACGCGCTAGGTTCAGGACCTAGTGAGCTTAGGCTCGTGGAGGTTCAAGTCCTCTCTTGGGCACTCAATGTTCATCGATACTTACGTCACGCGCGCGAAGCGGCTTCTCGGCCGCATGCTCTCGACGGCGCTGCTGACAGCAGTTGCCTGTAGCACTCCCGACCGCGTGGCGTTCGACTTCGCGGCCAACCTCGATCTCGCCACCATCCATCCGGAGACTCGCTCTGTCGACGTGGGTCTCGCCAAGCTCCGCCATCACCTGAATCGAGGATCGGAGGACGGCGAGACTCGTACGGACGGTCGGACATTCGCCTGGGGCCTTTGGCCCGAGTCGACACTGGAGTTCTATACCTTCGATCCGCGACCCGCGGCCATCAGGTTCCGGGCGAGACCCTCGGATCCGATGGCAGGTACCGAACCGCGCCTCGAGGTGGTGATCAACGGTCACGATATCGCCACGATTTCGCTACGCCCCGGCTTCAACAACTACCGCGTCGGCTTGCCTCGCCGACGGGTACGTATGGGACGCAACGAGCTCGTCTTTCGCTATGGCAACCGCGACGATGAAGCCCTGTGGGCCGCTGGCTCGATCCGTCGGTCACCAGCCGTAGCATGGGAGCACGTTCGCATCGGCCCCGAGTTCCCGTTTGGATCGGTGCGAGCCGACAGCGAGTCTCTCGAGATTCCGTTCCATACTCGAGTTGACTACTTCGTCGACGTTGCAGCAGGCGCGAAACTGCGCTGGGAACAGGTGCTGCCATGGGGCGTCGACTCCGCACTTACGGGCCACACCCTGCGCGCCGAGGCGTTCTACGAGGACAGTCCTGAGCCCACCCTCATCGCCGCATTGACCGGCCCAGACCTGGCGGCGACGTTCCAGGTGGCTCTGGATCGCGGCGGCGTGGCGCGTGTGTCATTCCTCGCTCTAGCCGACCCCGGGACGCCATCGCGCGCCTCTGGACTTCGGATCCTACGCCCCGTGATCACCGCCCCGGCCGGTGCCGCGCCGCCGGAACCGAGCCAAGTCGAGGCCACGCACCTTCTCCAGGCGGCCCGCGAAGCCTCCCACCAAGCCGCCGGCGGGCGAGCTCGCTTGCCAGGCGGCCTCGAGGCCGCGCTGCGGGCAAGCATGCCGGCCGAGCGCCCGCCCAACATCCTTGTCTACTTGGTGGATACGCTGCGTGCCGATCATCTCGGTGCATACGGCTACGAGCGCCCGACGAGCCCTGCCCTTGACGCGATGAGCAAGGAAGGCGTCGTCTTCGACCACGCCATGGCGCAGTCGGCGTGGACTCGGACCTCTGTGGCGTCGATCCTCACCGGCCTTCAGCCGCGCGCGCACGCTGTGCTCGGCCGCCTCGACACCCTTTCAGAGGATGCGGTCACGCTACCCGGTCTGCTCAGAGAGCAGGGCTACGAGACCCACGCGGTGATCACCAACGCCAATGTCTCGGCACAATTCGGCTTCGAGAACGGCTTCGACAGCTTTGTCTTCATCCCGGACGGTGATACGCAGACGCCGGTCTCCGCCCAGCTGTCGGAGCGGGTCAACGAGTCGTTCTTCGGCTGGCTCGAGCAACGCGAACCGGATAGGCCTTTCTTCGCCTATCTACACACTGATGACCCCCACATGCCGTACGCGCCGCGCGAGCCGCAGCTCTCACGCTTTCTCCGTGATTCACGGCTGGCTCGACTCACGGACCCGAGGTTGATGGCGGATACCTTCGAACAGTTGCCTGATCTCTCGGTAGGCGACGCCGTGACGGGCTTGTTGGATCTGTACGATGCCGAGATAGCGCACAACGACGTGCACTTCGGACGCCTGCTCGATCGCTTACGCACGATGGGTATCTACGATTCGACCGTAATCCTGTTCATCTCCGACCACGGTGAGGAGTTCTTCGATCACGGATCATTCGGACACGGACAGACGCTCTACTCCGAGATCATCTTTGTCCCGTTGGTCATCAGGTTCCCCGGTGGATGGGGCGCCGGCGCGCGCGTCGACGCGGCCGTCCAGCACGTCGATCTGCTGCCGACCATTCTCGACCTGGTCGGCGTCCCGCCACCCACAGGCTCAGGTGGCGACAGCCTGTTGCCAGTGATCTCCAGCGCCGAGCAAGGCGCCCGGGACGAGCGCTTCGCGCCGCGGCGCCTCCTGGCGCACCTCGCTCTCGGAGGGAACCACATCGATAGCCTACTGACGGATGAGCGCCACCTCGTGGAGAGCTATCCGGCCATGCCCACCGTGGATCGGCCAACGCAGATGTTTTGGTGGCGCACAGACCCGACGGAGCAGATCGACCTTTCCGCACAGTCTCCCGTGTCAACCGGATACCTGCAGCTCGTGCTGCGCGCCATGGGCTCCTCGCAGCACCAGCTTCTTGACTCCGAAGAAGCCGTCATCGATGCCGAGCTCGCCGATCGGCTCCGTGCGCTCGGCTACCTCCAGTAACGGGAATACAACGGGCCGAGCCACAACGGCACGGAGGATGCGAAGACCGGATGGCCATGATTGCAGGTCGACCAGAGCACGCACATGATGAATGTCTATGCTGCGGCGTGCCTCTGGCACAGATGACACCGCACGACTTCATCAAGCGGCCGGCGCTCTGGTTACGGACTCTGAGCAACATCCAGGCGACGGTCACGTGGTCGCCGAACTTCGGCTTCGCTGTCTGCGCCGCCGCTGTCCGCGATGCCGACCTCGAAGGGGTGCGCCTGGATGAAGTGCGCGCTTTCTACAATGCCGCCGAGCGGATCCATCAATCGACGATCCAGCGGTTCCACGAGCGCTTCGCGCCGTTCGGGGTCGGGCCGCACGCCCTGCGCACGAACTTCGGGTGTGCCGAGAACGTCGGCGGGGCGACCTTCAGTGATCCCCACGGCCCCTACGTCGTCGAGTGCGTCGACGCCGACTGCCTGGAGAAAGATCGCCTCGCCGTTCCGGCGCCCGCCGGCGCTGCGGGGCGCCAGGGACGCACTGCCGAGATCGTCGGAGTCGGTCGGCCGGCGCCGGGGCTCGAGATCGAGATCCTGGATGACGACCGCGAACCACTGCCGCCGGGCACCGTCGGTGAGCTGGCGATACGGACACCCTCGCGGTTGCTCCGTTACCTCGATGACGAAGAAGCTACGCGGCGGGCGATCCACGACGATCTGCTTCTGACTGGCGACCTCGGGTACGTGCGCAATGGAGAGGTCTTCTGGGTCGGACGGGTACGGGAGCGCATCGTGCTCAGCGGTAGGAAATTCGACCCTAGAGACTTCGAGCAGGCGATGCTGTCGGTCGAGGGCCTCCGCCCAGGGTGCTTCGTAGCCTTCGGGGTAGACGACCCGGCCCGTGGAAGCCAGAAGCTGGTAATCGCCGCCGAGGTGCGTGATTCTCTGGCCTCACCCGCCACCGAGGAGGCCCGCGGCGGCGGCGAGACCACGGAAGACACCCGCGATGAGCTCGAGCATCTGCGCCAACGCGTTCATGCTGCCGTCCTTCAGGAGGTTGGAGTACGCATCGACGAGCTCATGCTGGTGCCGCAAGGAAGCCTGACCAAGACTTCGAGCGGTAAGCGTCGCCATCGCCATTGCAAGGATCTCTACCTTCGCGGCGAGTTTCCGACTCCGCTACCCCGTTGACGCATGCCGGAACTGTGGAGAGCGATTGCGGTCGAACGAATCCGGACCGTCAGCCATGACTGACGAAGCAGACGATACGGAACGCGGCGGAGCCAGCGGAAGACGGCTGAGCAGGGGTCGCCTGGCGCTACGCCTCGGCGTCAGCTTCGGGCTCGTGGCCTTTGTCCTCTGGCGCGCCGGCCTCGGCGACGTCGCCGCCCTCCTGGGACGGATCTCGCTGACCGGGGGCGCGATCGTCGTGCTGCTGCATACGGGCGATCGACTGTTAATGGCCTACAAGTGGCACCGGCTACTGCGTGCGAAGAGCGTCCAGGTCGGGATCGGCGAGGCTACCCGGGCGTACTATGTCTCGTCGTTCGCTAGCATCTTCCTGCCCATGACGGTCGGCGCCGACGTAGTGCGTGTCACCGTCATGCGCGGCAGCCGTGTCAGCACCGAGACCGTGATCGCCTCGATCGCGCTCGAACGGGCTCTCGGAGCACTTTCACAGGCCGTGTTCTGTGCTTTCAGCGTGACGCTGATCGTCGCCCTCCGAATGAACGTACCGATCGAGAGCTCGACGCTGATGATCGGTGCAGCTGCCGCGGTGCTCATCCTCAGCTCCAGCCTGCCGCTGTCGTTCAGAATCGCCGCCAGCGCGCGGCGGCGCCTCGCATCACGTCCCGGCCTTGCGGGCCGGCTCGGGGCACTCGCCGGCGAGTACGCTGGCTGGCGAGACCACCCTCGAGAGATATGGATCTTCCTGTTACTTACGTTGATCGAGGGAGTCTTCCCCATCGCTACGTACCTGGCGGCAGCCACCGCGCTCGATGTGCCCACCACCGCCGTCGAGATGGCGGCGGTCGTTCCGGTCGTGTACCTGGTGGCACGGTTACCGATCTCGGCCGCGGGCGTCGGCGTCGAGCAGGGAGGCTTCGCCTATGCGGCCGCCTGGCTCGGGCTCATGGCGCACGCCCCGGCGGCGGCGATCTCGTTCCTGGTATCGCCGATCACACTACTGATCGCCCTGCTGCCGGGGCTCGTAGCCTGGGTCAGGGCACGTCACAGATCGGCCACGGCCCACTAGCCGTCCGCTGTGGTCCCGCCGGGCTCCGCCTGCATCGCCATCATGTGGCGCACGTAGTGTTCCACCTGCAAGAAGTTCTGTGACATCTCGATCACGTCGATCAGCCTGCTGAACGAGGCCTCCTCTTCGACCTGCTCGGTAACAAACCACTGCAGGAACTGGAACGTAGCGTAATCGTTCTTGGCCTGAGCGGTCGCGACGATCTCGTGGATCGCGCGGGTGACCGCCTGTTCCTGCCTCAGCGACGTCTTGAACACATCAGCAACCGACGAGTAACGTGCCTTCGGACGAGTCAACGCCGGAACCACGGGCGCTTGCCCGACTTCCTGGAGATACGCCACCAGCTTCATGGCGTGGGACCGCTCCTCATCTGCCTGGCGGACGAAGAATGCCGCCAGATGCTCCAGGCTGCGGCCCTCCAGATACACGGACATGGCGAGGTAGTTGTGGCTGGCCTGGAGCTCTCGCGCCACCTGGGCGTTGAGCGCCTTTGTCATCGCCGCCGAGACCTTCGCCATCTCTTCCACCCCCTTGCCCGTTGACCAAGACCGGAGCCGTTATCTTAGTGGCCCGGCGCTCATTGCGCGCGCCGCGCCACCTATCACTTACCATCGCCGCCGACTATCCTAGGCAGGCGCGAATCTGATACGGCGTATTCCACTAAGACTGGCCGGATGCCCTCGTGCGCTCCGCCGCCGACGCCGCGAATCAATCTGCTGGACCCCCACCAAGGAGAGATGCGATGCGCTTTACCCGCTCTGCCTGCGTGAGCCTCCTCGTAGTCGGTCTACTGACCGTTGGCTGTGCTGGCGGCGACGAGCCGGCCGCCGAGCCCGAGGCCACACCCGTATCCGTGCTGGATCACCCAGCACGCAGCGAGGACGATCACTACCGCGATGCCGGCTTCAAGCCGCTGGAAGTCTACGAGTTCTTCGGTATCGACGCGGGCACGACAGTGGGCGACCTCTGGCCGGGCGGTGGCTACAACACAGCGATACTGACCCAGCTCGTCGGCGAGGAAGGACGCGTCGTCGCAATGCTGGGCCCGGCCCCCGGCGACCCCGAGCGCGTTGCACGAAGCCGCGAGCGCTTCGGTCAACGCCTTGACCCATTCGGGTTCACAAACCTCGAGGTTGTCGCCGACCCGACGAAGGTCGAGGAGAACTCTCTCGACGTGCTGCTGACGGTCCGCAACTACCATGACCTCGGCGAGGCGCCTGACCGTCTCGCGGCGCTGCCTGCCTTCATGCGTGTCCTGAAGCCCGGCGGAATCTTCGCTGTCGTCGACGCCTATACCGACAAGCCTGACGAGCGTGACGAACCGGTTCATCGCATCAACGATGAGCTGTCGCGTCGCGAGATCACCTCGGCCGGTTTCGAGTTCGTCGAGGCGTCAGACGTGCTTGTGAACCCCGCTGACACGTATGATTTCGATGGTCGCGAAAGAGCGGGCGAGGACGGCGCCGGAGCGGACGCCCCCATTCACCGATATTACGTGCACCGTTTCGTTCACAAGTACCGCAAGCCGGCACTGTAGTCGTTACCTCAGGCGGTTGTCGGTACCGTGAAGGATGCGCCGCCTTGTGCTGCAGTCTTCACCCCCCCCACATCGGGAGAGCAACAGGATGCAAAGACGAACCCACCGTTGGACACTGGCGCTCGCGCTGTTCGTTGGCCTTGCGGCGATCGGCTGCGGTGCGGCCGACCAAGCCGCTGAGGCGCCTCCCGCAGAGGAGCCGCCAGCCCCAGCGCCTAGCGGAATCGACCGCAGCGCCTTGGCCGACCCAGGCCGGCCCGAGGACGAGGTTGCTCAGGACGAGGATCGCAACGCCCTCGGCGTGTACGAGTTCTTCGGCGTGGAGTCCGGCATGACGGTTGCCGACGTTTGGCCGGGAGCCGGCTACAACACCCACCTGTTGTCGCGCGTGATAGGCGACGGGGGCACGGTGTACGCGGTGATGGAATTCTACGCCGAGGGATCGTTCGCCACCCTCGACGCCCTCAACGAGCGTATTGCGAACAACGGTCTGAGCAACGTCCAGGTCGTGACCAACATCCCCGACGTCCCGGCGGGTAGCCTCGACGTGGCGATTGCGGTGCGCAACTACCACGATGCCGAGGAGTTCGGCAACGGCCGCCAGGCCACGGTTGGGCAGCTGCTTGGCGTAATGAAGTCCGGCGGAATCGTCGGTATCGTCGAAGTAGCCACACCCCACGAGGGCTGGCACGAGGACACGCATCGCCTCAACGAGCAGACCGTTATCGACGAGTTCACGGCGGGCGGGTTCGAGCTCGCAGGGAGCTCCGACATCCTCCGCAACCCGGACGACGACCACACCACGTCCGGATTCGACGAAGGGCGCCACACGACAGACCGCTACGTGCTCAAGTTCCGCAAGCCGTAGGCCACGGCCTCGCCGAGGCTGATGGAAGACGGATTCGACATCGAGGGCGGCCGGATGACCGGTCGCCCTTTGTGCGGCCAGGGGTCTCCACGGGGCCGCCGCTCAGGCGGCTTGCTCTTCCGTGTCCTCCGACGGCGTCTCGACCGGCAGGCCAGCGTGCAACTTCAGCAGCACTCCGGCGTACGAGGCCAGATCGGCTGTCGGCGCCTTGCCTGCGCCGAGCTTCTGGAGTCGAGCCATCACCGTCTTGAGCGATACATCGACGCTCTCACCCGGCTCGATGACAACCAACCCGCCCGCGACCGAGCCCCCCAGCCCCAGACGTGACAACTTGGGCGGCGTGAGCAAGTAGGCGAGCGTCTGCGGATGCTCGAGAAAGTCCTGACGGCGTTGCTCAGGCGACGCGTAGCTGCGCTTGCCATTGTGGAACGTCGCCGCTGACGGCGGCGAGTATGTGATGTACGCGTCGGGCACCTGATCGGCGAGGTGCTCTCCGTGCCGATTGGATACCACCATTCGCGCCACCTGATACGCCCGGCGCCGGTCGACGGTCGAAGCGACACCATAGCGCGTTGCTTCCCGCTCGGTCTCACGCAGAAGCTTGTTGAGGGTGCCGCGCCAAGGGCTTAGCGGCGAATGGGTGTGACGGAAATAGCGCAGCTGATCCAGACTGCGCCGCAGTGCGTGTAGGAAATCGCTCAGCATCGCCTCGCTCCCCATCGGTCGACTGAGTGCGGGCGCGGTGTCGCGCCGGGGCGCCGCCAGTATACGGCGACGCGGCGAACGGTGCATCGACCTGCTAGTGTCGTGCGGCATGAGCGATCTGCACCTGCCGGGAATCGACGATGTTCGGGCCGCGGTACCGCGGGTGTCGCCCTACTTACATCAGACTCCCCTACTCTCGTCGCGCACGCTCTCAGAGCGAACCGGCTTGGAGGTATGGCTCAAATGCGAGTGCCTCCAAAAGACCGGCTCGTTCAAGCCACGCGGCGCCCTGAACCGCATCGCTACCCTTTCCCAGGAGGAGCGCGACGCCGGCGTGATTACCATCTCGGCCGGTAACAATGCCCAGGGCGTCGCCTTCGCGGCGCGCGCCGCCGACGTCCACGCCGTCTTGGTCATGCCCGAAACGGCGGTGGCGAGCAAGGTTGCCGCTACGCGCGCGTACGGCGCGGAGGTGGTGCTGCACGGCGACGTACATGAGGCCTTCGAGAAGCTCGAGGAATTGCGCCGTGATCGATCCCTGACCCTGCTACACCCTTTCGATGATCCGATGTTGATTGCCGGCCACGGCACCCTCGGGCTCGAGATCGATACACAGATGCCCGAGGCGGAGGCAATCGTCTGCGGGGTCGGCGGCGGCGGCCTGTGCGGTGGCCTCGGCGTCGTGTGTGGCGGCATTGGCAAGGGCACCCGCCTGTTCGCAGTCGAGCCTGAAGGAGCGCCAACGATGACCGCGGCGATCGCAGCCGGTGAGCCGGTGCGGCTCGAGCACGTCGAGTCGATCGCCGACGGCCTCGCTCCTCCGTTCGTCGGCCACCTGAACCTCGAGGCGGCACAGCGCTTCGTCGAGCAGGTGACCCTGGTATCGGACGATGAGATCCGCCGCGCCCTTGGCCTTGTGCTCGAACGCGCAAAGCTAGTCATTGAGCCCTCGGCCGCGGCGCCGGTAGCCGCTCTGCTCGAACACCGGTTACCGTTGGACCCGGGAAGCCGTGTGGTCGTGGTCCTCTCAGGGGGGAACCTCGACCTCGATAGACTCCCCGAATTCATTCCCACGAGCATGTCGAGGACGATCTCATGACAAGCAACCGAGAACCGGCGAGACTGAGCTTGATGCTGGCCCTCGGCGTTGTGACGTTGGCGGCACCCGCCGTATCAGCGCAGGAGCCACAGGAGGAGCAAGCACCCCCGGAGCAGCGCGTCGAGCAGACCATCACCGTTACCGCAACGCGCCGTCCATTCGACCTCGAAGAGATCTCCGCGCACGCCACCGTCATCAATGCAGATCAGCTTCGCCAGCGTCCGGCGCTCGGGCTCGACGAGGCACTTCGCTGGGCGCCGCAGTTCAGCCTGTTGCGCCGCAGCCCAGGGCGAACTGCCCATCCCACGGCGCAGGGTCTCAACCTACGCGGTGTTTCTCCCAGCGGCACGAGCCGCGCCCTCGTCTTGCTCGACGGGTTGCCACTGACCGATGCGTTTGGTGGCTGGGTCTACTGGAGCCGCACGCCATCTCTCCTCATCGAGCGCGTCGAGATGGTCCTCGGCGGCGCCTCGGGAGCATTCGGCAACCAGGCGCTCGCTGGCACTCTGCAGATCGTGTCACGCACGCCGCCGGCACGGCACAGCATCCAGGTACACGGTCAAGGCGGCAGCCAGTCGACCTTCCGCGGCGGTTTCGCGGTGAGCGCCGGCGATTCGCAGCGCGGGCTGATCTTGGCAGCCGACGCCTTTGATACGCGCGGCTACATCGCCGTGACCGAGGCCGATCGCGGGCCGGTGGACGAGAAGGTGACCTCCAGCCACCAAACGGCAATGCTGCGGGCGAGCCTCGCCCCAGGGCTGCTGGCCCGGGTCGAGGCCTTCCACGAATCGCGCGACAACGGCACCCCGGAGACCTACAACTCGACGCGAGCGCTCGGCCTCTCCGTGTCGTACGAGGGTGGAACCGCCACGAACGGCCATCGGTTCGCCGCATTCACCCGCCGTCAAGAGTTCCGCAGCCGATTCTCGAGCGTGATTGCCTCCCGCTCGCGTGAACTGGCGGTGCTCGACCAGGAGGTTCCATCTTGGGAGACGGGCATTGCCGCCAATGGATGGCGTCAGTACGGTGACGGCGTCGTTCTGGGTGCGGGGCTGGACTGGCGACGCGTCGGCGGTGTGAGTCGCGAGGATGTTCTGCTGGCGGGGTTCTCGCGCGATCCGGGCGGGACACAGAACGTCGGCGGGCTGTTCGTATCGGCCCAAGCCCCAGTCGGAGATTCATGGCACCTGGAAGGCTCCTTGCGCGGCGATGGATGGCACAACAACCCGCGCGATGCGCGCGCAGAATCTCGCTCACAGTCAACGGTGTCGTCGCGTGCCGGCGTGGTCTTCAGCCCTCGCGGCGACTGGAGGCTGAGGGCCGCCGCATATCGATCGTTCCGGGCTCCGACCCTCAACGAGCTGTATCGCGCCTTCCGCGTTGGCAACGTTTCCACGAGCGCCAACGACGAGCTTAACGAGGAGCGCCTCACTGGCGCCGAGATCGGTGGAGATTGGTCGTCGGGCAGCGCCACCGCCGGGGGCCGCTTCAGAATCGGAATTACCGGTTATTGGAATCGACTGCGCGACGCAGTGGTCAACGCCACTGTCGGTGCTACACCGACATTGGTCTTGCGCCAGCGCCGCAACCTGGGTGCTGCGACCGTGCGCGGAATCGAGATCGACGCATCGCTGCGGCGCGGCGGCTTCGCTGCCAACCTGGTGACCTCGCTGATCGACACCCGCGTCGATCAGGACATCGCTATCTCCGGACAGCCGCTGGTTTCCCTGGTGGGCAATCGACTGCCGCAGGTCCCTGAATACAGGCTGCGCGGCTCGTTGGCATGGACCGCCGATCAATGGGGCGCCATGGTCGGTTTGCACGTCACAGGCGACCAGTTCGAGGACGATCTGAACGCGTTGCCGCTGGCGTCCGGCAGCAGCCTCGACGCGGCGCTCGATTGGCACGTCTCCGATCAACTGACGCTTGGCCTGCGAGGGCAAAACTTGCTCGACGAGCGTCTCGAAGTCAGGCGCACCTCGATCCTGCTGGTGGGGCCGCCGCGATCGCTTACGGTGACGTTCGATCTGCGCCCCGATCGCAATGTAGCGGCGGCAACGATCGAGCGATGAGCCCACCGGCCCCCTTCCGGGCTCTGGTCGTAGCGACCGCCTGTTTGTTCGTCGCTGCGTGTGGCGGGCCTGATGGCGACAGCGCGTTGGCCACGATCACCGCGGCCGACGTTGCCCGCCTGACGCGCACCCTGGCTGCGGACGCCTTTGCCGGCCGCGGCCCGGCAGCACGCGGCGAAGCACCCACCCTCGATTTTCTTCAGGGCGAGCTCGAGCGCATGGGAATCGAGCCGTTTGGCGATCCCGATGAGGCTGGAAACCGCACCTGGCTACAGCGTGTTCCGGTTGCCGAGATCACCGTCGATGCCGCAACCGCCGGACTCCGCATGCCTCGGAGCCGCGGCGCTGCCCAGCGGGGTCAGCTCGACGAGCTGACCTATGGCGACGATTTCGTCGTCTGGACTCGTCACGAGGAACCTTCCATCGACGTCACCGCACCGTTGGTCTTCGTTGGATACGGCGTGGTAGCACCCGAGGAAGATTGGGATGACTACAGCCGCGATCTACGGGGCGCAATCGTGGTGGTCTTGGTAAACGATCCCCCGGTGAGCGGCAAGTTCGGCGACGAAGCCATGACGTACTACGGGCGCTGGACCTACAAGTACGAGGAGGCGGCGCGCCAGGGCGCCGCCGGAGCGCTCATCGTCCACGACACCCAATCTGCCGGCTATGGTTGGGATGTGGTGCGTAGCTCGTGGACCGGCCCACAGTTCAGCCTGCCGGCGCCACCGGATCAACCCGCTGCGGTTCGCGTTGAAGGCTGGATCTCGCAGCGCACCGCCGACGAGTTGTTCAGCGCCGCCGGATTGAACCTTGCCGACTCGATTGCCGCGGCGGCACGCGCCGATTTCGAGCCCATTGACTTGGGCGCGGCCGCCGCGATCCATCTCGACAACCACCTGCGCCGTATCGCCTCCAGCAACGTCGTCGGGCGAGTACGTGGACGCCACTCCAGCGATGCCGACGAGTACGTTCTCTGGACGGCGCACTGGGACCACCTCGGGGAGGATCCGACTATCGAGGGCGACGGGATCTACAACGGCGCACTCGACAACGCCACCGGCGTAGCGGGGCTGCTCGAGATCGCCGAGGCCTATGCCTCCTTGCAGCAACAGACGCGACGCTCGCACCTCTTCATGGCCACGACACTCGAGGAAAAGGGCCTCCTCGGCTCGGCGTACTACGCCGCAAACCCGCTCGTCCCGCCGGGCAAGACGGTGGCCGCAATCAACTTGGACGGGCTGAATATCTGGGGTCCGACCGAGGACATCACTGTGATCGGCCTTGGGAACTCGGAGCTCGACGAAGTCCTCCGGCGCGTCATGGAGCCCGACGGGCGCACCCTCAGCCCCGACCCGGAATCCGCCAAGGGCTTCTACTATCGATCCGACCACTTTCCGCTCGCCAAGATCGGTATTCCGGCGTTGTATACCGACGCCGGCGTGCACTTCCTGGACCGGCCCGAAGACTACTCAGACCTCGTCCGCCGCCAGTACACCGCACTGCACTACCACCGGCCGAGCGACGAGTTCGATGCGACTTGGAACCTCGCGGGTGCCGAAGCTGACCTACGTGCGCTGTTCGCTGTGGGCTTCGATCTCAGTGAGGGCACCGAATGGCCCGCCTGGTCCGAGGGGTCGGAGTTCGGCGCTGCGCGGGCCGCATCTCTCGAGCGCTGATCGCCGTTACCTCGCGGATATGAGACGATGCCGCTTGGTTCTGTGGAATGAGCTTCGGCGCTCAGCTGATGCCGGTCGCGATCCCCACGCGTTTTCTTGACGGAGGGCGTTTCAATGGCCCACGAAGTACCTGACCTGGCCTACGCGTTCGATGCGCTCGAGCCGCACATCGACGCGCGGACGATGGAGATCCACCACGACAAGCATCACGCCGCCTATGTCGCCGGTCTCAACGGTGCGCTGGACGGGCAGGACAACCTGCAGGCGATGGCCCTGCCCGAGCTGTTGGGCAGCCTCGATGCGGTCCCCGAGAGCATCCGCGGCGCCGTCCGCAACCACGGTGGCGGCCACGCCAACCATTCGCTGTTCTGGTCGATCATGTCCCCTGGTGGCGGTGGCGCGCCTGCCGGCGACCTGGGCGCGGCGATCGACGCGGCCTTCGGCAGCTTCGACGCTTTCAAGGAGACCTTCGCGAAGGCCGGCGCAACGCGGTTCGGGAGTGGCTGGGCTTGGCTGGTAGTCGACGGCGACGGTTCGCTGCAGTGTTATTCGACCGCCAATCAAGATTCTCCCCACATGCAGGGTCACACACCGATTCTCGGCCTCGATGTATGGGAGCATGCTTACTACCTCAACTATCAGAATCGGCGTCCTGACTACATTGCCGCGTTCTGGAACGTCGTCAACTGGGACGAGGTAGAGGACCGCCGCGCCAAAGCCAGCGGCTAAGACCGGCTCCCACGCAACTCTGGCCGGGGATGCGATGCGGCGTCCTCGGCCACTTTGCCGTCAACCGCTTGCACGACACCGCGAACCGTCTGTCGGGCGGTACCACCGGTCGACCCACGCCACCTTGTCGACGCTATTGCGCGACGCTACCGTTCGCCCATGAGTGACCCCGCAGCACTGCGAACCATCGGTCTGCGCAAGGAGTTCGACGGCGTCGTCGCGATCGATTCGCTCGACCTCGAGGTGCCCGCTGGCAGCGTCTTCGGGCTCATGGGCCCGAACGGCTCCGGTAAGACGACGACAATCCGTACGTGCTTGGGCATCTATGTGCCCGACAACGGTGAGGTCCGCCTGCTGGGAGCGAAGCAGCCACTAGAGGCTCGTTACCGCGTCGGGTACCTGCCGGAGGAGCGGGGACTGTATCCGAAGATGCAGGTGCTCGAGCAACTCGCTTTCTTGGGCACGATCCGCGGCCTCAGCCTCCCCGAGGCAAGCCGCCGCGCGGCGACCTGGCTCGAGCGAGTCGGCCTCGGCGAACGAAGTAACTCCGCGACCAACGAGCTCTCCAAGGGAATGCAGCAGAAGGTGCAGTTTGCTGCCGCAGTGATTCATGAGCCCGAGCTGGTAGTGCTCGACGAGCCGTTCACGGGGCTCGATCCGGTAAACACCCGCTTGCTGCAGGAGCTTATCTTGGAGCAGAGCGACCGTGGCTGCACCGTAATCCTGTCATCGCACCGGATGGAGCAGATGGAGGCCATGTGCGACTTCGTTGCGCTCATCCATCGCGGCAACCTGGTGCTCCATGGCGCGCTCAGCGAGGTACGCGCATCCCACGGTCGCAACACCCTGGCAATCGAGTATGAAGGCCCTGGTAACGGACTGAGTAGCTTGCCCGGCGTCGTCCAGGTCAACGACTCCGGCCGGTCGGCGCGGTTGGAGATGCACCCGGGAGCGGACATCCAGGCGTTGCTCCGTGAGCTTCTCGGACGCGTCAGGCTACTTTCCTTCAGCGCCGAACAGCCGTCGATGGAGGAGATCTTCATCGACAAGGTGGGAGACAGCGGCGACGACACGCCGCAGCTGGTGCTGACCGATGAAGGTGAGCTGGTACGCAAGGTGGAGGGCCCGTGAGCGCTACCCAGGTATTCAACGTGGCGCGGCGGGAGTTCATCGCCAAGGTACGCAACAAGTGGTTCGTCATCGGAACGCTGTTGGTGCCTTTCTTCATGTCGATGTGGGTGTTCATCCCCAGCCTACTGGAGCGGGCCGACGTCGATGAGCTACATATCGCGGTCGCCGACGTGGGCACCGGCAGTGGCTCACAGATTGCCGGCCGGCTCGCCGAGATCGACGACTTCGCGCTGGTGGCCGCCGCCGTGAGCTCGCTGTCGGAGGACGAAGTCACGGATGCGCGCGCATCGCTCCAGCAGCAGATCGTCGACGAGAGCCTTGACGGCTACCTGCTCCTGGAGCGCGACGACGAGCTCGGCATCCGCGGTCGTTACTACGCGCGCGTCACCGGCAACCTGGTGATCACCAGCGCATTGGAACGGGCCGTTCGCCGGGTCGCGCTCGAGGATTACCTACAGGGCAGCGGCTTGCGGTCGGAGCGTATCAACGCTCTCGTGTCGTGGAACCTGGAGGCGATTACGATTTCTGCCGAGGGCGAAGAGGAGGGCGGGTTCTTCCGTGCCTACATGAGCACGTTGTTGCTGGCGATGCTGCTGTACATCACTGTGTTGATCGGCGGTCAACAGATGGGCAACTCGATCATCGAGGAGAAGTCGACCCGGTTGATCGAGCTCATTCTCGGGGCGGTCACGTCGACGGAGTTCATCGCCGGCAAGATCCTCGGCGTCCTCGCGGCAAGCCTGCTGCAGCTGTCGGTATGGATCCTGTTGTCGATGCTCGTCGGGTTGTTCGTCCTACCGGCCTTGGCTGTCGGCGCGGCGATGCAGGGTACCGACCTGTTGGAGATCCTCGATCCTTCGTTACTCTTCTATTTCGCCGTTCTCTACCTGCTCGGATACACCTTCTACTCGGTGATCTACGCAGCGGCGGCGTCGACATGCACTTCGTCGGAAGAGCTCCAACAAATCGCCTTCCCACTCGTCATGCCGATGGTGCTCAGCCTGGTGTTCGTGTTCTATGCGATCACCAACCCGGCAACGCTCGTCACCCGCGTGATCTCGCTGTTTCCACCCGCCACGCCCCTGGTGATGCTGGCCCGCATCAACGTGCTGCGGCCACCGACCTGGGAGATCTGGCTCGGTATCCTGCTGCTGCTGGCGGCAACGGTGGCCCTGGTGTGGGTGGCTGCCAAGATGTTCCGGTTCACCCTGCTGATGTCTGGCAAGCGCCCGACCATCGGTGCCATCGTGCGGCTGATTCGGGCCGCTTTAGAGCCGCCGCAACGGCACTTACCAACTCCTGCCGAGGCGTTCGCCAAGGGCGGATCCGCTTGCCGCGCGATTCCCGGCACGATGATAGTGTAGGCGCGGTTCCCTACCCGACGCGGGCGTTGTCGCGCCGCTCGATGCATCGAATAACCGACTGACTAGAGGGCAAAGCCAGGTTGAAGAAGCCCCCGCGATTGCCGTGGATTTTCGTCGACGGCGCCACGCAGCAGACTTTCCGCATTCGTCTTGACCTCCCGGAGTGGGATCCTCCCACCGAGGGCGACAAGCACGACGAGGCGCTATGCGCGTTTCATATCATCGGTGACGACGGCACGGCGTTCGCGTTGCGACTGCAGATCTCGCGTGACGTGCTGAGCGACAACGCCATCGGCGACCCCGGCGCCTTCCAAGCACTCGTACAGGGAAAGGGTGTGGAGATCATCGAAGGGGCCATCCACAACGGCATCCGCGGCGACCATCAATTGGTGTGGGAGTCGGACGGCGTTTCCGTGGTCAGCTAGTGTTGACGCCCGAGCCTCATCGAGGCTCCACGTAATCCAGTTCACGGGTGGGCGGATCGTGGCTGCGGTAGAGCTGAGTAGCCGAATGGTATAGTGGCGTGCCCTTGACCCTCCCGGTTTCCGAGCACCCTGAGAGCTATGTTCAAGGACTCTACGACACCATGTGTGCGGGCGCTCTGCGGTGCTCTGACGGCGCTTCTTCTGATCGGTAGCGTTCCGACACCGCTCGTCGCGGCAACGCCGGAGCAGAGCGACTCGGAAGAGCTCATCGTCTATCTGATCGACCATCAGCTGATCTCGCGCGACGAGCTCACGACGATCCAAACAGAGATCGAGGCAGTATTCCGCTCGCAAGCCGGTATCGAGCTCCGCTGGATCCTCGACGACTCGCCACGTCGGGCGCTGCGATCGGGCGAGCTACGCTTCCTTATCCTGGCTTCTGACGGTACGCGGTGGTTCCACGGCCCATCGAACGTGATCGGGCTGGCCCCACACGACGACGTAGGCGTCGGCCGCAATTGCTTCGTGTTCTACCGCCAAGCTCTGTGGTTTCGCCAGCAGGCCGTTCTGCGCTGCCGCGAGGCAACACGCGCGCGTGCCCAGGCGGAAGCGGCCGGTGTGGAGCCGACTGCAGCGATCGAGGAACTGGCGCCGGCGGAGTGCGGCAGCTACTTGCCGGCCCTGGCACCGCTCGTGGTCGCTCGCGCCGCCGCCCATGAGATGGTCCACATTCTCCTCAACAAGCTGGACCACTCGGTCTCCGGACTGATGCGCGAGTCCTTCGACTTACGCGAATGGCTGGCGGGTGAGCGCGAGTCATTCCGGCTCTTGCCGGAAGAGATAAACGCGTTGCAAACCTTGTTCCGTGTGGACACCGCAACTCCGGCGGAGCGCTGAGCGACCGCGCGTTCAGCGGCTGCTATCCTTGAGCGCATGAGGGGGATGGCTCAGCGCGGGGGTGGCGCGCGAGGCACCGTGGTCACGGTTGCAACGCTGCCGCTGGCCGTTACAACGGCTCAGGCTACGGCTCGGAGGACGAGCCCCGCGAGCTACCGACGGTGAACGACCCGACCGACCTGAAGGCGCCGCGTGACCTACGTACGCGCGATTTCGCCACCGCCACGTTGGACGTTGCGGAGCGCTCCGAAGACGACCTGCTCCCCAACCGCTCGTATCCGTCGAATCTGCTGTGGCGAATGACCGGAGCACTCGACGCCTCGGCCGCCCCCGCCCGCATCCTCGATCTCGGAGCGACAAGCAACGCGAACATCCAGTTTTGGGCCCGTCGCGGATTCGACGTCAGTTGCTACGATTTGTTCGCGCACGAGACTCGGCGACTCGGCCCGCTAGAGATCACGCCGCTGACGCTCTCTACCGATACCCTTCGACAGCAACGTCTACCGTTCGAGGACGGCAGCTACTCGGCGATTTGTGCGTGGAACGTGCTGTCGCGGCTGCCGTTCGTGCTCTCCCGACAGTTCGCTCGCGAGTGCCACCGGCTGCTCTGCCGCTCCGGCCTCATGCACGCGGTCTTTCTCGATTCCGACGGCCGACTGGACACGCGGCGGCAGTACCAGATCGTCGACCGGCAGAGCCTGAAGGTTACCTCGTCGGCGGTTCCGCGGCGGCTACCGACCAACTGGGTGGACGCCGAGATTCGCCTGATGCTGTCCCGTTTCGCCGCCTGCGAAATCCAGGCCGCACCATCCTACACACGCGAGGTTCTGGCACAGCGGGCCCCGGTAACCCCGTCAGCACGCTAGCGCGCACCTCCAGCACGCCGTGGGCAGTCGCAACCGATCGTCCCGGGGCCGCTTTCCACCTCGACGCTATAATCACCGCATGGAAGACGCGCAACCCAACCCATTCACCTCGGACCTCAAGGTCCTGGTGCTGGCCGGCTCGAACTCCGTTTCCGAGCGACGGCGACGGCGGCGAGCCGAACGACTTCGACGCAACGAACCTGAAGTTCCGCTCGAGAACAAGGCCTTCTTGCGCCTGCGCGGCCGACTGGTGATCGAGTACCTGCTCGATACGCTCGAGGCATGTGGTCTGCGGCGCATGTGGATCCTCGCACCTGAGCATTCGTTGCGACGTATCCCTTCGCGCTATGCCTTCCATCCGTTGGTACAGCGTCCCGGAGCGACTTTGGTGGCCAACCTGTCCGCGGCCTACACAGGGGTCGACCCGCAACCCGACGAGCCCGTGCTGTTGCTGTTCGGCGACCATCCGCTGACCACACCGGCAGCACTCCGCAGCTTCTTGACCAGCTGTGGGCCGCAGGTTGACCGGGCCGACTTCTTTCACGGTGTCACCCTGCAGGAGGCCTACGCTGAGTACATGCCGTTCTTCCGCCGTACCTGCCTTCACTTGCGCGATATGTCCGGCCGGGCCAGCGGCTTGAACCTGGCGATTCCCTCCCGACTGCATCGATTGCGCCTACTCGATGAGTTCTATGGGGTGCGCAAGCAAGAACAGCTTGGCGCGCTGCTTGGCCTCCTGCGTCTGGTTATCTCGTGGCTCGGCGCGCGCGCGCCCATCGCGCTGATCGATACGTTGATCCTGTCGATCGCCAAGGAAATGGAGAAGATCGGACGTCGAGGCGGCATCCGCGGGCGTATCGGCCGCACCGTCCGCTACGCCCTGGCATCGCTCGTCACGCGGCGCCGGATCGAGCGACACGGGGCCCGCGTGCTGCGTGCCGAGAAAGGCACCCGTCTGGTACCTCTGGCACACGGCGGCGCCGGTATCGACGTCGATTTTCTCGAGGAGTTGCAACTCCTCGACGACAACTGGGAACGGCTACAGAGTATTCAGAGCGCCCAGGATGCTCGCCTCGAGCCTCATGGCGATCGTACCTGGAGATCGCCCCGGTAGACCGTACGGTAGCCGAGCAGCTGGTCGAGCAGCATCAGCTCGAGCGTGTACTCGCCGTTCGCCACCGCCATGGTAATGGTCCGCTGCACGGTCTCTTGCCGGCGTCCCTCCATCTCCGCCTCCGGCACCGTGATCACCACACGCTCCGACGCCACCGCTGAAGGCTCGTCGCCGCTCAGCAACTGTGCATCGATCACCATGTCGGTAGTGAACGCTCCGTCGACGAGATGGAAGACCAATGAGTCCAGCCGAAAGGTCAGCTCGACATCGACACTCACCTTGCCGTCGGCCGCCGCCGCTTGACGGGTGGACCATCCGAAGGGAATCTGCGCTTCCGGAAGCAAGACGGCAGTACGCACGTCGCTGATCGCAGCCTCGTAGTTGACCGGGTTGACGAGCGAGCTATCGATGGCCAGATCGATCGCCATCTGGTACTCGCCCGGGATGCCTGGCAGTATCGAGCGCGCTTCAGACCGTCGCATTTCCACGGGAATGCCGGTTATCCCAATGTTCTGCGGCGGCATGAGCTTCCACCGACCGGCGCGGTACACGAACAGCAGCATCTCGTTCGACTCCATGCCGGGATGCCGCTCGTCGTATGACCACAGAATCGGCGGTCGAGTGGAAAGCCCGTCCGGGTAGTTACCCTCGCGTCGGGTGCGATCCGGCGGGCCGAAGTGCATGAC